>SVUJ01000005.1 GCA_015063305.1 Oscillospiraceae bacterium | reverse complement strand
GATCCCCTCGAGATATACACCGACAGAGAGGGAGAGGTCATTTTTAAAAAATATTCTCCCATAGGCGAGCTCGCGTCCTTTGCGGCGCAATACGCCGAAACTCTTTATAAGTCCTGCAATATGTCGGTCATAATTACCGACAGAGATGCAGTCATCGCCTGCGCGGGCGTATCAAAAAAGGAATATAACGACAAGCAGCTCTCGGATGCGGTGGAAAATATTATTGAGAGCCGTAATATATACGTGTGGCGCGAGGGCGGCGAAAAGCTCCCCGTTATATCCGACGGTGGAAAGCATTTTGTAAGCTGCGCTATGCCTATCATCAGCGAGGGCGACGTTATAGGCTGTGTCGCTTCTCTCTTAGAAAACTCTACCGATAAAAAGACCGAAGCGCTTGGTACTGACATTGAATCAAAGCTCGTGCTTACCGCCGCGGGATTCCTCGGCAAACAGCTCGAAAGCTGATATTAAAACAAAAATTGGAGCTTGTCGCAATTAAAACGCGCGACCGAGCTCCAATTTTTATTATACTACATAACGATATTTAGAACTAATAAAAGGCTCCCTCCAGGAGGGAGCTGTCGCGAAGCGACTGAAGGAGAACGCGTTACAATGAAATTAACCTAAATTCAATGTTACGTGGGCTCCTTCCACCGCTATGCGGTCCCCCTTCCTCTCGGAGGAAGGCTTATATAATCTTATTCAAGCGTGTACCACTCTTCTTTAAGCGGTGTGTCGTCGTGCAGAAGCTCGATGCCGCCGCTTCTCTCGCGTACCAACTCCATCACTCGCTTTATCCCACGGGCGCTGCAAAGCTGAACGTGCGCTGCTCCGATGTGTCCGTCTGTTATGCAGCCGTGATGTCTGAACGCCGCCTCGTATTTCGGGAAATACACAGAAACATCGCCGTTGAGCTTTTCATTGAAGGAGTATACCTCTCTTGTTACTACATCTCCGTTCTTATATTTTATAGACAGCATTTTGCTTTTTGGGGCTATGCGGTTATCTATACCCATCATTTCCTCAACACAGTGCATAAATGTGTTCTTGTCCTGTCCAACGCCAACGAGCAGGATATATCCGTCATTATCGTATATCTTTCCGTAACAGCTCTTAGGCGAGGTGTAGGTGATATGATCTTCCTCTCCTGCGGCAAACTCCGCCACACGCGCGCTATCGCCGAACACGACCATAGAGTGAGAGGGATTAGCCGTTCTCACTCCCCTTGGGTCAAGCGCGGCTATCTTTCCAAGCGTTCCCACACAGCACTCGTTTTTAGTCATATCAAGCGTTATCTCGCTACTGCCAAGCTTATGCCAGGTATGCGACGGAATACAGAGAAGTCCGCCGTCGGCGGTGAAATATTCTATCAAGGCGTCAAGCAGACCCTCTGCTCTTCCCTCTGTTTCGCCAACAGCACGGAGCGAGGAGTGCACCAGCACCACGCTGTTTTGCGGCGCGCCGAGCGACGCGAGCTGTTCCAAAATAAATTTCTTAGAGTACATATATCCACCCCCGTATTTTTTCGAGGTCATTATAACACGTTTCGCTGCATTTTTCAATATCGAGCTATAAATATAAGCACTCAAAATTCACCATATTCCGACAGCCCTCATATTTTGATATTGAGAAAACTATCAAACGGAGTTTGTTTATGATAAATAACACCTCACTCGACACCCTCAAACCCCACCAGAGGGCAACGGTCACATCTCTTTTGGGAGATGGCGAGATAATACAGAGATTTGAAGACCTTGGGATAATCCCCGGAACAGAGATAGTATGCCTTATGATAAGCCCTCTGGGCGACCCCGCCGCGTATCTTATAAGAGATGCGCTGATAGCCATTCGCCGCGAGGACGCGGCAAAGATTGGAGTTTGTTATGGGACTGACGTATAGATCGACAGGTAAAGGCGCGGCGAACACCGATGACGGCATCGCAAGAATGAACGAGGACGAGATAATAATCGCCCTTGCGGGAAATCCGAACGTGGGAAAAAGCACCCTTTTCAACGAGCTTACGGGTATGCGTCAGCACACGGGAAACTGGAGCGGAAAGACGGTAGGTTGCGCCGAGGGCATATGCCGATACGGCGAGAGGGAGCTCAGGATCGTCGATCTTCCGGGTACATATTCCCTCAATCCACATTCGTCCGAGGAAGCCGTGGCGAGAGATTTTATCTGCTCGGGCATTCCGGACTCTGTTGCGATAGTTTGCGATGCTACCTGTCTTGAGCGAAATCTTATACTCGTTCTCCAGACCCTGCAAATAACCTCATCGGTTATACTGTGTATAAATCTTATGGACGAGGCGCAAAAAAAAGGGATACGAATAGATACAGAGCGGCTCGGAGAGCTTCTGGGCGTACCCATAGTTTGTATGTCGGCAAGGAGCAAAAGGGGGATAAATGATGCCGCGCGGCTTTTTGCCGAATGTAAAAATATCGAATTTTCGTCGCAGCCGCGCGATAGCGAAACGCCCATTCCAAAAATAGCCGAGGAGATATGCCGCGAATGTGTTATGCGTGAGCATAAAAAAAGAGAGCTTCGCGACAGAAGGATAGACAAAATACTGACAGGAAAATTCACCGCCTTCCCCATTATGTTCATTATGCTCGCGGTGATATTCTGGATAACCATACAGGGGGCAAATTACCCGTCCGCGCTTTTGTCAAAAGGTCTTTTTTACATTCAGGACAGATTGCTTGAGCTTATGGTATCCATAGGTGCTCCTGTGTGGCTGACCGAGCTTTTGGTGCTTGGTGTCTGGCGCACACTTGCTTGGGTCGTGGCGGTGATGCTTCCGCCTATGGCTATATTCTTCCCTCTCTTCACTCTGCTTGAAGACCTTGGATATCTGCCGCGTATAGCCTTCAATCTTGACAGATGCTTCAAAAAATGCGATGCCTGCGGAAAGCAAGCGCTTACAATGTGCATGGGATTTGGCTGCAACGCGGCGGGAGTTGTGGGGTGCAGGATAATCGACTCGAAGCGTGAGCGTCTTATAGCTATGCTGACCAATGTATTCGTACCCTGCAACGGTAGGTTTCCAACGATAATCGCGCTGATATCTATATTTTTCGTGACTTTGAGCGGATTTTGGGGCTCGATGATATCCTCGCTCATACTTGCGGCGGTGATAATATTTGGTATACTTATCACCTTTTTGTGCTCAAAGCTCCTCTCTCTTACACTTCTTAAGGGTACACCCTCTTCCTTCACCCTGGAGCTTCCGCCCTACCGCGCTCCGCAGGTGGGAAAGGTGATAGTCAGGTCGATATTCGACAGGACACTCTGTGTTCTGGGCAGAGCCGCCTCGGTCGCCGCTCCCGCGGGACTTATTATCTGGCTTCTCGCCAACATCTTCATAGCAGATAAGAGCATACTTCTCTACTGTACCGACTTTCTCGATCCCCTCGGCAGACTTTTGGGACTTGACGGAGTCATTTTATTCGCATTTATCCTCGCCCTACCCGCAAACGAGATAGTCATACCCATAATACTTATGGCTTATTCCGCTTCGGGCAGTCTTATAGACTATAGCGGACTATCCGAGCTTGGCGGACTTTTGCGCGCCAACGGCTGGAGCGCTCTCACCGCTCTGTGTGTTATCACCTTTATGCTCTGCCACTTCCCCTGCTCCACCACGCTTATAACCATAAAGAAGGAATCGGGCTCTATGCGTTGGACACTTCTCGCCGCTCTTCTGCCCACCGCAATAGGAATGCTGCTCTGCTTTGTTTTGAACTCATTTGCCCGAATTTTTATATAAATTAACGGACACTCTTCGATTATTTTATCGAAAAGTGTCCGTTTTGACTATTGAAAATGAACTTTGTTTATGCTATACTATAGTCAAATTTTTCTAAGGAGATGAAAAAATGGAAACCATCAAAAAATACCTGCGCCGTTATTTCATCGACGCTATGGGAGCTATGGCTCTCGGACTTTTCGCTTCCCTATTGATAGGAACTATATTCAAGGCTCTGGGTATGATCCCCAGACTCGAATTTATGGCTACTATCGGTGGATACGCTCAGGCGATGGCGGGCGCCGCAATGGCGGGCGCTATAGCTTATTCGCTCAAAGCCCACCCTCTGGTCGTCTTCTCTGCCGCATCGGTAGGCTATGCCGCAAACGCTCTTGGCGGAGCGGGAGGACCTTTGGCTGTATTCTTTATCGCTATAGTTGCGGTAGAGGTCGGTATGCTCGTATCTAAAAAGACTAAGGTAGACATAATAGTAACTCCCTTTGTAACTGTCTTCGTTGGAGGAGTGCTCTCTATTCTCGTCGCGCCGCATATAGGAACGCTTGTGGGATACATAAGCGAATTCATCGGCTGGGCGGCTTATCAAGCTCCCTTCGTTACCGGAATAATCGTTTCTGTGGTTATCGGTATGGTGCTTACTCTGCCGATATCCAGCGCCGCTATTTGCGCGGGGCTTGTGCTCACAGGAAGCGCCGCGGCGCACGCCGCGTCATCCGCAGCGGTCAATCCCGAGGGATTGGCTATCGCGGGAGCTGCCGCCGTTGCAGGCTGTTGCGCCCAGATGGTCGGCTTTGCCGTCATCAGCTTCAGAGAGAACCGGTGGAACGGTATACTCTCTCAGGGTATTGGAACAAGTATGCTCCAGATGCCCAACATCGTTCGCCGTCCGCAGATATGGATAGCGCCCACGCTTGCATCGGCAATAACAGGCCCTCTTGCTGTCTGTGTGTTTGACCTCAAAATGTACGGCGCGGCTATCAATTCGGGAATGGGAACTTGCGGTCTTCTCGGCCCTATCGGCATGATACTTGGCTGGTATTCACCCGAGAACGCATATCCTTATGAGGTATCTGCACTGAACTGGATAGGTCTTATCCTCGTTTGCTTTGTTCTCCCCGCCGTCCTCTCGTTCATATTCAACGAGATACTCCGTAAAATGGGCTGGGTAAAGACAGGCGACATGAAGCTTGAGCTTTAATTCCATAGTTTTTCGGGCGTTCAGCGAGAACGCCCGAAATATTTTTATAAAACTATTGATTTTTTCTGATAGATAGTGTATAATATATAAAATACATTTTTAAGGAGGTCGATAGTTCTAATGGACGCGGACAGTTGCGAGGACGATAACTGTAACAATTATATTGCTTTTATATATTAGAGGTATATCCGGAAAGTGTATTCGGATATACCTTTTTGTGCTTGAAAATATTATTTATAAAAAATTGAAGGAGTTTTATTTTATTCTATGAACATCCCCTTATATATCGCCGTAATGGCGGTACTCGTACTTATGTCTGCCTACTTTTCGGCTACCGAAACGGCTTTCTCCTCTATGAGCAAAACGAGAATGAAGGTCTTGGCCGAAACCAATAAAAAAGCGGCTCTTGCCCTGCGTCTTTCGGAAAATTACGATAAGCTTATATCAACCATTCTTATAGGAAATAACATAGTTAACATAGCTGTTGCTTCACTCGGCACTATACTTTTCGTACACCTTCTCGGCGGTGATATCGGCGCAACGGTATCTACCGCGGTGATAACCGTAGTAGTCCTCATCTTCGGTGAGGTCTGCCCCAAGGGAATTGCAAAAGACTTCCCCGAGGCATTCGCTATCTTCTCCGCGCCTCTCATACGTATATTTATCGTTATATTCACTCCCGTATCCTTCCTTCTCTCGGCTCTCAAAAAGCTTATCTCCAAGCTTTTCAAGGGCGATAAGCAGGCTGCTATGTCGCAGGAGGAACTGCTTATGATAGTTGAGGAGGTACAGCAGGACGGCGGTATCGACGAGGAGGAGAGCGAGCTGCTTCACAACGCCATCGAGTTCTCCGAGCTCTGCGCCGAGGACATACTTACACACCGAGTAGACCTTGAGGCTGTTCCGATAGATGCCGATAAAAAGGAGATAGCGCACGTCTTCTCGGAATCTAAATTTTCAAGACTTCTCGTATACGAAGACACCGTCGATAAGATAGTTGGTGTTATCCACCAAAAGGACTTCTATCGCGAAACGGCAATAACGAGAGAACCGGTAAAGGATATCATGACCCCGCCCGTATTTGCGCTTAAGAACGAAAAGATAGATGACCTGCTCCGCAGACTTCAGCAGAACAAGTCACACGTAGCGGTCATACTTGACGAATACGGCGGAACTTACGGAATAGTTACAATGGAAGATATCCTTGAAGAGCTGGTTGGCGATATCTGGGATGAGCACGACGAGGTAGTCGAAGAATTTACAGAGATAGACGACGGCACGTTTAAGGTTGAAGGAATGATGAATTTTGAGGACTTCTGTGAGCAGTTTGAGCTTGTGGCAGAGTCGCAGTCGGTATCGCTCGGCGGTTGGGTATCCGAGCAGCTTGAAAAAATACCCGAGGTTGGCGATAGCTTTGAGTTTGATAAGCTCCACGTAACAGTAGTGGAAACCGATAACAACCGTGTTTCGCTCTTGGAGATAAAGATAACCGAGCCTTCCGAGGAAGAAGAGCTTGTTACCGAATAAGAATTTATATGAAAATAAAAGGGCTGATCGATTCAGCCCTTTTTCATTTAAAATATAAATTCTTGATATAGACTTATTAAATTAGTGTCCTTTTACACAAATTTGAAAAAACAAAACTAATATTTTTCCAATATCCACAATTTTTGAAAAAAAGCTGTTTTTCTGTTGACTTATCGTATGATTTGTGATATAATACAAACGTAGTCAGGGTTCTTCCCTGAGTATATAAAGACAATTTATAAGATAATTGTTTTTATCGCGGTTCCCTTTTGCCGCTTATGCTCGACCAACTTTTGTTTAAAAGTGGGCGTTGTGAAGTGGTTCTCCGACGGTTGCTTTTACGTGGCTCAAAAGCCACAATATAAAAACAGAATTGTCTAAATTCTGTTTTAGAACCCGCTATGCTATCGGGTAATAGCGAAGCGGGTTCTTTTTATATAATAAAACAGGGCTGAAATAATTCAGCCCTATTTTATTATTTATGTTAAAGCACCAACGAGGGAGCACTGTAAATACGCGCCGCAAGCTCTTGATTAAGCATATAAAGGCTCTTGGGATCAGATCCGAACAGCTCCATCTTCGTTATAAGATCGTTAGCGTTGGTCTCCTCTTCCCCCTGCTCCTTCACAAACCAATCGAGAAATTGCATTGTACGAAAATCCTTTACATCGTACGCAGCCGCATAGATATCGTTGATAAGCGAGGTTACATACTCTTCGTGCGCAAGTCCTGCCTTCAGCACGTCCATATCACACTCGAACACCTTGTCAGGCTTCCCTATCGCCTCAAGAGTTACGATCTGATTTTCGTTCTGAAGATACTGATAAAAGAGCATCGCGTGGTCGCGCTCCTCTTGAGCCTGTATCATATACCAATTCGCAAATCCGTCAAGTCCTCTTGCCTTGAAGTAATTTGAAAAATCAAGATACAGATACGCCGAGTAAAATTCCTTGTTGATCTGTTCGTTTAAAAGCTTATGTACTGTTGCATTCATCATTGTCTTTCTCCATTCATCATAATATCTGAAATAACCTGTATAACTCTGTCATAGCAACCGCCGCAACCCGTGGTGCAGTGTGTTGTATTCTTTACGTCCTCAAAGACCTCAAGCAAGCCGTCTACGCTGCTATGCTTATGTATTGCGTCAAGGATATCAAAATAAGTAACGTTATTGCAGTTACATATCTTGTAATTCTCGCTCGTATGTGTGTTCACGGGTTTGAGGTCACAGACCTTTACCTCTTCTTCTGCCTCACAGCTCTCGAGCTTGGTCATCTTTTTACCGCAACACATAACGGGTACGCCCGACTCGCGTATCATTTCTATAACGTTTCCGCAGGTCTCGCAAAAATAGATCTTGTTGTCACACATTGTAATAGTCCTCCGAAATTTTATTGTGATTACATTATATCACATTTTTTTGAAAATTACAGTGACTTAGTCACATTTTTTATTATTAAATTGTTGAATTATTTTTTCTATATGGTATAATAGCCTTGTATTCAATTCTGCCTGGGGGTGACAAAATGAACGACAAAGAATTAATAGAATTATTCGAAAAAAGCTTTCCTTTCTGGGCTCAGATGTCAAGCGCGGATAGGGAGACCTTTATTCGTTCCTCGCACAGCGTTTCCTTTAAGAAAGGCACCAACATCCACGACGGAAATGAATGTACGGGAATAATACTTATAAAATCGGGCTCTCTGCGTCTCTATCTTCTCTCCGAGGACGGAAAGGAAGTAACGCTTTACCGACTTTTCCCCGGTGACATCTGCATACTCTCGGCTTCCTGTGTACTCCAGACTATAACCTTTGACGTCTTCATCGACTCGGACGAGGACAGCGAATGTGTGGTCGTGGGAAGCTGTGCTTACGAGGACCTTTCTTTGCGTTTACCCGAGGCTAAGATCTTTGCGCTTGAGGTGGCGGTCAGCCGCTTCTCCGACGTTATGTGGGTAATGCAGCAGATACTCTTTATGAGTATGGATAAACGCCTTGCTATCTTTCTGCTCGACGAAACGGCTAAAAACGGTTCTGACACCGTAAAGCTGACCCACGAGCAGATAGCCCGATACATGGGCTCTGCCCGTGAGGTCATATCGAGAATGCTAAAATATTTTGCCTCTGAGGGCATCATATCCTCATCAAGAAGCGAGGGTATCAAGATACTTGATAAAAAACGTTTGCGCGAATTAACGATCTAACATAGCAAGTATCTGCGCCTTAGGCTTTGCCCCCACCGACTGGTCAACTATCTTGCCGTTCTTCATCACAACGAGCGAGGGGATACTGAATATTCCAAATTCACTCGCAAGCTCCTGCTCCTCGTCAACGTTTATTTTTGCCACGATCACGTCTTCCCTTTCCCTTGCTATCTCGTCTATCATAGGGGCAAGCATTCGGCAAGGACCGCACCAATCGGCGTAAAAATCAAGAAGCACGGGCTTATCGCTATTCTTAACAGAATCAAAATTATTTTTACCTACTTTTATAACTGACATTTTCATATCTCCTTTTGATGTATTTTTCTTTACGTTTATATTTTACCATTTTTTATTCTGTCATTCTGTGACTTAGTCACACAAACAAAACAAAAGTATTGGCACTCTGAAATTCAGAGTGCCAATGTTGTAAGAATTTCTACATTAAAAACCGCCCTTACTATCAATTAAGATAGTAAAAGCGGTTCTTTTTTATTTTTTTGTGTGTTTTTGGTCTGCGCTGAATGAATCAGTCTCTATTAATACATGCCGCCCATTCCGCCGCCTGCCATAGCCGCATTCGCAGCTGCCTCTGCCGCTGGATCCTTCTTATCCGCAACAACAGACTCTGTTGTAAGGATAACAGAAGCAATAGATGCCGCGTTCTGAAGCGCAGAACGTGTTACCTTTGTAGGATCGACGATTCCTGCCGCCATCATATCACAGTAAACTTCATTGTAAGCGTCAAAGCCGTAGCCTACCTTGCCGCTTCTCATTATCTCGTTTACGATAACGCCGCCGTCAAAGCCTGCGTTAGCCGCGATCTGACGTACGGGCTCTTCAAGAGCTTTGAGAACTATTCTTACACCTGTCTTCTCATCACCCTCAACGGTGTCAAGAAGCTTTTCAACCTCACCTATAACGTTGAGGTATGCAGTTCCGCCTCCCGCAACGATACCCTCTTCAACAGCAGCCTTGGTTGCGTTGAGAGCATCCTCGATACGGAGCTTCTTCTCCTTCATCTCTGCCTCGGTAGCAGCGCCAACCTTGATAACTGCAACACCGCCTGCGAGCTTTGCAAGTCTTTCCTGAAGCTTCTCTCGGTCGAAATCGGAGGTTGTAGCCTCGATAGCAGCCTTTATCTGATTTATTCTTGCCTTTATCTCGTCAGCCGAGCCTGCGCCGCCAACGATTATAGTTGTTTCCTTATTTACCTTTACCTGTCTTGCGTGTCCGAGCTGAGCAAGGGTTGCGTCCTTCAGCTCAAGTCCTATCTCAGAGGAGATGACCTCACCGCCTGTGAGTATCGCGATGTCGCGAAGCATCTCTTTTCTTCTGTCGCCAAATCCGGGAGCTTTTACAGCTACGCAAACGAATGTTCCGCGGAGCTTGTTAAGAACGAGAGTAGTAAGAGCCTCACCCTCAACGTCCTCTGCAATGATTATAAGCTTTCTACCCGCCTGAACTACCTGCTCAAGAACGGGGAGGACCTCCTGAATGTTAGATATCTTCTTATCGGTTATAAGGATAAGAGCGTCGTCAAGAACAGCCTCCATCTTATCCATATCGGTCGCCATGTAGGGCGAGAGATATCCGCGGTCGAACTGCATTCCCTCTACTACCTCAGAATAGGTGTCCGCAGACTTGGACTCCTCAACCGTGATAACGCCGTCAGAGGATACCTTATCCATAGCATCAGCGATAAGCTGACCGATGACCTCGTCACCTGCGGAGATAGTACCAACGCGCGCGATATCGTCGCTTCCGTTGACCTTCTTGGAGTTTGCAACGAGAGTATCTACAGCCTTATCAACAGCCTTCTTGATACCCTTGCGAACTACCATAGGATTAGCTCCCGCGGTAACGTTCTTCATACCCTCACGTACAAATGCCTGTGCGAGAAGGGTTGCGGTAGTCGTACCGTCACCTGCCGCGTCGTTTGTCTTTGTAGCGACCTCTTTTACGAGCTGTGCGCCCATATTTTCAGCCTGATTCTCAAGCTCGATCTCCTTAGCGATGGTAACACCGTCGTTAGTGATCAGCGGAGAGCCGAATTTTTTGTCAAGAACAACGTTTCTTCCCTTAGGGCCGAGCGTTATCTTAACTGTATTTGCAAGCTTATCAACACCTCTGCAAAGTGCGTTTCTTGCTTCAATTCCGTAAAGAATTTCTTTTGCCATAGTGATCGTTTTCCTTTCAGATTATTAAATGTAGATTATTCAACGATAGCGAGAATATCGCTCTGGCGTACTATATTGTACTCAACGCCGTCTGCCTTAACTTCAGTTCCCGCGTACTTAGATGTTATTACCTTGTCGCCTACCTTAACGGTCATAACGACCTCCTTACCGTCAACAAGACCGCCCGGTCCTACTGCTATGACCTCAGCCACCTGAGGCTTCTCCTGAGAAGCTGCTGTAAGAATAAGACCGCTCTTGGTCTTCTCCTCTGCCTCTACGAGCTTAACCACAACTCTGTCAGCCAATGGTTTAATAGTCATTTTTTGTTCCTCCCTATAATAATATTTATTATAAACTGTAATTCATCGGTTGGCACTCAAATCTTTTGAGTGCTAAACCTAAAGATATTTTACACTTTTTTTTAGAAAAATCAAGTACTTTTTCCATATTTAACATTTATTTAACATTTAGGAAACGCTATGGAATTCATAAACAAATATATTTTCGGAACAGCCGTTCCTGTTATGCTGATATTGGCGGGGATCTTCTTTGCTTTTGTTCTGAAATGCTTTCATATAACAAGGCTTCCGCAGATACTGCGGGTCTTTACAAAAAAGAGTCCCGAGGGCGGTATTTCGCCATTCAGGGCAGTCACTCTCGCGCTTGCGGGTACGCTTGGCGTGGGCAATATAGTCGGCGTTGCCGCGGCGGTAATGCTTGGTGGATTCGGCTCGGTCTTCTGGATGTGGGTAAGCGCGCTATGCGCTATGCTCCTCAAATACGCCGAGATAGTCCTGGCTATGCGACACAGAAAATACGAGGAGGACGGCAAGCCCCACGGCGCGGCGATGTACTACATAAAGGACTTTTTTGTGTCTCATTCCCTGCCGCGGATAGGAAAAGCGATAGCTGCGGTGTTTGCCTTACTCTGCATACTCAACGCCCTCAGTATGGGCAGTATGATGCAGGCAAATGCCATTTCGGAATCAATGGAGGGAGTTTTTGGAGTATCTCCCGTACTGTGCGGCGCTCTGCTCTGCCTGCTATGTTTTATAATCGTAAACCGAGGTACGGAGGTAATGGCGCGGTTTACAGAGATACTCGTGCCGCTGATGACCCTCGGATATATTGTGATATCCCTTGCTGTCCTCATTATCCGCCGAGATGCGCTCGGTGATGCTTTTATGCTGATAATAAACGACGCACTCTCACCCGAGTCGGCAACAGGCGGAATAGTTGGCTTTCTGCTCTCCCGCGCTCTGCGCTTTGGCACGATGAGGGGACTTGTTTCAAATGAGGCGGGCTGTGGCACAGCTCCCGCCGCGCACGCCTCGTCAAACGCAAAGAGCGCGCCCGAGCAGGGATTTTGGGGGATATTCGAGGTTTTTACAGATACTATCATTCTATGCACTATGACCGCATTGGTTCTGATAGTAAATTTTGACGGATTGAAATACAGGGGCAGCTATATAATGCTGACCATCGATGCCTATTCAAGCGTGCTTGGAAATTACGCCTCGATATTTTTAGGAATATCTGTGCTCTGCTTTGGCTTTGCCACGATAATCTGCTGGGCGCATTACGGCATTGAATCGGTCAGATACCTGAGTGATAAAAAAATAATAAAAAATACTTTTATTGCGATATATGCAATATCTGCGTTTATGGGTGGAATAATAAGCTCGGAGAGCGTTTGGGGCGTTGCCGACCTTGCTATAGGCGGTATGACGATTATAAACGTTGTGATAATTTGCCTTATGTATAAGGAGGTTAAAAGTGACACAGAGGATTATTTTTCTTCGCCTGTAAAAAATAAAAAAATATTAAAAAAAGGTGTTGACAAGGATTGAATATTGTGGTATAATGATCGAGCGCTGTGTGATGACAGCACAAAATGGCGGGATAGCTCAGTTGGCTAGAGCAACCGGTTCATACCCGGTAGGTCATGGGTTCAAGTCCAATTCCCGCTACCAGGCCCGTTGGTCAAGCGGCTAAGACACCGCCCTTTCACGGCGGTAACGGGAGTTCGATTCTCCCACGGGTCACCAGAAAAAACGACAGGTTTAAGCCTGTCGTTTTTTTCAACAAAATAAATCCCTTGCGTGATTTGTGAAATGCACTTCGTGCGTGAAATACGCTTCGCGTGTGAAATGCCTGCGGGCGTGGGTGGATTTATTTCATTTCACTTGATGCGACGCATCAAATTTCGCAATTTGCAAAGCAAATTATTTCACATTTGCCGTGAGGCAAATATTTCACTAAAAATAGCGTCAGTTCAAACCCAAACAAAAAATATCTTTTTATCCAAGCCGCGGGCTTGGATACCTACTATATAAAACCCACCGCCGAATAGTGTGATGTCCTTAGCGGAGAATTAACACTTTGACAAAAGTGCAAGCATCGCATTTGACTAGTCAAACGCAAATGGGCTAAGCCCAAACCCATATAACAAGCAGAAAGAGAGAACAAATCGGTTAATAGCCGAAATGTCCTCTCTTTTTCTGTTGGTTTAATGAAATCGTTGCACAGCAACGATGAAATCTTCGCTTCGTTCAGATGAAATCCAAGGTCAAGCCTTGGATGAAATCAAATCCGTCTAACTTCAACCCTGCGAAGCAGGATTTCACCGCGATAGCGATTTCATCCACCGCAGGTGGATTTCACCCGTCGAAGACGGATTTGACTGCGTGATACTCCGTTAAGAGTATCGCGCTATTCGGCGGTGGGGATTTTATATTGTGTCTAACCCTATTATTTGTAATTATTCACCCTTTGCAATAGTTACCGTTACAGTACCTACCTTTACGTACTCGGCAGTTCCCGAATAAGTTCCGCTAAGTGTGAGGTAAGCCGAAGCTGTGGATGCCGACCGCCCGTTAGGATTTTTATTTACTGTCACTTTTTGAGTATGATTATTCCCGCTTCCCTGCGCTCGACCTCATAGCCCTGCGCTTTATATGCGGTGTAGGTGCTCTCATATCCGCTGTATCTCGCGTCAAGCACCACATAATCAACGTCAGCAACGTTGTTATGATACGCCACCTCGTATACGGTATCGCGGTCAGCTATATGCGCCAACAGGAAGGAAGAAACGTTCACAGACGCGTCCTCGGGAATGGTGTCAAGCACCTGATCCATATGCTGATACTCTTCTTTGTTCTCTTCCCATATCTGTGTATAGTAGGTGAACTTGGGAGAAACGGTTGCTATCCACAGCGCAACACACGCCACAATGCCTATCGTTACAAAGGTATTCCTTGTGGGCGCTTTCAGCTCCCCTATATTCAGCATAGTAGCATATATAAAGAATGCCGTTATTCCGAACTGATACTGGAAGCCTATATCGTAAAGATAGGAATAGTGGGTCACCATACTGATAAGTATCGGCGCTAAGAGTATCCATCTTGAGGTCTTCTTGGTGCAGAAGGGCAAAAATCCAAGCGGCAAGAGTATCTGCAGGAAATAAACTATCTTCTCAAATCCCGTACCGCCGCCCGTTGTGAAGAGCTGAGTGACGAGATAGCCGGGGTTAAAGAGCGCCGTTTTTGCCGCACCGAGAAGTCCTTCATCTTGGTTGAATATAAGATTTCCAAAGCGGTTGGTAAGCACTCCGTCGCCAAACTCAACGAGAAGATATGTCGCAAGTGCGAAGTAGAATACCGAAAGCGTGGCGAGTATAGTGCCGTGGAAATACTTCTTTCTCGACAGCAGAACAAAGAGCGCAAACATCAACAGATATATAGCCGCGTCCTCTTTAACGAGCAATACCGAAACGGCAAAGATATACATCGGGATATACTTCTCGCGCTCGAAGAAATAAAATGTCCACAAAAGCAGAGGAGCTAAGAAGCAGTTTTCGTGTATATCGTAAAAGCATCCGCCGCTAAGCGCGGGAAAGAGGGCGTACATAGCCGTTATCGCCATAGTCATCTTGCCCGAGAACTTAAAGTGTCTCGCGAGAAGCCACACGGGTATAACTCCGCTCGCCAAGACCACCGCCTGTCCTATCTGCAAGGTAAGCGGCGAGGGGAATATATAATAGAACGGCAGAAGTATATAAAACGCGGGGGATATATGAACGGCAAAGTGAGAGAGCAGTCTATCTCTTTCGCTCGTGATCATAGGAAGTCCCGTTTCCTTCATATTGTAAAACATATTGCAGAAAAGTCCAAAGTCGAAGTTGGGCGTTGAGAAGGTCCTGTATCTGAGGCAGGTTATCACCGAAACTACAGCCGCCATCGTTACTCCGCAAAGGATCGCAAAGGTGAGCGTTACCTTTGAATTTGGCTCGAACTTTTTTATGACGTCCTCGTTTACACGTACAAAATAAAACAGGAAGAGCAGATAGACCGCCACGATACCGATCGTGACGAGGAATCTTTTTGACGAGTCCTGATAATCAAACAGCCACGTTGCCGAGCAGACGGTTGCCGCAGTTATCAAAAACCAGCTGTCGGTATGGTATCCGTCAACAAGATATGACACGGTGCTGTAAAGTCCAAAAAATATTGCTATGATAAGCACCATTTTTACTATAGAGGTTTCCTGCGCGTAGGCAAGCTGGAAATAATCTCCCTCTCCGAAGAGGTTGAGCATAGCAAACGATGCCCACGACGCTATCGCGCGGCATATCGTTTTATCCATAGTGAAAACCCTCTTAAGGGTTGCCGAAAACGATTTCTGTTCCATTTTATATCTCCTTTTCAAAGTCACAATATTCGGTATCGGGATACACAGGCTCTGCCGCAAAGGCACTTATCCCCTTTTCTCTGAGACTCTCTGCCGCACGGCGCGCGTCGCTCTCGCTTTCAAACATTCCAAAGACCGAAGGGCCGCTTCCGCTCATCATAGCCCCCACAGCGCCGCTCTCTAAAAGCTCCCGCTTTATATGCGTCACCTCGGCTCTTTCGGGCTCTATAACGCTCTCAAATATGTTGTAGATATTTTTGCTAAGCTCGGCTATATCCCCAAGCTCCACCGCCAAGCGAAGCCCCGAAAGACTTCTTGGCAAGTATCTGTCATCTTCAAATCCGCCGTATCTTTCGTCGAGCATTTTATACGCCCACGGGGTGGACACACCCTCGCGCCCGACGGCGATAACTAAATAGCAATGTGGAATTTTGGGGAAAGCGTGGAGCTTTTCTCCAAACCCATCGGCATATTTTACTCCACCCGCAACGCAGAACGGCAAGTCAGCGCCAAGCTTTGCCGCAAGTCCGAGCAGCTCTGCCCTATCAATGGGATACCCGCAAAGCGCGTTGAGCGCCAGGAGGACTGCCGCCGCGTCGGTGCTTCCGCCTGCGAGTCCTGCCGCCGCGGGTATTCGTTTAACTATTTTAATTCTTACCCCTTTTCTAAAGCCACAACGTTCAAAAAACAAATCCGCCGCTCTCCAAGCAAGATTTCTGCTGTCCGTGGGAAGCCAATCAACGTCACAGCTTATGGATATCCCACCGTCCTCGCAGAGCCCGACCGTAACCTCATCGCAAAGCGACACGCTCTGCATGACCGTGCTCACCTCGTGATATCCGTTATCAAGCCTTGACGTCACGTCAAGGTGAAGATTTATTTTAGCATACGCCGGAAGCGTTATCTCCTTCATATCACAGTCCTTTCAGCATATTAAAGACGATTTGATTTTAACATATTTTATCCGACTTTTCAAGTATTTTCCCGATTTTCTTCACTATCCTCTTTATTTTGAAAGTATTTCATCTTTTTCTATTGACTTAAGTGCAAAAAAAGAATAAAATATATATTGACGTAGTGTCGAAAAACAAAACGAGGAGGGATCGTCTTGGATTCCCAAAATAATAACAAAAAAACGAACAAGCTATGGGTGACCTTAGCCATAATCTCTATTGTACTCTATCTTGTAGCAAACATATCGGCGGTAACAAACCTCGCCGAGGCGATATTGAGCGTTATTGCCCCCATACTTATCGGTGCGGCCATAGCTTATCTGCTCAACCCCCTGCTCAAGCTCTTTGAGTTCAAAATACTAAAAAAGCTTAAAAGCAATTCCCTTAAAAGAGGGCTTTCTATACTGCTCACATACGTTGTAGCGCTCCTCTTTATAACGGGATTCCTTTTGTTGCTTATTCCTCAGCTTGTCGAAAGCGTGGGCGACCTCTCGTCGAATTTTGATTCTTACGTAGAGAAAACGGTACAGATCGTAAACGATATTATAGGAAAATTCTCACCCGAAACCTACGTCAATAAAGACAATATCATAAATGCGCTGACGACCTTCTTCCTCTCTTCGGGAAATATTTTTGAGTTTATCTCCGACTATGCAAAGGATTTTGTACTTGGTTTGTATGTAGGTCTGAAAAACACCATACTCGGCATATTCATATCGATATATATACTGATATCCAAAGAACGTCTGCACGCGCAGATGCGCCGTATCGTCGAGGCGCTCTTCAAGGATAAGACCAGAACTATGCTTCTCAGATACGTGAGAATAGCTAACAGGACCTTTGGCAACTTCTTTATAGGCAAAATATTCAACTCGACCGTAATAGGTATAGTCACCTATATCGCTCTTCTCATATTCAACATTCCCTATCCCCTGCTTATCGCAACGATAATAGGAATAACCGATATCATACCCGTATTCGGTCCGTTCCTGGGCGCTATTCCCTCGGCAATAATTATCTTTATCGCAAACCCCTACAAGGCTTTGGTCTTCATTATAATAATCCTTGTAATACAGCAGCTCGACGGAAACATCTTCGCCCCCAGAATTCTTGGAAACTCAACGGGTATCAGCTCGCTGGGCGTTATCGTGGCGATCCTTGTAATGGGTGATTGCTTCGGCGTTATTGGAATGGTGCTCGGCGTACCGATATTTGCGGTAATTACGATACTTGCAAATGAGTTTATCGAAACAAAGCTCAAGGCAAAGGGACGCCCCACCAAGACCGACGATTACTACCCCGCTTATTCGCTGGTAGACCCGCACGAGCACCACGAAAAGGTTGGAGAGAGGATCGCCAGATCTATTTCTCACGGAATATCAAAAATATTCAAAAGATCCTCCAAAAAGGACGTTAAGGCAGAAGAGAAAAATAATGCCGAGCCGAACGCCGATGAGGAAAACGAAAATTCAGACACGTAAAACACAGGAGCAATAGCCTATGCACAGCTCAAACGATATAATACTTAAAGACATAAGCGATCTCTCCGAGCGCTCAGGTCTTATATCCGAGCAAAAAAGCATACTTATTGCTATGCTTTCCGAACAGATACCGCAAAGCCCCTCGTATACGGATATACTGAACCTTTATTTGATGTTTTGCAGGGAGACAGACGGGCTTTCCCTTTCGGATAAGATCTGTTTTTGCCGAGCCGTGCGTAAGACGGCGGGGGCGGCGTTTGCTGACGCTCTCTCCATTATAGATGCAGACTTCTCCGTGCCCAAGGGCTCGCGCGGAAAAACAGCCTTCGTTAAAAATCTTTATAACGAAGCGGCGTATAAGCTCTTTTCCTCCGCTATATCGCAACCCACGCCTATCTCTTATTCAAGCTTTGAGGATTGTTGCGACGCGGTGGCTTCCGACGTTTGCGAGTTTGTGATACTTCCTATCGAGAACTCGATCGACGGTAAAATGTTCAGCTTTTATTCCCTGCTCGACCAATACGATCTGAGGATCCATTCGGTCTGCAACAGAGAATACGCAAACGACGCAAAATCTATCCGTTACGCCCTTGCGGGAAAGCCAAACATCAAGCACGATATCAGTTATGCCAACTCAACCTCAAAGGAAATTTTTGAGTTCTCCTTGAGTGTGGATACAGACACAAACAACATAGATATCACCCTCGCCGCGGCGCTCTGCTCAGCAAGGATACACAGGATATCTACCCTTCCCCTGAGTTATAATGACACTTTAAGATTTTACTATTCATTGGCATTCTCCGTCCCCGAACAGCTCAAAACATTTATAACTTATCTTTGTCTTGAATATCCGCAGTACACTCCTATCGGACTGTACCGCGAAATATAATAAAATAATAAATAAAAGGATCAAAAATATGGAACTCATTGAATATACACCGAACTCAGTATGCTCCCGCAAAATAAACGTCGAAGTTGAGGACGGAAAGATCGTCAAGGTCAAATTTTTGGGAGGATGCGCCGGAAACACTCAGGGAGTTGCAAGACTGCTTGTTGGTATGAGTGTTGACGAGGCGATAGAACGCCTTTCGGGAATACGTTGCGGATTCAAATCCACGTCCTGCCCCGACCAGCTCGCTCAGGCGCTGATAAAATACAAAAATAATAAATAAAATTTCACCGTCAAACGTATATTTATAAAAACTATTGACACTTGCTTGTATACGTGATATACTTATTAGTGTGATGTATCTCACCACTATTATTTGAAAGGGTCTTTTGTAGCCGTGGATAATTGCGACAGTACTGACTGTACAGATCGATTACGTAACTTAATAATAAAAACAGCATAACCTGCGTCCAAAAAGCGTCAGGCTATGCTTTTTTGCGTTTCAATAAAAAGAAAAATATTTTGGTCATAAGACCAGAGAGGCATAAAATGGAAACTATATTATTTCACTTACTCCTACAATTTGTACTTATAGCGCTCAACGCGGTATTCGCCTGCGCCGAGATAGCTCTCCTCAACGTAAACGAGGTGAAGCTCTCTGCCCTTGCCGCAAAGGGTGACAAGCGCGCCAAGAGGGTTTCAAAGCTTGTGTCCGTTCCCTCTAAATTTCTCGCGACCATTCAGGTAGCGATAACCTTTGCGGGATTTTTGGGAAGTGCGTTTGCAGCTGAAAATTTTTCCGACAAGATAGTTTTACTTGTAATGCAGTCGGGCTTGAATTTGCCGATATCCCCGGAAGCTCTTGATACAATAGCCGTAATTCTCATAACGATAGTTCTCTCCTTCTTCACACTCGTTTTAGGTGAGCTTTTACCCAAGCGCATAGCTATGAAAAAGGCAGATAAGCTGGCTCTCAGCCTTTCGGGCCCCGTGAGATTTATATCCTTTACATTCGCGCCTCTGGTATGGCTTCTTACCGTTTCAACCAACGGTCTGCTTCGTTTGTTCGGTATAAATCCTCAGGACAACGACGAGGAGGTCACCGAGGAGGAGATACGTCTTATGGTAGACGCGGGCAGCGAAACGGGAGCTATCGACGAGGAAGAAAAGGAGATAATCCAGAACGTATTTGAATTTGACGACATCACGGCATCCGAGATAGCCACACACAGAACCGATATCTCTATGCTCTCCACCGAGGACAGCGCAGAGGAATGGGCGACTATCATTCACGACACACGCCACACCTTCTTCCCCGTTTACACCGACAGCATCGATAAGATAGTTGGTGTTCTCAACGCAAAGGATTACTTCAGACTTGACGATAAATCGATCGACAACGTTATGGAAAACGCAGTAAAACCCCCGTATCTTGTGCCCGAAACTGTTACCGCCGACGTTCTTCTCAGAAACATGAGAAAAAGAAAAGAGTACTTTGCCATCGTTATGGACGAATACGGCGGAACGAGCGGAATAGTTACTCTCACCGACCTTATCCAGTGTCTTGTGGGTGACATAGAGTATGCCGATGAAGAGGGTGCTGAGGAATCCCAGCCCGAGATAGAGCAGATAGAAGAAAACAAATTCGCGGTTCTGGGCGGAGCGATGATATCCGACGTTGAAAAGGCAATAGACCGCGAGCTTGACGAGCACGATTGCGATACCATAAGCGGTTATATCCTCAGCGTTATAGGCTCGATACCCGAGGACGGCGCAACGCTCACCACAGAAAACGATATCCTCTTTATTGAGGTCACCGAGGTCAAGGATCACCGCATAGAAAAGGCGATACTGACACTTAAAGAGATCGAAAGATCTGAAGACGAAGAATAATATCCAACGGGCAACCTGCAGAGTTGCCCGTTTTTTCTACAAATTATGTATAAGATCCTGCTTTTTTGTCGATTTTCCAAAAAAATTTAAAGGAAATTTTCTTTACCCCCTTGAAATTATTATTTATTGTGTTACAATATATACGGATCAATATTTAATTTGGAGGTACATAACCATGGCATACAAGATTTCCGATGAGTGCATCTCTTGTGGCGCATGCGCAGAGGCTTGCCCTGTTAGCGCTATCAAGGAAGGCGACACAAAGTATGAAATTAACGCAGACGAGTGCATCGAGTGCGGAGCATGCGCTGAGGCTTGCCCTGTTGACGCTCCCGCAGCT
Organism: Oscillospiraceae bacterium; assembly: GCA_015063305.1. Taxonomy (GTDB): domain Bacteria; phylum Bacillota; class Clostridia; order Oscillospirales; family CAG-272; genus HGM12713. The sequence continues at coordinate 101,572 of SVUJ01000005.1, read as the reverse complement.
GAGTAATTTCTAATAAACACGCGGTATCGCCGCAACGTTTGAAAAATGGGAGGCTATCGCCTCCCATTTTTGTTTTATAAATAAATTTTCAGAAAGGTTTTCTTTATGGAAAATACTTTTACCATATACGAGGACGAGAGAATCGACGAGGTCAATGAGCGAATAAAGCTTATACAGAAAAAAGACGGCCTTACCTTTGGCACAGACGCCTTTTTGTTGGCGTCTTATATCAAGCCGCAAAGGAGCGCCGTGGCAGCGGAGCTTGGCTGCGGAACGGGGATAATTTCCCTGTTGCTGTGCGCGAGAAACAAATTCTCTCGCATACACGCATTTGAGATACAGGAGGATTTTTCTTCTCTCACCCGACGAAATGTTGCTCTTAACGGACTTGAGGAAAAGCTTGTTTGCACTTGCGCCGACGTAAGAGATATAAAGCCCTCGGACATCGGAGGCGAGGTGGACGTTGTCTTCTCAAATCCCCCATATATGCTGACCGACAGCGGAAAAAGAAACATATCGGATGCTAAATACATCGCTCGCCACGAGGTCTGCGGCTCGATAAACGATTTTTGCGCCGCGGCTTACAGACTTCTGAAGCACGGCGGAAAATTCTACTGCGTATGGCGTCCCGACCGCCTTAGCGCACTCTTCTCGGCGCTCACACAAAACAGGCTCGAGCCAAAGGTGATGACCTTCGTTCACGCAGACACGGAATCCGAGCCGTCGATGGTATTGGTGTCGGCAACAAAGGGCGGAGCTCCCTCGCTTAAGGTGACTGCGCCGCTTATACTTCACGAGACATCGTCTGCCAAGGGAAGCCGACCGCTTACCCCCAAGGCGCAGAAAATATACGACACGATGAGTTTTGAGGATTGAAGGTATGGAAAACATAAAAAGAGTTTTAAGCTATACAAGACGCGCTATCGACGATTACGAGATGATACAAGAGGGTGACAAGATAGCCGTTGGAGTTTCTGCGGGAAAGGATTCGCTTACCTTGCTCTGCGCTATGGCGGCGCTGAGAAGATTTTATCCCAAAAAATTTGAGCTTTGCGCGATAACGGTGGATATGGGATTTGATGGCTCGGATTTCAGCTCAATACAGAAGCTGTGCGACGAGCTTGACGTTCCCTACACTGTCGTTCCGACCCAGATATCAAAGATAATTTTTGACGTGCGTAAGGAGAAAAACCCCTGTTCGCTTTGCGCGAAGATGCGCCGCGGAGCGCTGCACACGGCGGCGAAGGAATTGGGCTGTACCTCGGTAGCTCTCGGGCATCACTTTGACGACGTTGTCGAAACCTTTATGCTAAACCTTTTTTACGAGGGTCGCCTTGGTTGCTTCCAGCCCGTAACATATCTCTCGCGAATGGATATACGCCTGATACGTCCTATGATATATATGCCCGAAAAGGACGTGCGGTATTTTGCAAACAACGCCGAGCTGCCCGTGATGAAGTCTCCCTGCCCCGCCGACGGAAACACACAGCGTGAGGAAATGAAGCAGCTTATCCGAAAGCTCGACCGAGAAAACAAGGGACTTCGTTACCGTATCTTCGGCGCGCTTCAACGGGGCAATATAGACGGCTTTAAGGAAGTTGGAAATATGCAGGGCATAAAAAATTATGCCGAGGACGATGAATAATCAATTGTTTAAAGCATAAATAATATAAACAATAAAGATAGGATTTTGTACATAAACAGCCGTATTTTATACACATTTTTCCAGAAAATGTGTTATAATAAAGCTTATAAGAGCCCTGTAGGCTCTTGTAAGCTTTTTTATTTCCCAGGAGGACACTATGAAAAAATTTATCGCTATTATGCTTTGTCTTGCAATGCTCGTTTCGGCGGTTGCGCTGACTATTTCTGCTACAGAAAGAGATCTCGGCGCTTTGGGCGTTAGCGTTGCCGACCTTTTAAGACCTTACGGTATTAAACCCACCTTCGTTTCAGAGAACATTGCTACCGCCCCCGTTATGGACGGTGTGGTAAACCCTAATGAGTATACATCAAAAAGAGTTTTTAAAGCAAAAAATGAAGATGGGGTTGATCTTCCCTACGAGCTCAATTTTGGTGCCAGGGCAGAGCCTCAACAGCGCTATTCTGTGACCGAATACGTTGCTCAGGACGAGGATAACATTTACGTTGCGTTTGTATACACCGAGAACGTGTTGTCGGTCGAATTAAAATACAACCTTTCTCAGACGGCAATATTCGACGGCGCGGGCGTTGAAAATACGGGCGGCATAAGGATCAATCTTCCTGCGGGAACGGATTACGTAAGAGATAGCTATGAGTCGCTTTCAAGCGGTGCCGTTAAAATAAGCGGAGGAAAAGGTATAAACGATGATGCTGACTTCTCCTTCAAAACTCTCAAATACGGCGATAATCCTTTGACCGAGAATAATGTCGAGCCCGACGAGTATGATGCCGTTGCAAAAAGGCACTTTGATGGGTATTATTTTGAGAACGTTACCGCTGAGTTCAGAATTTCTAAAGAAGCCATTATGAAGGCTACCAAGGAAAACGAAACGGAGATAAGCTCTATCGGTTACTATTGCATCGCAGATAGAGAGGCTTTTTGCAATCTCTCGAGAATAACCCTTCAGACCTTTCTTCCCAGCGATCCTATTATGGATGACGGATATGCCGGTGCCGTGGATTTTCTAAGCTATAATTACGGTGAAGCAGCCGCAAACGCTTATTCTTCTTCCTGGAGATTTTTGAGATATATCTGCTTCTACGAGGACACTTATGTGCTCGGTCAAGAGCCTTCAACGATGCCCCCTGAGCTTTTGGAAGAAGCTACTTCGGCAGCTACAACCACCTCTCAAACCTCCGGGGTCAACCAGACAACCGATAACACAACAGTATCTACCACAACCACCCAAAATACCACAAACGACCTTATACCGCCTTCCGATGGCGATCCCGCATACAGACCGAACACCACAACTACAGAGCAAACCACCGAACAAACGACAGTTCCCGAAGCAGACAGCTGTCAGAATTTCCTTTCACTCTCAGCACTCGCAATAGTCCCAATGCTCGGTCTTGGTGTTGCGTTCGTGGTTAAGAAAAAAGAGTATTGACCGTTAATTTACACTGTTATTTGTAAGCATTTTCCCAGGAGGACACTATGAAAAAATTTATCGCTATTATGCTTTGTCTTGCAATGCTCGTTTCGGCGGTTGCGCTGACTATTTCGGCGACAGAAAGAGACCTCGGCGCTTTAGGCGTTAACGTTGCCGACCTTTTAAGACCTTACGGTATCAACCCCACCTTCGTTTCAGAGAACATTTCTACCGCCCCCGTTATGGACGGTGTGGTAAACCTTAATGAGTATACATCAAAAAGAGTTTTTAAAGCAAAAAATGAAGATGGGGTTGACCTTCCCTACGAGCTCAATTTCGGCGCGTTGGCAGAACCTCAACAGGGCTATTCTGTGACCGAATACGTGGCTCAGGACGATGAAAACATTTACATTGCGTTTGTATACACCGAGAACGTGTTATCGGTGGAATTGAGATACAACCTTTCTCAGTCGGCAATATTCGACGGAGCGGGCGTTGAAAACACGGGCGAAATAGAAATCGATCTTCCCATAGGCACAAATTATGTGAAAGATGGCTATGATTCAGACACCAACAGCAATGTTACAGTAGTAGGCGGAAAGGGTATAAACTACGATGCTGATTTCTCTTTTAGAGCCCTAAAATGCGGCGATAATCCTCTGACATCAAAGGTAGAGCCTGATGAGTATGATGCCGTAGCAAAAAGGCACTTCGACGTGTATGACTTTGAGAACGTTACCGCCGAGTTCAGAATTTCAAAGGAAGCTATTATGAGTGCTACCAAGGAAAATGAAACAGAGGTAAGATCTATCGGTTACTATTGCGTTGCAAAAAGAGAGGCTTTTTGCGATCTCTCCAGAATAACCCTTCAAGCCTTTCTTCCCAACGAACCCTTTGTTGCTAATGGTTACGACAGCTCAACAGATTTTTTGCATTATCATTACGGCGAAGCTGCCGCTGACGCTTATTCTTCTTCCTGGAGATTTTTGAGATATATCTGCTTCTACGAGGACACTTATGTGCTCGGTCAAGAGCCTTCAACGATGCCCCCTGAGCTTTTCGAAGAAGCTACCTCGGCGGCTACAACCACCTCTCAAACCTCCGGGGTCAATCAGACAACCGATAATACAACAGTATCTACCACAACCACCCAAAATACCACAAACGACCTTATACCGCCTTCCGATGGCGATCCCGCATACAGACCGAACACCACAACTACAGAGCAAACCACCGAACAAACGACAGTCCCCGAAGCAGACAGCTGTCAGAATTCCCTTTCACTCTCAGCACTCGCAATAGTCCAAATGCTCGGTCTTGGTGTTGCACTCGTTGCTAAGAAAAAAGAAAACTAAAATTCAAAATATAATTAAGAATATTTAGACTTTAACGGTCGGCGTCAGAGACTCCCTCTGACGCCGACCGTTAATTTCTTGAATATGGAAAAAAGTGACTTATAACAAAAAATTCTATCGAAATAGGATAGAATTTTGTACAAATTGTGCATAATTTTGTACACATTAAAATTCAACCTGTGGTATAATACTGCGTAAAGATATGTAGGTATGTATCTTTATACACAAAACAAAATTATATAACGAATAGGAGACAATTTATGAAAAAGCTCGTTTCAATCATGCTTTGTTTTATCCTTCTCGCTTCTGCAGTGACCTTCTCTGTTTCTGCGGACGAACCCCTCAACCTTGTGGAAGAAGTATTCAGAAAATACGGCGTTAGCGGCCTATACGCTACTGAAAACGTAACCACAGCACCCGAACTGGACGGTGTTATCAGCGAAGGCGAGTATACATACTCGAGATCGTACACCAATCTCACAAGTGAGACCAGAGAGTACGAGGACTACAGAGCTAACAACAACTTCGGTGTAAACTGCCACCCCAATAACAGAGTTGTTATAAAGGAGTTTATTGCCGTTGACGAGGAGAATATCTACCTTGCTTTTGAGTTCGGTCAGGATCTTTCCGACTTCATGCTCAGAATAAACCCCACTCAGGCTGCTGCCTATGACCCGGCTGCTGCTCACAACACACTCTCGATTAATTTTGACCTTCCCGAAGGCATAGACCTTGATAATACTCCCGACATTATGTTTGCAAACGATATAACCGACCCCACATATATAGGTGACGCTGATGGAAGAAACAAGTTCTCTATGCTCTATGACAAGGATAACATTCTTACAGTCGAGGAAGAAACAGACGATCTCGACGGTATTGCTCAGAGAAACTGGACGGACGAATCTCAGGAAACTGTTGCTAATATAACCGCAGAGTTCAGATTCTCTAAGGCTTCTCTTCTGAGAGCTACCGGTGACCAGGAGCTTAACTACTTTGGTTATATGGCAAAGGGTAAGAGAACCGAGGCGGGAGCAAACTGCGCTGAAGGCGGCGACGTAACACTCCAGAACAGACTCAACTCCTTAGATATGATCGAAGACGGTTATATGAAGTCCTACGAGCTGTGGCCCGATGCTTCCACCGTTGCTAAAACCTATTATTCCACCTACGGAAGACTTCTTAGATTTATATGCCTCTATGAGGATCCGTTGGCAGGGTCCGAGCAATCCTCGGGTGCTGAGTCCACAACTGATGAGTCCACGACCGCTGAGCCCACGACCGCAGCTACAACTACAGCTGAGCCTGATGCAACCAAGCCCACAGTAAATACAGAGGCTACCACAGCAGCAACCACGGCAGCTACCACCGCAGCTGAGGAAAAGGGATGCGGCAAGTCCATAGCACTTTCCGCTCTCGCTATAGTTCCCCTTCTCGGCCTTGGCGTTGCAGTTGTTTCCAAGAAAAAAGAGGACTAATTAAACATATCTAAAAATTAAAGCTCCGCCCGATTATCGGGCGGAGCTTTGTGGTTGTATTTTATAAATGAGGCATCGCCTTACGGCGATATGAAGCATTTGCTTGCGCAAAAGTGATATTGAAGCCTTACGGCTTCAGTGATATTATATTCGCCACCAAAACTCGCGAAGCGAATATCACTCGGCGTTAGCCGAATATCACTGCGAAGCAATATAACTCGCCACAGGCGAATATAACTGAAAAAAGCACTTGCTTTTGCAAGTGCTTTTTTCTGGTGGGCCAACAGGGACTCGAACCCCGGACCGACCGGTTATGAGCCGGTAGCTCTAACCAACTGAGCTATTGGCCCTCAGTTGCGACCTTGATATTATATCCTATAATTTCTCATTTGTCAATACCTTTTTTGAAAAAACTTTAAAAAATATTTTTATTCCCTTCGACAGCTTTTTCTTGATTTATTTTTTTATTAATGCTATCCTTTTCCTACGAAAGGAGCGTTAGTCTAATGAAAAAATTCTTATTACCGTTTATATCCTTTGTACTTATTTTTTCCTTTATATTTATTGCTTGTTCCCCCGTTGCCGATACGCCCTCGGATATCCCGCAGGACACCTCGGGCTCTTACGAAGCCCTCATCAAAGAGCTTGAAAACAAGATACTTGAGCTCCAGAAGAACAGCTCCCTCTCTGAAGAAGAGAGCAGAAAGCAGCTTGAAGAATTGCAAAATCAGCTCAATGAATTGACCTCACAAGCTACCACAACACAAGCCACCACGACGAGCGCTTCCCTGCCCGAGTCGATATTCACTTATAAATTGAGCGACGGCAAGGCTATCATAACAGGCTTCACAGGCAAAGACGAGCATATCGTGATACCCTCTATGGTTGACGGATTTGAGGTCTATTCGATATCCTCAAACGCCTTTGAGGGATACCGTTTTAAATCGGTAATAATTTCAGAGGGAGTTGAGGAGATAGATTGGTTTGCATTTTACAACTGCTCATCTCTCGGCGCTATCACCATACCCAAAAGCATCAAGAAGATAGGACACTCGGCGTTCAGCGGCTGTTCGAAGTCATTCACTATATACTGCCAGAGCGGATCTTTCGCTCAGGCGTATGCCGAGAGCTACGGAATTACATACGCCACGGTTTAAATTAGCTTTGCGCCCGGGGGCGCAAAGCATCGATATAAATCCCTTGCGGGATTTTCGATATGTTGCTGACGCAACTCGATATAGCTGCGCTCGATATGTTTGCTTCGCAAACGAGGGATTTATATCATATCGAAACCGACCGCAAGGGAGGTTATATCGAATTTGCCGCAAGGCAAATATATCGAGCTGAGCCGAGCGAGGCATATCGACAAACAAAATCACATTTGCCAAGGTAAAGGGCGAAGAATTTTAACAATTCTTCGCCCTTTTCTGTCGGTGGGTAACGTATTATATTCAACTCTAAAACCTATTCTTAAGAGAAGAAATCAAATTGAACCGCTTTTTTTGTTATCCCTGACAGTTATACAAACAAGCTTTTCAAGCTGTCGCGCAAACGGCGCTATCAGGAGCACCGACAAAATATTGAATACTGTATGAACTATTGCTATTCCCCACACGTCTATACTATCGCTCGCAAAGGGCAGTCCCACTATATTATTAATAAGGTAGAATAAGCTCATAAAAACGGTCACACCTATTATATTAAAATAAAGATGTACGAAAGCCGCTCTTTTGGCGTTTTTTCCCGCCCCTATAGATGCTATTATAGTGGTGATGCAAGTTCCTATATTCTGACCCAGAAGTATGGGTATTGCGTTTTCAAAATTTATCGCGCCCGTGACGGTAAGCGATTGCAGGATACCAACGGCGGCTGACGAGCTTTGAAGTATTGCGGTCATAAGCGCACCAACAAAAACTCCGAGTATTGGGTCCTCAAACCACAAAAGGGTCGCCTTGAAGCTTTCGCTCTCGGCAAGCGGACTTACCGCCGCCGACATAAGCTCCATTCCTACCATAAGTATAGAAAACCCAAGAAGTATAGAACCTATATTCTTTCTTGCCGAGCTCTTCCCAAACATATATAAGATTATTCCAATAAGCGCCACTATGGGTACGAAGGAAGATGGCTTGAGCCATCTCAAGAAGCTTACCGTTTCCTCGCCGACCGTGCCAAGCCCCGAAAGTCCCGTTAACCACGATGTGACGGTAGTGCCGACGTTCGCTCCCATTATAACGCTTATCGCCTGTGAGAGTGTCATAGCTCCCGAATTGACAAAACCTACCACCATAACCGTTGTGGCGCTCGATGACTGCATTGCCGCGGTTACCGCAACGCCAAAGAAAAAACCTTTTATAGGTGACGCTGTGATATTTTCCAAAAAAACTTTAAGTCTGTTTCCGGCGCTTCGTTTGAGTGTTTCTCCCATAAAATTTATACCAAACAAAAATAGCGCCAAGCCGCAAACAAGGTCTAAAACGTCAAATATGCTCATTTCTCCCCCGATACAAAACTTTTTTCTTGCCGATTGCTTTTCGGACAGTTTTGTGATATACTTGTCTTATATGTAATAAGAATGAAAGGTTTGTGCTGCTATGATAATAAAAGGTCTTCAAAAAACCACTCTGCTTGATTTTCCGGGCAAGGTAGCGTGTACGGTATTTACGGGCGGCTGTAACTTCCGCTGTCCGTTTTGTCACAACGCCTCTTTGGTGATATCCCCCGATTTTTCGGATATTATATCCGAGGACGATTTCTTCTCATTCTTAAAAAAGAGAAGCTCGATACTTGACGGCGTATGTGTAAGCGGCGGCGAGCCGCTCCTGCAAAAAGATATTGAAGACTTTTTGCAAAAGATCAAGGATATCGGTCTTGCCGTTAAGCTGGACACAAACGGCTCCTTCCCCGAAAGGCTCAATTCTATTCTCGCCCGCGGTCTTGTTGATTATGTAGCTATGGACATAAAAAACTCAAAAGAAAAATATTCCCTCATCTGCGGTACTGACGTGGATACCGCAAAGATATCCGAAAGCATATCTTTGCTGATAAACGGAAATATCCCCTACGAATTCAGAACGACTGTGGTTAAAGAATTTCACACACCACAAGATATAGAGGATATGTCCCGCTGGATAGTAGGCGCTGGGCGCTATTTTCTTCAGTCATTTAAGGACTCGGGGGATATAATATCCGACGGATTATCCGCCTACACCCCAGAAGAAATGCGCTCTTTGCTTGATATTGCGCGTAAAAACATACCCTCAACAGAGCTTCGCGGTATATAACCCTTAAATTTTCAAAAATCTCAATTTATACAATATATTGTGATTTTGTACAAGCAAAACACCAATATATTGTGATAACTCACAATTGACTTTTCTCCTTTTTTGCTTTATACTTATATACGTCACATAGTGTAATAAATTTTAAAAGAAAAGGAGAATAAAATGTATCAGGTACTTAAAAGAGATGGAAAAGTAGTTGACTTTAAGATAGATAAGATCAACGAAGCCATCAAGCTCGCTTTTGAAGCACAGGAAAAAAATTATCACCCCGATGTTATAGATCTGCTCGGACTTAAGGTCACGGCTGATTTCGAATCAAAAATAAAGGAAGGTCTTATCGCTGTCGAGGATATTCAGGATAGCGTTGAGGCAGTTCTCGTTCAGGCTGGATACGCTGACGTTGCAAAGGCTTACATCCTTTACCGTAAGCAGAGAGAAAAGCTCCGTAATATGAAGTCTACTATCCTTGACTACAAGGAGCTCGTGGACAGCTACGTAAAGAGCATAGACTGGCGTGTTAAGGAAAACTCCACCGTTACCTACTCGGTAGGCGGTCTTATACTCAGCAACTCGGGCGCTATCACCGCTAACTACTGGCTCTCTGAGGTTTATGACGAGGAGATCGCAAACGCGCACAGAAACGCGGATATCCACCTCCACGACCTCTCGATGCTCACAGGCTACTGCGCAGGTTGGTCGCTCAAGCAGCTCATTCAGGAAGGTCTTGGCGGAGTTGTTGGAAAGATCACTTCCGCTCCCGCAAGCCACCTCGCTACCCTCTGTAACCAGATGGTAAACTTCCTCGGTATCATGCAGAACGAGTGGGCAGGCGCTCAGGCATTCTCGTCCTTCGACACCTACCTCGCTCCCTTCGTTAAGGTTGACAATCTTACCTACTCTCAGGTAAAGAAGTGCATCGAGTCCTTCATATTCGGTGTAAACACACCCTCCCGTTGGGGTACTCAGGCTCCCTTCTCCAACATCACTCTCGACTGGAAGGTCCCCGCTGACCTCGCTGAGATGAATGCTATCGTTGGCGGCAAGGAGATGGACTTCAAGTACAAGGATTGTCAGGCTGAGATGGATATGATAAACAAGGCGTTTATCGAGATAATGATCGAGGGCGATGCCAACGGCAGAGGCTTCCAGTATCCTATCCCCACCTACTCCATCACATCTAACTTCGATTGGTCGGATACCGAAAACAACCGTCTTCTCTTCGAGATGACCTCCAAGTACGGTACTCCCTACTTCTCTAACTACATCAATAGCGATATGGAGCCCAGTGACGTAAGAAGTATGTGCTGCCGTCTGCGCCTTGACCTCCGTGAGCTTCGCAAGAAGTCGGGCGGATTCTTCGGAAGCGGTGAGAGCACAGGTTCTATCGGTGTTGTTACAGTCAATATGCCCAGAATCGCATATCTCGCTGAAAATGAGGCTGACTTCTACAAGCGCTTGGGTCACATCATGGACGTTGCGGCTCGTTCGCTCAAGGTAAAGAGAACTGTTATAACAAAGCTTCTTGAAGAGGGTCTTTACCCCTACACCAAGCGTTACCTCGGAACATTCGAGAACCACTTCTCTACCATCGGTCTTGTTGGTATGAATGAGGTTGGTCTTAACGCTAAGTGGCTCAAGGCTGACCTTACACATAAGGAAACTCAGGAGTTCACCAAGGACGTTCTTAACTTCATGAGAAACCGTCTCTCCGACTATCAGGAAAAGTACGGAGACCTCTACAACCTCGAGGCTACTCCCGCAGAGTCTACCTCTTACCGTCTTGCTAAGCACGACCTTAAGAGATTCCCCGACATCGTTACCGCTTGCGAGGACAACAGCGTTCCCTACTACACCAACTCCTCTCACCTCCCCGTTGGCTACACCTCGGATATATTTGAGGCGCTTGACATTCAGGACGAGCTCCAGACCCTCTACACATCGGGAACAGTATTCCACGCCTTTCTCGGCGAGAAGCTTCCCACATGGCAGGCTGCGGCTAACCTCGTTCGCAAGATCGCTGAAAACTACAAGCTTCCCTATTATACTCTTTCTCCCACATATTCGGTTTGTAAGACTCACGGCTATATCGTAGGCGAGGCGTTCGCTTGTCCTCACTGCGGCGAGAAGACCGAGGTATACAGCCGTATCACAGGATACTACAGACCCGTTCAGAACTGGAACGACGGTAAGTCTCAGGAGTACAAGTCGCGTAAGCTCTATGATATCAGCGCTTCTATGAACAAGCACGGATACAATATGAATGCAGACCCCTGCGCTCCTTCGGTAAAGGCTGAGGAAAAGAGCGAAGCTAAGGCATCAAACGGAAAGCTTATGCTTTTCGCTACCAAGACCTGCCCCAACTGTAAGATGGCGGCTAAGTTCCTTGACGATGCAGGTATCGTTTACGACAAGATCATCGCTGAGGAAGCTCCCGATCTCGCTAATGCTTACGGTATCAAGCAGGCTCCCACACTCGTTATCGTTGACGGAGAGAACGTTGAAAAGATAGTTAACGTTTCCAACATCCGCAAGTTTGCCGAAGAGGCATAATCATAAAGATACGGGGAAGGAAAAAGGCGCAAACGCCTTTATCCTTCCCCGCTCCCCCGTTTTATCGAAAAATCAATAACAAGAAGGAATTTTAATATGCACGATATTATAATCATTGGCGCAGGTCCTGCGGGACTTACTGCCGCGCTTTACGCGCTCAGAGCCGACAAAAAGGTGCTCGTTCTTGAAAAGGAGACATTTGGCGGACAGATAACCTTCTCCCCGAAGGTCGAGAACTATCCCTCTATAATGCAGATAAGCGGAAACGAGCTTGCTGAGAAGCTGCTTGATCAGGTGATCGCTCACGGAGCTGATATTGAACTTGCAACTGCTGAGAAAATAGAAAAGACAGACGACAAATTCACCGTTATCACAGACCAGGGCAATTTTGAGGGGAAGACCGTTATAATCGCGGCAGGCTCGAAGCACCGCCACCTCGGTATAGAGCGCGAGGAAGAGCTTACAGGCGAGGGCGTTTCCTACTGTGCCGTTTGTGACGGAGCGTTCTATAACGGACGCGACGTTGCCGTTATCGGCGGCGGAAACACCGCTCTTCAGGAAGCTGTGATGCTCAGTGAATACTGCACAAAGGTCTACGTTATACAGAATCTTGCTATGATGACAGGTGAGGGCAGACTTGTTGCAAAGCTCCAGACCCGCGACAACGTCACCTTTATATTCAACTCGGTAGTCACCGAGCTGAAGGGCGAGGACAAGCTCAGCGGAATCAGGATAAAGAACACCGTTGACGGCACTGAAAGCGATATCGAGCTTGACGGTATATTCGTTGCTATTGGACAAGTTCCCGAGAACCGCGGATTTGAAAACGTAGCTGACCTCAACGATTACGGCTACATAGCCGCAGGCGAGGATTGCCTCACTCGCACCCCTGGTATCTTCGTTGCGGGGGACTGTAGAACAAAGGCTATCCGTCAGGTGACCACAGCAAGCGCCGACGGCGCTGTTGCCGCACTTGCCGCTTGCAGATACATAGACAGCTTATAAGATAAAACAAAAACGCTTACGTAAATTACGTAAGCGTTTTTAGGTTATACCTTATTTGAAAGAATTTAAAATTCGTCGTTCTCATTTACATCGCCGTCCTCAACAAGATCAAAATCTTCCTTGGACGCTCCGCAGAGGGGACAGACCCAATCTGCGCTGATATCTTCAAAATCGGTTCCTTTAGCTACTCCGTTTTCGGGGTCGCCTGCTTCGGACTTGTATACGTACCCACAAAGAGCACAAACGTGTTTCATAATGCCTCCTGATGATTAAATTGCTAATAATATAATAATCCCTCTGTGACTTCTTGTCAATATGGTTTTTCTCAATTCTCCACCTTACACAAATCTTCATATAAGTTATACGAAAAGTCAATATATTTTATACCAAAAAGGGGCAGCTTCATTAAGATGCAGAAGTCGTGATTTGGTTCTCGTCGGCGTACGAGGGTACGCCAGAGAGCCAAAACGCGGCTAAAAAACACACATAAAATAAAATTGAAATTCGTAAGAATTTCTACATTAAAAACCGCTCTTACTATCAACTAAGGTAGTAAAGGCGGTTCTTTTTATGTCTTTTTTAGTGTGTTTTTGTTCTGCGCTGAATGAAGTAGCCCATTTTAACTTGAATAGTCCTCTATTAATGAATTTAATTGCTTTTCTGAGCTTACCACTATTCCCTCCTTAAGCAAAAGCCTGTCCGCCTCGGGGAGAGTTTTCGTGTATACGTCGATTATATCTATGAGCTCATCGGACTCGTTGAATATACCTATCCTTTCTCCGTACTCGCGAATTATCCATACCGTGTCCGCCTCGCTCGTTGTCTGTGCCTCATCTGTTGCCTCAGGGCCTAAAAATACGTATATATGTTCTGTTTCTATCACGGTTTCTATTACTGTCTGCTTCGCGCTCGGCGCTGTCCTCCAAACGACCGCCGCTATAGCAATCATCGTACAAGCAAGAAGAATTACAGAATAAGTTCCCAATATAACAGGCAATCTTGACCTTTTCATAGCCACACCTCCGAACTAACAACTGTAAATATTATCCCCCGCGGGTGTTTAGATATTCGCCCGAGGTGCAATAATATAGTAAAATAAATTGATAGGTACTTGCAAAGGCTATGAAAAAAGAAAAAAGAAGAAGTGCTAAAAGGATATTTTTGAAAATATTAAAGATACTTAGCGTCACCGCCTTGATATTAACTCTCACCGCCACCGTGACGGGGCTTGTTTTCGCCATATATATTGAACGTAATATTGAGAAAAGTATAGACGAAACTCTCTTCACCACAGTGGGCGCTGAGAGCGCGACCAAGCTATATTACTACGATTTCAGCGACAGAGAAAACAGAATTGGCGAGCCTGTTGAGCTATCCACCGAGATATACGGCGGTTATAGGTGCGAATACGTGGAATTTGAAAAGATCCCCAAAGACCTTATAAACGCCTTTATAAGCATTGAGGACAAGCGATTTTACAAGCATTCGGGGGTGGATTGGCTGAGAAGTATATCGGCGGGCGCAAATTATTTCCTCAAATTCAGCGACAGCTACGGCGGCTCTACGATAACCCAACAGCTTATAAAAAACGTGACACAGAAGGACGATTATTCCTTCCAGCGAAAGATACAGGAGATACTTTGGGCGCTCGACCTTGAAACCAAGATGGGAAAGGACGAGATACTTTCTATGTATCTCAATATAATAAATCTTTCCCAGGGCTGTTACGGGGTGGGGGCGGCGGCAAATTATTATTTCTCGAAGGACGTAAGTGAGCTTACCCTTGGCGAGTGTGCCTGTATTGCCGCTATAACCAACAGCCCCTCTTACTACGACCCCATCAAAAACCCAGACAACAACACCTACAGACGAAATATAATCCTCAAGCAGATGTACGAGCAAGGCTATATATCCGAGGAAAGCCTGAACGAATATTATGATAAGCCGATAACACTCAATGTAAACTCCCAAAACAGCTCGGCAAAGGTAAACTCGTGGTACGTTGATATGGTAATAGAGGACGTTATAAGCGACCTTATGGAGCAAAAGGGATACAGCCGTCAGATGGCTAACCTGACGATATACACGGGCGGTCTTAAGATATACACCGCAATGGACCCCGAGGTGCAGACCACACTTGAGGAATATTATGCTAACTCTTCACACTTTTACTCAAAAAAAGAGGGAGAGCGTCCCCAATCCTCGATGATAATAATTGACAGCGCCACGGGCGATATTCTCGGAGTGGCGGGTGCTATAGGAGAGAAAAAAAGCAACCGTCTTCAAAATTTCGCCACACAGACCGTGCGTCCCGCAGGGTCGGTAATAAAGCCTCTTTCGGTATATGCTCCCGCGCTTGAAGCGGGGCTTATAAACTGGTCAAGCGTATATGACGACGTCCCCGTGAACTTCGGAAAATACAATCTTGACCCGAACGCGGGACAAATAGTAGAGCCCTCCGCCTGGCCCAGAAACTCGACGGGAGAATACAGAGGACTTACAAACATCAACTATGCCATAGAGCATTCCGTAAACACCGTTGTGGTAAAGGTTTTGGAGGATCTTGGACGGCAAAACTCCTTCGATTTTCTTACCCAAAAGCTGCACATAAGCTCTCTTATAGAGCGAGAACAGCTGAGTGACGGAAGCATCATAACTGACGTGGATTACGCGGCTCTCGCGCTCGGACAGTTCAACTACGGCGTGAGTGTGAGGGAGATAACGGCGGCATACTCGATATTCGCAAACAACGGAGTTTACAATGAACCGAGGTCTTATCTGTCTGTGGTAGATGCTCTCGGCAACGAGATACTGAACAAGGATTACAAGGGCGAGATAGTTTTATCCGAGGAGAATGCCTCTATTATGACTATGATGCTCGAAAACGTCATAAAGAAAGGTACTGCCACAACGATAAAGCTTGACGAGCTTGTAGATTGCGCGGGAAAAACGGGTACTACACAAAACAACGAGGACAGATGGTTTGTAGGTTACACTCCCTATTATATCTGCGGCATCTGGTACGGCTATGAGTACCCGAAGCCGCTGAGTGATATCCCCTCAAACACCTGTCTTAAAATATGGGACGAGGTGATGACCGAGCTTCACTCCGACTATATTGAGGCAGACAGGCTCGGAGAGGAAAAGCTGAAGGAATTTAAAACAAGTGCGAATATAGTTGAAGCCGAATACTGCGCCGACTCGGGAATGCTTATGAGCGAGGCGTGCAGAAAAGACCCCCGCGGCAGCCGAGCCGAAAAGGGATATTTCGTTAAGGGTACAGAGCCGAGTGCTCTGTGCACCACACACGTATCGGTGGCTTACGACGCCGCGGGCGGCGGGGTGGCAAGTGCCGACTGTCCCTCAGAAAACATCACCTACGTCGGTCTTATCAAGGTTATCCGCGTATTCCCTATGCAGATATACGTCACCGACGCCGAGTACGTGTGGCGGGATATCGGGAGCGACGTACTCCCCGCCACCTCGCCCGAGCTTCCCTTTTTCGCAAATCTTTTGGGCGAGAACGAATACAGCGGCATAAGCAGAAAAGCTCAGCAATATAACAGATACTGCCGAGCCGATTTCAATTATCACAACTGGTTGAAAAGACGAGAGGAAAATTAGAAAAACGCGGAAAGCTCCTTTGAGCTTTCCGCGCTGTTTTTTACTTTATAATGATAAGATCCTTTGCGTATGGCAGAGATTCTATCCAATCGCAATATGTATGCCACTCGGCGAGCTTGTGCGTTTTGCGCGCGTAGTACATATTGATGAGGTTCTCGTAATTCATCGTAACAGTCCTCATCTGATTGTAGCTTGACGGCAAAAGCTGTATCATATTGTGCCACGGCTGTCTGTTGGTCTTGTCCTCGCAGAAAAGCTTTCTCTGCTCCTCAAGGTAGACTATGATAGCGTCAAGCGCCGCGAGTCCGCCCTCGTCAAGTCTGTCGCAGGAAAAATCAGACCTATCGAACTCCTTTGAGTGTATCTTGTGCATAGTAGAGGTTGAATTTGCAACCGTGCCCACCTTGTAAGTGTCAAATTCCTTCCACCAATAAAGCGGCGCGGTTATATCGACAGACACGATTATCTGTCTTAAAAATTTGCGGTGGTCGCTTCCCGCCGATGCAAGGCGCTTAGCAAGTCCGAGATCGTTCTCTCCGAGGATATAGTTCCCTTCCTCGTCGTAAACGCTGTCCATTCTGTCCCAGCTGTTGAGCGGATTTCTCGCGCCTCTTATCGCGTTCTCAAAATTCATTACAGATGTTCTTTCGAGCTTTATCATCTTTCGTCCTCACAATCACATATTATAATCGAGAACCACTCTCGTTTCGGTAACTTTTCTTACAAGGTCTACTACCTTGAGGTGTTCGGGGTGAACGGCATACACGCCAAGCGCCTCAGCACTCTCAAACTCGGTGATGAGCGCAAGATCCATCGAGCCGTTCTTATGCGAGATGTCGATACCTACCTCCATCTTCTTTATCTCGTCTATAACGCCGACAAGGGCATAAAGTCTGTCCTTTACAAGCTCCATATTTTCTGCCGCGCTTCTGCCCTCGGCGCTTTCCTTGAACTTCCACATAACTATATGCTTGACCATTTTTCCGCCCTCCGTCAATATAGCAACAAAATATATATTAATAATATCACGATTTACCGCAAAAGTCAATTGACATTTCGGCATTTCTATGATATTATTATAAAATAAATAGGTTGATGATATTCATTTTTAAGAAATATCAAGGTTTCACGACTATATTGATATAGGAAAGGTTTTACACTATGATAAACGATACCCGCATCTGCTTCTCGGGCGTACAGCCCAGCGGAAACCTCACGATAGGAAATTATCTGGGAGCTATAAAGAATTTTTCCCTTTTCTCTGAGCAGTACAAGTGCTTTTACTGTGTTGTTGACGAACACGCGATAACCGTGCGTCAAGTCCCCGCAGAGCTCAGAAGAAGAACGTATGAAACCCTCGCCCTCTATATGGCTTGCGGTCTTGATCCCGAAAAGAACACGCTTTACGTTCAGTCACACGTCAAGGAGCACGCCGAGCTCGCTTGGATACTCAACTGCTTCACTATGTTCGGTGAGCTCTCAAGAATGACACAGTTCAAGGACAAGAGTGCCAAGCACTCGGACAACATAAACGCGGGGCTTTTCACGTATCCCACGCTTATGGCTGCCGATATACTTCTTTATCAGACCGACGTCGTTCCCACGGGTATCGACCAGAAGCAGCACGTTGAGCTTTGCAGAAATATCGCCGAGCGCTTCAACCAGCTCTATCCCGGAACGTTTACCGTTCCCGAGCCCGTTATCGCCAAGAGCGGTATGAAGATAATGTCGCTTGCCGACCCCACCAAGAAGATGTCTAAATCCGACGAGAACGCGAATGCTGTCGTATATATCCTTGACGACAAGGACACCATTATACGCAAATTTAAGCGCGCTGTGACCGATTCCGACACCTGTGTGTGTATGGGAGAGGGCAAGCACGGAATAAACAACCTCATAGGTATTTATTCCTGCTTCACGGGCAAGACTGTAGAGGAGATAGAGCGAGAGTTTGACGGCAAGGGTTACGGCGAATTCAAGCTTGCGGTAGGCGAGGCTTGTGCAGACGCTTTAGCACCCATACAGCAGAGATTTAACGAGCTTCTTTCCGACAAGGCTATGCTTGAGGCTCAGATGAAGAAGGGCGCTGAGGAAGCTTCCTATTACGCCCGCAGGACGCTTTCAAAGGTACAGAAGAAGCTTGGTTTTGTTAAACTGTAATCTTTAACATTATAATAACTCCCCTCGCAGAAAGAGGGGAGTTTGTTATTGTAGTACATTGTTTCATCTGAAAGTTGACAAAGCCATCTCCGCCCGTGTCATCCTCGAACGAGATGTTTTCCCCGAAATTCTTCGCTTCGCTCGAGAATGACAACGGGGAAAACATCGCTGTGAAGGATCTCGGGCGGAGATCAAAACGTGAATTTTAGATGAAACAAGGCGCCGACCCCTACCGATTATGAGGTGATATTTCCTACACCGTGGTGACGTTTGTTTGTATTGTTTATAAACGGGTCGTCGAGGACGTCGACCCCTACAGGTTAACTAATATTAACGTGCAATCTGTTACAGTATAATTCACCACAACGGATATTTCAAATTGTAGGGGTCGACGTCCTCGACGACCCGAGAAACAAACAATTAAATAGAACATAAAATAGAAAACCAAACATCACCAAAAAAATGTAGGGGAGGATATTATCCTCCCGCAATGTAGGGACGACCATTGGTCGTCCGTCCCCAAAGCCTTCTCCAGTGGGAGAAGGTGGCGCCGTCAGGCGACGGATGAGGTGTTTTAAAACTCAAACTAACTCCTCATCCACCACTCCGTGGTCCCCCTTCTCCCACAGGAGAAGGCTTATATAGGTATAATTCATTATCGAGGTGATGACTGTTTATATTGTTTGTTTTACGGACGACCAATGGTCGCCCCTACCAATTATAAGATAATGTTTTTCACACCGTGGTGAGATTTGTTTGTATTGTTTGCGAAATGGACAGTCGAGGACGCCTATCCCTACAAACTCAGGTGTTTATTTTATTATTTTCCTATAATTTAAACATAAAAAACACAGCGGAATTTTGAATTTCCGCTGTGTTTTTTATATTACTTCTTTGCGTCAAGGTACATAACTACCTTTCTGTTTCCGTCAGAACCGATAGAGTTTGTAGAAACGCCCTCTATCTTCTGTACCTCAGAATGGATTATTCTTCTCTCGTAAGGATTCATCGGCTCAAGCATAACGCTCTTCTTATATTTGAGAACCTTATCTGCCATTCTTCTTGCAAGAGCTCTGAGTGTTTCCTCGCGCTTAGCGCGGTAACCCTCAACGTCAACGGTTATCTTAACGTACTCTCTCTTCTCACCCGCAACCTTTTTATTTGCCGCAAGATTTGCGAGGTACTGGAGCGCGTCAAGCGTTTCACCGTGGTGTCCTATAAGGATTGCGGCATTTCCGCCCTCGATAACTATCTTCTTCTCGCCCGACTCGCCGTCGCTCATAGATACGGTAGCCTCAACGTTCATATTAGCGATAAGCTCCTCAACAAGCGCGAGCGCGTCAGCCTCACCTCCGCAAACACAGCTTGCGGATATCTTTGCGGGAACTGCTCCTATTCCGAAAAGTCCCTTCTTCGGCTCTTCAAGAACTGTATATTCTATCTTTTCAACGCTGTCTACGCCAAGCTCCTTAGCAGCCAGCTCGAGTGCTTCCTCAACGGTCTTAGCACTCATAACAATTTCTTTTTTCACGTTATTTCTCCGTTATGATTAATTTTTATCGTCGTCTTTTTTGTTGAATTTTTTGCGGTAAGCGCGCAAATTTTCCTCGGTGTTGTCCTCTTTAAGCTCAGCGCGCTCAACTACGGGCTCTTTCTCCTCGGTCTTTTCTTCAACCTTCTTAGGCTCTGTGACCGCAGGTGTACTTACCACCTCGTCCTCATCGTCTATATGGTGAAGCGAACGGTACTTCTTACCCTCGGGAAGATTTCTCTCGGGCTTCTTTGAAGCCTTAGCGTTATATTCCTGCTCCGCCGCCTTTATCTCTTCCTCGGAGAGCTTGGGCATAGGCATACAAACACTCAGAAGCGCCTGCTTGATAACGCCTATAATGCACTTGAATATCCAGTAAACGCCGAGTGCCGCGGGAACACCAAAGGTAATAAATACGCTCATCAGGGGCATAATATAATCCATCATCTTGTTAGAGCAACCCATTGCGGGGTCGTTCTGCGCGGGATTATACATAAGCTTTTTGTTTATCTTCATGCTGAAGAAGTAAGCAAGGAAGGTAAGCACGGGAATGAGCAAAAGCCAGTTGAAGTTGCTAAACGAGGGGGTTGCCGCAAGATCTACTGCCCCGCCAAACATACTCAGATTAGGAAGCGCATCGACCGATTCGATTCCCTGCGCTGTAAATACGTTACCGTGATTTTCTATTATCTTCTTCATTGCCGACATAAGGTCGATATTTCTGTTTGCCGTGAAGGTAGTGTTTGCATATTCCGGGAAGGACTGTACCTTTGCGATGACCTCATTTATCGCCTGTGTTGACATACCGCATATATATTTGAGCGGGTTCATCACGATATTATAGAGCGCAATGATTATAGGAAACTGTATGAGCAAGGGAAGACATCCGCCCATAGGGTTGTATCCTTCCTTCTGATACATCTCCTGAATTTCCATCGACATTTTCTGCTTAGTTGCCTGGTCATCGCGTCCCGCGTATTTCTTGCGGATCGCCATTTCCTTAGGACGCATCTTAGCCTGCTTTATCGCGTTTTTCTGTTGCTTGATACCAAACGGCAAAAGGATTATCTCAACGATAAAGGCAAATATCAGCAACGCAAATATATACTGATTGCCAACTATCTTGTTACACCAGTTCAAAAGCCATCCGGGTATGCTTATCAAAAAATCTCCAATATTTCCCATAGATGTTGTTCTTCCGCACAAGCTGCGGAATTTCCTCTCTCTTTTTTGGCAAAATGCCTGTCATTGTTCTTCTTCTGTTTCTCTGTCCGCTCTGCCCTTGTATTTCGGGATCTTCTTCGGCGGCACGGGGTCGTGCCCTCCCACACAAAACGGATTACAGCGCAATATGCGCCACACCGTTAGTCCAAATCCAACGAAAAAGCCACGTTTAGTAAACGCCTCAATGGCGTAGGCTGAGCACGTCGGCGTAAACCGACATGTTGGGCCACCCTTCAGCGGCGAAAGAAACTTTTGGTACAGCCGTACCAACCAAATGCAAACATGTTTCATTTTTCTTCCGTTTTCGGCGGTATTTCCGCCATCAATCCAAGTTCTCTGAAAGCCTTTAAAAGTTCAACCTCTATATCTCCGCTCTTCTTTCCCGATATTGCCGCTCTTGCGCTTATCACTATCAGGTTTCCGCGGCGAAGCTTGTCTGCGTGTGCTCTGTATGCGGCTCTGATTATTCGCTTAGCGCGATTTCGCTCTACCGCTCCTCCGATCTTTTTGGAAACGGTTATTCCGAGTCTGTTTATATACTCGCCCTCGGGGTTAGCCTTCTTCAACCGTTTTGCCGCAAGATCCTTGAGAACATACACCGCAACGCATTTTCCCACCGCTCTTTTGCCGCGGGTATACGCCTTGTTATAAAGATGATTTTCTCTTATAGCAGTTTCTTTCATTTGTTTCTCTTTCTCTACTATCTTTGAATAGCAAAAACCCCGATGTACTTGGAAAACAACATTTCTGCTTTCAGTGTCATCGGCGGTTTTTATATCAAAGCTGAGATTTTAATTAATAGGTCAGTCTTTTTCTGCCCTTTGCGCGTCTTCTCTTGAGGACGTTTCTTCCGTCTGCCGTAGCCATTCTCTTTCTGAAGCCGTGCTCTTTCTTTCTCTGTCTCTTCTTAGGCTGATATGTTCTGAGCATTTTGTGCACCTCCTTACCATTTATTACTTCCGGACACGAATATCCGGAACTTTCCGGAAGCGTGTTGCTTGTTTGCACTGCCAATCTTTCAATGACACCATTATATTAAACCATATTTTTTCTCTTTTGTCAAGAGTTTTTTATCTTTATTATTAAATAATTTAATATTTTCTTTCCAAAACAACAAAAAACAGGGGAAACCTCAAAAAAGTTTCCCCTAAAATAACCTATTTACTGTTTATTAGTGAGCTTTGCTATCTCGTCTGCAAAGTTCTCTTCTCTCTTCTGGATTCCCTCACCCTTTTCAAAGCGGTGGAAGCCTGTTACCTTGATAGCAGCGCCAAGCTCCTTAGCGGTGTTCTCAACGTACTTGCCAACCTTGATCTCATCGTCCTTTACATAGGACATATCAAGCAGACAGTTGTTGTCATAGAACTTGCCGATTCTTCCCGAAACCATCTTCTCGATGATCTGTGCGGGCTTCTTAGCGTTTGCGGGATCGTTAGCGATCTGAGCCATAAGAATGTTCTTCTCTTCCTCGATAACAGAAGCGGGAACAGACTCGCGATCAAGATAAGGTGTGGGGTATGCGCCAACCTGAAGTGCTACGTTCTTTGCGAATGCAACGAACTCGTCCTTCTCTGCCACTGCCGCATCAACGTCGAAGGATACAACAACACCGATAGAACCTGTGCCGTGGATGTAGGTGCTTGTAACGCCCTCTACAACTACGAAACGGCGGATGCTGAGCTTCTCTCCGATAACGAAGATCATCTCCTTGAGCTTTGCCTCAACGGTTGCGCTTCCGTCAACGTACTCACTTGCGAGAAGTGCGTCGAGATCAGCGGGCTTGTTTGCGATTATTGTCTTAAGCAGGTTCTTTACGAACTCCTGGAAGGAAGCGTTCTTTGCAACGAAGTCTGTTTCAGAGTTTACCTCGATCATTGCGGTTACGTTGCCGTCCTTCATGATGTCAACGATACCGTCTGCAGCTATTCTTGTTGCTGCCTTAGCCTCTGCCTTAAGCTCTCCTCTCTTGCGGAGTATCTTTATTGCCTCTTCAACGTCGCCGTTTGCCTCAACAAGTGCCTTCTTGCACTCCATCATACCGATACCGGTCTTTGCTCTGAGAGCAGCAACGTCCTTAGCTGTGATGTTAGCCATTTTTATATCTTCCTTTCGTTATAATATCTTTTAGTTATTACTCAGCGTCTGCTACAGCTTCCTCAGCCTCAGCAACAGCCTCAGCCTCTACGGTCTGCTCGCCCTGTCTGCCTTCGATAACAGCGTCTGCGAGAGCTGCGGAGATGAGCTTGATAGCGCGGATAGCGTCATCGTTTCCGGGAATGATGTAATCTGCATCATCGGGGTCACAGTTGGTGTCAACGATAGCGATTACCGGTATACCGAGCTTCTTAGCCTCAAGAACTGCGTTTGCTTCCTTCTTGGGGTCAACTATAAAGAGAGCGGAGGGGAGAGTTTCCATGGTCTTGATACCGCCATAGTTCTTCTCGAGGTCGAACATTTCCTTCTGCTTGATAGCAACTTCCTTCTTGGGAAGAAGATCAAATGTTCCGTCCTCCTGCATCTTTTCAAGGCTGTTAAGACGGCTGATGGATCTCTTTATTGTCTTAAAGTTGGTCATCATTCCGCCGGGCCAACGAACGTTTACGTAGTACATTCCGCAACGTGTTGCCTCTTCCTTGATAGCATCTGCAGCCTGCTTCTTTGTTCCTACGAAGAGGATCGTACCGCCCTCAGCAGATATATCGCGTACGAAGTTATAAGCTTCCTCAAACTTCTTTACGGTCTTCTGAAGGTCGATGATGTAGATACCGTTTCTCTCTGTGAAGATGTACTCCTGCATCTTGGGGTTCCATCTTCTTGTGTGATGTCCGAAATGGACGCCTGCTTCAAGCAGCTGTTTGATTGAAATTACTGACATTTTAAATGTCCTCCTTCGGTTTTTCCACCACATAGCTTCTGCATTTTCATTGCCTTTTGGCAACACCGTCACGCTCTGTAGCCATGTGTGTGTATTTGTATACTATCGGCGCTCACGCCGACGCAACGGATATTATACCATATTACTTATATCTCTTCAAGAGCACTTTTGCGATTTTACAAATTGTTTACAATTACCAAAAGCTTTTCTTCTTTTTCTTATCGATTTCCCTCTGCCGATACTCCTCGGGCGAGAGTTTTACAAGTATCGTATCGCTCCCTATGCACTCTATCTTGCACCAAGGAATTATTATATCATCTCTTCCAAACCCTAAAAATCCGCAGCCTCTTGGCACTATGAGGGCGGTTATCCTTCCATCGCAAACGTTAAATTCAAAATCCGAGGGACATCCCAGCCTTGCGCCGTCACAGATATTTACCACCTCCTTCTCACGAAGCTCACAGGTACTGAAGCGCTCCATATCGCTCTCCTCCTTATCGAAAAATTAAAAGGTGTTTTGCAAGTCATTAAAATCTATGCTCGCAAAACACCCTTAATTCTTTAGTTGTTTGTCCTATTTCACTCTGTACGAACTCTGAAGTTTCCAATAAGGAAATACATAAGAGCGCACACCGCAGACGGAACTACCGTCAAAATCAGATAAGGAATTGTTATCTCCAGCACGTCGAAGAATACCCCTATCGGCGCTATTGCGAAGCAGGATATAACAAACAGCAGCGCGAAGACGTCAAGCCCTATCGCGAACCTGTTTATATCCGCCTCCCCAAACCTTCTCAGATTATCTATCCTTATACAATACATAAGCGTTATATGCAAAAGTATCATCGATATAAAGAGATATTCGGTCTGATAGAAGTACTGACCCATAAATCCTATATATCCTATTATATTAGGAAGGAATACCGCCGAAAGTCCGCCTATGCAGGAAGCTATTATCATTCCCGCGTTGTTCTTTATCGGAGTTCGGAATTCTCCCGATATGCTCCTGAATCCCCTTGCGTTCTCCGCTCCGCATTTCTCGCTCACGAATATCATCATAACAAGCATATCCACGATAAATCCGCAGAACAGCGCGTGTCTTGCGTCAAGGAACGCCTCTCCGAAGACCATCGGAAGCATCACCATAACAAGTCTTATAAACTGACTGCACAGCACGTATCTGAAAAATCCCGAAAGATTGTTATACACAGCACCCGCCAGCATGAACGCCCGTTTGAGCGAGGCAAGTCCACCCGAGCCCGATGAGGGTCTTGGTATGATAACGTCAGCGCTTGTCTTTACGTCCTGTCGGCAACAGCGGCTCTCCGCTCCGCCCGGAAGCTCAAGTATTTCTATCTCCTCCTCAAGCCTTCCCGAAAAACGGTACTGCATTGCCGAGCAGCTAACGAGAACGTCTGGCTTTTCCGAAAGCTCTCGGTAAAGCTCGGAGAAGGATATCACCGCAACCTTTTTGTTCACCGAATGTACGTATCTTATAAGCGTATCTATCTGCTTCGCCCCAAAATCGAGGTAGGTGTCTATAAGTCCGAAATCATAGGTAATGGGAAGCTTGTTAGCGGTAAAATCCGCAAAAGTCGCGCATTTTCCTACCATAGGCGCGGGAAGGCTGTCCTCTCCCTGCTCTGCTCCGTTTATGCGTCCTGCAAAGGACACGGTCTTCACTCCCATAGCGTTAAGCTCGGATATAGCCTTTTTGAAGGCGCTGTCGTTCTTCTCGGAGAGAACTATCATTCCGCCGAAAATATGAGCCTCATCAAATTCTCCCTCTGTGAGAGTGAAAACGAGAAGGTCCTTTCCCTGCTTTTTATATTTTTCATATTCCGAAAGGAAGGCTTCTCTTTCCTCGGGGCTTATATCAACTATCCTGCTTCCGAAATAAGCTCTCCGGCAAAGCGCGAGCTTATCGTTCCCCTGCGAAACGTTGAGAACATAGCGCTTTCCTCTGTCTGAATAGAACAGCTTATCGGTCATATCGGCAGAGCTTCCCGGTACGTAGCCGCCGATAGTGCATCTTATCTTAAGCGCCTCGGAATCTACCGCCGAGCGCCGTATAAATTCCCTGAGCGCCCCTCTGTAGCGCCCGGGCGCGTGGACACCCGTGGTCAGCGTTCTGCTCTCCGCAGAGTCATAAAGCGCCACAAGCTCCGAAAAAGCGGTCATAGCGGGGCTCATAGCGGAAAACTCCACTATCTCGCCCTCGGCGCATATAGCCTTGTAAAAATGAAGGACACCGTCGCTCACGGCACTTCCGTCAAGCATAAAGATATATTCACAGGACACGAGCTTGTCCATAACCTCGGAGCTTCTCAATACCGCCGCGTTCTTACCCTGCAAGCACTTTCTTGCCTGCTTTTCAAAGAAAGCTCGGCAGACCGTACAGGAGAGCTGTGACATTGAGGACGCCGCTATCGCCAACGCCGCCATAAATGTCGTCATCAGCGTTACGTTTCCCTTGCTGAATATAAGGCAGAGCAGACTGAAAGGAACAACGGCTATCATTATCGCCATTCCAAAGCCCGAGCAGTATTTTCTGAGCAGCTTGAGACCGTGCGGTATCTCCTTGAGCGCGGGCATAACTATACCGCCCGTCATCGCGCCGTAATAGGTATATCTTCCCGTAGCCGTGACTATAGCTCTCGCGCTTCCCGACGTCACACGAGAACCCGCGTGGACCATATTGAACATCTTTCTGACGTCATTTTCGTTCTCGCGTACACTTGCCCCCGCAAGCTTCTCTGCCTCCTCCTCGGTCTCTCTGTCCACCCTCACCATAACCCTGAGGTTATCGGATGTGACGAGCCTTGCATCAAAGCTGAGCATATCCCCCTCGGATATCAGCACCACGTCACCGACCGCCACGCTTTCGGGGTCTACCGAAAACGCCTTGCCCGAGCGTATCACCGTCACCGTAGGACGGAAGAACGCCGAGAGCGACTCAAAAAGTCTTTGCGACTTGAAATACAAAAACAGACAAGCCCCGAGATTGAGCAGAACGATAAGGCTTATCGTCACTCCCGTTGTGTACTCGGTAAAGCAGAGCGCTATCACCGAGGATATTATAAGCAAAAGAAGGGCAAAATCGGTAACTATCTCGCCGAGCATAGCCGCAACGCTCTTTCTCGGCTTTATGTAAAATAAAGACCTGTTCTTTCTCAATCGAGAACGCGCCGCCTTGGGGGTGATTCCTGAGGCGGCGTTGGTCTTAAGCTTTTTTTCAATATCCGAAATATCGGATACAAACCATTTTTCGTTCATATTCAAACACACTCAACAGTAAGTTTTCCTTCGTCGTCCACAAAGAGTGACGCGATACCTATGCTTCCGTTATAATCCGAGATTATCTTCTCGGCAAGCTGATCCTCAACGTGAGAACGGATATATCTTCTCATATTTCTCGCGCCGAATTTGAGCGAATAGGATTCCTTAGCTATCTTATCCGCCGCCTCGTCCGAGTACTTAAAGAGGATATTCTTCTCTCCGAGAGCCGTCTTAAGCTCGTCAAGCATTATCTTGGCTATTGCCGAGAAATCACGCTCGGTGAGCGAGTTGAAGGTTATTATCTCGTCAACACGGTTCAAAAATTCGGGGCGAAGGAAGCCCGAGAGCGCCTTGAGCGTTCTGTTTTCCGACGCGCTGTGTGAGTCTGCCGCAAAGCCGACGGTCACAGCCGAATTATCCGAACCCGCGTTGGTGGTCATAACTATTATAGTATTCTCAAAATTGACGGTCTTTCCTCTGGCGTCGGTTATTCTTCCGTCATCGAGTATCTGAAGCATTATATTGAGCACGTCGGGGTGCGCCTTCTCTATCTCGTCAAACAAAATGACCGAATAGGGTCTGCGGCGTATCTTCTCGGTAAGCTGTCCCGCCTCGTCGTATCCCACGTATCCGGGGGGCGCTCCTATGATGCGCGACACCGAATGCTTCTCCATAAACTCCGACATATCAAGTCTTATAAGCGTTTCGGGCGAGTTAAAGAGGTCAGCCGCAAGAGTTTTTACAAGCTCTGTCTTTCCAACTCCCGTAGGTCCTGCGAATATGAAGGACACAGGCTTTCTCTTGTAGGATATTCCCGCTCTGTTTCTCTTTATAGCCTTTGATACCGCCTCTACCGCCTGGTCCTGTCCGATGATTCGTCCAAGCAGTCTTTCCTTGAGGGTATCTATTCTCTCAAATTCATTCTGCGATATGCTTGAGGCGGGAATTCCCGTCCAAACCTCTATGACCTCAGCTATATCCTCTTCGGAAAGAACCACATTCTCGCACGAGGGTTCTATCTCGCGCAGTCTTTGCGACAGGCGAAGCTCGTCAGCCTTTATCTTGGTTATCTCCTCATAAAGCTTCTGCGACTCATTATCGTTCACAGGTGTTTGGGCCTCAGCCTCCTCTCTCTTCTCCTTGAGTGTGAGAAGCTGCTCACGAAGCTCCTGAGCCTCATTGAGAACAGAGCTTGAGAGCGAGAGATGCGATGCCGCCTCGTCAAGAAGGTCTATCGCTTTATCGGGCAAATAGCGGTCTGTGATATATCTCTCCGAGAGCACGACCGTTCTGCGGACAACGTCATCGGGAATTCTGATAGCGTGGAAGTCCTCGTAATAGTGCTTGATGCCCCCAAGCATCTCGACAGTTTCCTCAACAGAGGGCTCATTTACCGTTACCGGCTGGAAGCGGCGTTCGAGCGCCGTATCCTTTTCTATATATTTTCTGTACTCATTAAGCGTTGTTGCGCCTATGATTCGTATCTCTCCTCTTGAAAGCGCGGGCTTGAGGATATTTGCCGCGTTGACACCGCCCTCGGCATCTCCCGTTCCGACGATGTTGTGCACCTCGTCTATAACGAGGATTATATTACCCGCCGCCTTGACCTCGTTGAGAAGTCCGAGTATCCTTGACTCAAACTGTCCTCTGAACTGCGTACCCGCAACGAGCGCCGTGAGGTCCATAAGATATATCTGCTTTCCGCGGAGCTTATAAGGAACTCTGTCCTCGGCTATCCTCTGAGCGAGCGCCTCGGCTATAGCCGTTTTACCCACACCGGGCTCACCGATAAGGCAAGGGTTATTCTTCTGTCTGCGGCAGAGTATCTGTATAACTCTCTCCATCTCTCGCTCTCTGCCCACTATTCTGTCAAGCTTACCCTCTGCCGCGCGTCTTGTAAGGTTGCGGCAATAAACGTCGAGATATTTGAACTTGGGCTTATTATCTTTTCCCTTTTCCTTCTTCGCCGAGCTTCCGCCCTTGGGATCAGGCTCTGAGGGCACTACACCATCAGCCGGGGTTTCAAAGAGCTTGGGCATAGGTATGGCGGGAGCTCCGCCCTCCTCATCGTCGTCCCCTTGGGACGGAATAAGTCCGTTCTCCTGAAGATATTCGTTTATATCCCCCTCCATACCCTCCATATCCTGAAGCATCTCGGCGGGGATACCCATTTTATCCATAACGTTTCCGAGCATAGTTTCAACGGGTATTCCAAGCTCCTTTGCACACTTCATACAAAGTCCCTCGGTCACCTTATTTCCGTTCTCTACCTTGGCCACGAAAACCACAGCCACTCTCTTGTGGCATTTTGAACACATTACCATAATTAAATATTTTCAGCGGCGTCTACCGCATCTGCCTTTTCTTCTGTTTTTATTTTTTCTGCGTAATTTTTATTCTTAAGCACCGCATAATGCTTAACGTACGCCACAAAGGTTATTATAGCGCTTACTACTGCCGGCATGAACACAATTACTGCCAAAAGCAGATTTTCTCTGAGTATATCCGATATAAACACAGAGAGAACTATAGTCGCGTAGAACAAGCATACCGTCATCTTTCCGTACCACTTGCTAACTATAACTATGTTTCTCTTTTTGATAACGATAAGCCCCATAATGAGCGAGGTTATCTCCTTAAGGAAGAAGGGGATAACGAACCATATCGGTATCATCTTTTTAATATAAAGGCTTACGAGCACGGTACACTGCATAAGCTTATCCGCAAAGGGATCGAGTATCTTACCAAGATCACTTATCCAGTTGTTTCTCCTTGCAAGATATCCGTCGACCACGTCGGTAGCCCCCGCCAGCAGGAATACCACCAAAGCAACGTATGGGCTAACACAGAAAAACGTGTAGACGAATACTCCGACCAACATTATTCTTATTGCCGATAAGATATTAGGAATATTTTTTAATTTCATAGCTCTTTATTAAACCTCGAATCTTAATTTTCCTTAAATTTGATATACACAGCTTTTGATTCACCGCAGACTATCGCGGTCGACTCATCATATATGAGCATCTTTCCCGCCTGGGAAGAAAGCTCTTCTTCCTCACCCGTGTCGGCGTTTATCCTCGCAACGCCCGCATCGGTCTTTATAAATATATGTCTTCCGAGAACCGCTATTTCTCTCACCGATTCTCTGACGAGCTCATTATATAAAACTTTTCCGTCCTTGTCAAAGGCTATCACGGTATTCACGTCGTTAAGCACTCCCTCTTTGACCGCCACCGCAACGCCGTTCTCACTTGCATAGACGGCTCTGAGCTCACCTTCAAAATTTATGTAGTCATATACCTCATACTCGCTATTGTCAAGAATGCTGACAGAACCGTTCGTAGCCACCGAGAGCTTACCGTCACTCATAAACGCGCACCCAAGCGGAAATTCTCCCTCAAGCGTCTTTTGCGCTATCACTCTGTCCTCATCGGGATCTTTCCCCTCAGCCACACGGTTTGATATATCGTAAACTCTGAGCACCGTACGCCCAAGCCCGTCGCCGATATCGTAATATATAACAGCCATTCTCTCGCCCGCGCTATCCAGCGCAATATCAAGCGCGTACATATCCTTGCTGTATCTTCCCGCAAGCTTTACGTTTTTATTATACACGTTAACGACCGATTTATAATCCGCCGAGCGCGTAAGAAGCGCAAACACTCCCGAATCCGAGATAGCCGCATCGCTTATCGGATAATCAAAGCTCTCGGTATATATTTTGGAGAATGAATTATACAGCGCGAATGAATTTCCCGAAACGTCATAGACCAAGGCGTATTTCTTGGAGCACACAGCATATGGTTGCGCGAAATCCGAGCGGCTCTTTAGCGTTCGTCTTCCCGTTGCTGTGAAGACCGACACGTTAGACGGACTGACCGCCGCTATTCCTCCTCTGTACAGCGCGAAGCTCTGATCGCCATAGACGTCATAAGACAGGCTCTCATAATTACTGCTCTCTATGTCCACGGCATTTCCGAAATCCCTGAAGAAATAGAATAAATTACCGTAGGTTATATTGCTGATATTGGTGAATATCGAAAAGAGCAGAAAGATCACGAGAAGCAGTATAAGTATCCTCTGCGCCACCTTGTACCTTGCCGAAACGGTGGCGTAATAAACGTCACCCGCCCTCGCAAAGTCCTCGTGGCGAAGTATCTTTTCCTTTTGCGGCTCAGCGCTGAAAAACCGAGCTATGTTCTCGGCAAAGCGCCCTGCGCCCTGCTCCGTAGCCGCATCGTTATTCTTTTTTTTGAAAAAAGGTATTTTCATGCGCCCGCCTTTCTTTAAATTTTTAGTCCCTGTAAACCACTCTATTGAGGTAAAGCCCCGTGGGCGGAGCTGTAACTCCCGCGCGCTTTCTGTCGCGCGACTCGATTACAGCATCTATATCGGTGGGCTCTATCTTCCCCTCGGCAACGGCTATAAGCGTTCCCGTGAGTATCCTTACCATATTGTAGAGAAATCCGTCAGCCGACACCCGAAACTCTATGAGAGCTCCCTCTCTTTTCACCTCGGCTTCAAATATCGTCCTGACCGTATCGGTCACATCCGAGCCGCTCGACATAAAGGATGCAAAATCGTGTTTGCCAACAAACCTTGCCGCCGCCTCGTTCATTCGCTCCACAGCGCCGTCGTCAAGCACTCTCGGATAATGCCAGCTCCTGTCTGCCATAAACGGGTCGCTTATCGATCGGTTGTATATTTTATAAACGTATTCCTTATATTCAACGTCATATCTTGGATGAAAGTCATCATCCACCTCTTTGGCATCAAACACCGCTATATCATTGGGCAGTACCGCGGCGTATGCAAGGGGGATCTTTTTTATCGGGATAGTTGTGTCGATGCCACTCTTTCCGCTCTCGCTCACAGCCGCGCAGAACATATTGGCGTGTACTCCGCTATCGGTCCTGCTGCACCCCGTGACGTCACACTTAAATCCGAACACCCTCTCGGACGCTTCGCAAAGTGCCTGCTGTACTGTGGGCGCGTTTTTTTGTATCTGGTATCCCGAATACTTAGTTCCGAGAAACGACACGTATATCAATATCTTCATAGCCGCCTCACTTAAAGGCTGTAGCCGATGCCAAGTATATTGAAATATACGAGCGCCGCGCCAAAGGCGATCATTATCACAAGCGCCACAAAATCCCATACTCTGCAACGTCTGACAGTCATTCTCGTCCTCTTTCCGTCACCGTGATAGCATCTGCACTCCATCGCCACGGCAAGCTCCACCGCGTGTCTTATAGCCGACACTATAAGCGGTATGAGCACGGGAATGAGCGCCTTTGCGCGTTTGACAAGGCTTCCGCTTGAAAAGTCCGCTCCCCTTGCCTTTTGCGCCGTCATTATCTTCTCGGTCTCCTCAACGAGCGTAGGGATAAACCTGAGCGCCAGCGTCATCATCATAGCGAAATCGTGCACCGGCACTTTGAGCTTTTTGAGCGGAGAGAGCAGATCCTCTATCGCGTCGGTAAGCTCGATAGGCGTTGTGGTGTAAGTGAGGAACATACTCGTTCCCACTATAAGCGCGAATATTCTTATTATCATAAACAGCGCGGCGAAAAGTCCCTCTCCGTATATGTGGATAAATCTCCACTCGAATATCAGCATCTCTCCGCTTCTTCCAAACACCTGAAATAGCGCCGCAAACGCCATAACGAAGAGCACGGGAACTATACCGCGAAGCACCGTCCGCAAGGGTATCCTGCCCATAACGATGAGCGCAAGCGCCGATACGAGCAATAGCCCGAAGCTTACTATGTTCTTTCCCAAAAACGTGGCGCAAATTATATACAATATCGCCAATATCACCTTTATACGCGGGTCGAGCCTGTGTATAGGCGACTTCGCGGGGTAATACTGACCCAATGCAATGTTCTTCATTCTCTAAATTTGCCTCTGTATCTTTGATTTAGCCCTTCTTTGCGAAAAGCTTCATTATCTCCTCGTATGCCTTCTCCGAGGTATATATGCTCTGATCCACATCTATCCCTCTGTCTCTGAGCAGGGTCATAAGCTTGGTTATCTGCGGGATATCAAGTCCCGCGCCCTCAAGGCTTGCCGACTGTGAGAAGACCTCGTCACGGCTGCCGTTCATTATCATTTTTCCGCCCGACATCACCACAACTCTGTCACAATATCTCGCCATATCCTCCATACTGTGGCTGACGATAACGACCGTGCTTCCCGTCTTTTCCTTATATTCGACGATATTCGCGAATATCGACTCTCTTCCTACAGGGTCAAGTCCTGCCGCGGGCTCGTCCAGCACCAGAACGTCGGGACGCATAGCGATTATACCCGCTATCGCCGCTCTTCTCTTCTGTCCACCCGAGAGGTCAAAGGGCGATTTCTCGAGCAGCTCCTCATCAAGTCCGACAAATCTTGCCGCCTCGACAACTCTCCTCTCGATCTCCTTATCGGAGAGCCCCATATTTTTCGGTCCGAAGGCGATATCCTGTCTTATAGTTTCCTCAAAAAGCTGTGATTCGGGGTACTGCATTACAAGTCCCACGCGAAATCTTACCTTTCGTATCTCCTTTGGCTTTGCCCATATATCCTCGCCGTCGATAAGCACTCTGCCCTCGGCGGGCTTGAGTATTCCGTTAAAAAGCTCAACAAGGGTGGATTTTCCCGACCCCGTATGCCCGATTATTCCCGTGATAACCCCGGGAGCTATATCAAGCGTTATCTTGTCAAGTGCGCATATCTCATACGGTGTTCCCTTTCCGTGACGGAAGGACACCTCTCTTAGCGATATCTCAGCCATTTCCGAGCTCCTTTCCGAGCGCCGTTGCGATAAGGTCGGCGCACTTTTCGGGGTCTGTACACTCTCCCTCAAGAGCTATCCCCGCGCGGCGCAACCTGTGAACAAGCGCCGTACACTGAGGAACGTCAAGACCCATCGAGCGCAAAAGCTCCTCTTTCTCAAACACCTCGGACGGCGTTCCGTCAAGCGCTATTCTGCCGTCATCAAGAACGACCACTCTGTTTGCCATAGCCGCCTCGTCCATATAGTGAGTTATCATTATCACGGTTATCCCCATCTCGGAATTGAGCTTCTTTATAGCCGACATTACCTCTCTTCTGCCTATGGGGTCGAGCATTGCCGTGGACTCATCAAAAATTATACATTTGGGCAGCATCGCCATTATTCCCGCGATAGCCACTCTCTGCTTCTGTCCGCCCGAGAGCCTGTGCGGCTCGTGATGAGCGTACTCGGTCATTCCCACCTTAGAGAGCGCCTCGTCAACTCTTCGTCTTATCTCCTGCGAGGGTACGCCCAGATTTTCAGGGCCGAAGGCAACGTCGTCCTCAACTATCGTGGCGACGAGCTGATTATCGGGATTCTGGAAGACCATTCCAACGTTTTTGCGGAGCGCGAATATCTCTTCCTCGCTCATATTTTCGTCGGTTATATCCTTGCCCTCGATAAATATTTTTCCGCTCGCGGGGGTTAGTATCATATTCAAAAGCTTGGCAAGTGTGGATTTTCCCGAACCGTTATGTCCGAGAACAGCCACAAACTCACCCTCATCTATCTCAAGAGAGAGCTCTTTTATAACGCGGATAGCCGCATCTCCCTCTCCCCGATATGAGTAGCTTACATTTTCAACCTTTATAAACGGTAAATCCATCTAAAACACCTTTTCGTTTTTGTTTTACTTTTCCGCTGTCCATCTTGCGCTTGCGCCGCAGGGCAGATATCCGCCCGTTGCGCTTATCTTAAGACCAAGCTCTCCTGTTTCTGTTTTTCCGCCGAAACGGGAACGCACTCTGAGGTCGATGATATATTTCATCGTCATAGGGGAAAGTCCCGTGGTGTAGGAATTTATCAGGAAGAACAGCGGGTCGTCGG
The DNA here is from genome assembly GCA_015063305.1 of Oscillospiraceae bacterium. GTDB lineage: Bacteria > Bacillota > Clostridia > Oscillospirales > CAG-272 > HGM12713. The sequence continues at coordinate 66,263 of SVUJ01000005.1, read as the reverse complement.
ACAGCAGCTGCGCCGTGAGCGTTACAAGCTCGTCTGCGCTGTCCTCTATCTTCCAGACCTCGCCCGACGGCCCTCTGCCGTATGAGGGCGGGTCCATAATTATAGCATCGTATTTATTGCCTCTGCGTATCTCTCTTTGCACGAATTTTTTGCAGTCGTCAACGATGTATCTTATCGGCGCATCGGCAAGACCCGAGAGGGCGGCGTTCTCCTTAGCCTGAGCAACCATTCCCTTTGCCGCGTCAACGTGGACTACAGACGCCCCAGCCTTTGCCGCCGCGACGGTAGCTCCGCCCGTATACGCGAAAAGGTTGAGCACCTTTACGCTCTTACGTCCCGATTTTCTTATAAGCTCCGAGAACCAATCCCAGTTAGCCGCCTGCTCGGGAAAAAGTCCCGTATGCTTAAATCCCATAGGACGGAGCACGAAAGAAAGCTCTCCGTATCCGATATTCCACTGTGTGGGCAGAGTGTTCTTTGCCCAACCGCCGCCTCCGTTGGAGGAGCGCTTATATACCGCGTCGGCACGCGCCCACTTCGGGTGGCGCGCCGTGTTCTTCCAGATGACCTGAGGGTCGGGACGGACTAATATGTATTTTCCCCATCTTTCAAGCCTTTCTCCGTCAGACGCGTCGAGAAGCTCATAATCTTTCCAATTTTCGGAACACCACATGGCATACCTCCGTAAGTCATTTATTGTAATATTGCGCGAGTCGGGACGCTCCCGAATGCGCGTGACACACCGCTATCGCAAGCGCGTCGGCGGTATCGTCGGGCTTTGGGGCGCTCTTGAGTCCCAAAAGCATAGTGACCATGGTGATGACCTGCTTTTTCTCGGCGCGTCCGTATCCAACTACCGACTGCTTCACCTGAAGAGGTGTATATTCAAAGGTGGGCACTCCGTGCTTCGTGGCGCACAGCAGTATAACTCCCCTTGCCTCGGCAACTCTGATGCCCGTTGTCTGGTTGGTATTGAAGAAAAGCTCCTCCACCGCCATCTGGTCGGGCTTGTACTTTTGTATTATCTCTTTAAGACCGTCATATATCGCGGCGAGCCTTTGCTCGGTGGGCATTCCTGCGGGGGTTTGTATCGAGCCGTAGCCAAGCACGTCAAACCGAGAGCCCCTGTAATCTATAACCCCCCAACCAACGATAGCAAGTCCCGGGTCTATTCCAAGTATTACCACAGAGCCACCCCCCTTTTTTGATCTTCCGCCAACACCAAAAGGCAAAAATAATTCATCTTACATTATAACACATAAACCTGCCCAAGTCAAACATATTTTATTAATTTGTAAAATTTTAAATACTTATTTACAAATTGGTACTATTATGGTAAAATAGTATAAGTATTGTTGCACAAGCTTTTTTGCTTTTTAACGATTTTTAAAAGGACGTTTTTTTATGAAAATAATTCCATTCAAGGTCGGGGACATAATAGAGCTGAAAAAGCCTCACCCCTGCTCCTCAAAAGAATTTACCGTGCTCCGCGTTGGAAGCGAGATGCGCGTGGTCTGCCTAGGCTGCGGCAGAGATATGAATATAGACCGTATCAAGCTTGAAAAAGCCACTAAACGCGTTATATCCTCCGAGCAGCAGACACAAAGCCCCGATAATAAAAACTAAGAGAGGTCCGCTATGAACGAAAATATATCAACAAAAGTAACAACTACCGAGCAACCGAAGCTCTCATTCTTCAGAAGGCTGCAGCAGCGCATAAGCGCGTCGCCCTCATCCTACCTTGCCCTGTGCTTTATAGTTCCCGCGGTGGTAATGTATCTTGTATACCTCGCGAGAGGGATCTATCCCTTTGGCGACGGCTCGGTGCTCGTGCTCGACCTCAACGCGCAGTACGTCTACTTCTACGAGGGTCTTCGCTCCTTCGCTCACGGAGATGCCGATATCCTTTATTCATTCTCGCGTTCGCTCGGCGGAGAATTTATAGGTATATACGCATATTACGTGGCAAGCCCACTTTCCTATATCGTGGCTCTTTTCCCGAAGGAGAGGATACTTGAAGCCCTGCTCACCATCTTTATTTTGAAGACAGGTCTTTGCGGATTTACCTTCGGTTTTTATCTGCATAAGAATTCAAAAGCTCCGAACAAGCTCATAGTGCTGACCCTTTCAACTATGTACGCCCTTTCGGCTTACGGCATAATCCATCAGCACAACTCGATGTGGATAGACGCGATGATGCTCCTTCCCCTTATCACATACGGTATAGAACAGCTCGTTAAGTTCGGAAAGTTCAAGCTTTTCGTGCTCTCGCTCGCCCTTTGTATCTGGAGCAACTACTATATCGGATACATGGTATGTATATACGTAGCGCTCTATTTCTTCTACTATTTCCTCGCTTACGGCGACGGCAGAAACAATCCCTGCGGCGAGAAGGCTCACTTCACAAGATCTTTTATACGCATAGCCGTATTTTCTCTGATAGCGATAGCTATGGCGGCGTTTATAATTCTTGGCGCGTATTACTCGCTCGGCTTTGGTAAGAACGAATTCTCAAATCCCGACTGGACGCTCAAGGCAAAATTCGGTTTCCTTGATTTCTTCACCAAATTCCTGCCCGGCTCTTACGACACGGTACGTCCCGAGGGAATGCCCTTCGTTTACACGGGTATACTCACACTTATCCTTGTACCGATATTCTTCATATCCAAAAAATTCTCGGTTCGCGAAAAGCTTGCGGCGGGCGCATTCCTTGGATTTATGACTTTGAGTATGTTCGCAAGCACGCTCGACCTTATCTGGCACGGTTTCCAGAAGCCCAACTGGCTCAACACGAGATACAGCTTTATGCTCTGCTTCTTCCTGCTCGTCCTTGCATACAAGGCATTCGGAAACCTCAGGCAGATAAGCGAGAAGGTCATTCTTGCAATATGCGCGTTTTTGGCGCTTGCCGTTGCCGTTTGCGAAAAGCAGGAATTTGAAACCTACCTCAAATCCGAGTCCAAGCTTCTCACGCTCGAAACGGTTTGGCTCTCGATAATCGTTATAGCCATCCTGTTCGTGCTGCTTTGTATGCTGGTGCGAAACAGATCTCCCAAAAAGCGCGAAAATCTGGCGGCTATTCTCGCGGTAGTTGTGTGTGTTGAGCTCTTCTGCAGCGCGCTTGCCTGCATCGAAAAGTTCGATAAGGACGTTCTTTACACTAAATACAGCAACTATAACAACCATTTTGACGATACAAGAGAGATAACCGACCTGATAAAAGAAGGCGACTCTTCCTTCTACAGGACCGAGTTCACTAAGCTCCGCGCCGTTAACGACTCCTTCACTCATGACACCTTCGGCGTGTCGGGCTCGACCTCAACGCTCAACCGCTCTACCATTGATTTTCTCAATCAGATGGGATACGCGTCTGTATCTCACTGGTCAAAATATCAGGGCGGAACTCCCGTGAACGATTCCCTGCTCGGAATAAAATATATAGTCGATTCTCCCTCGTCCGCCAGCGCTAAGCTCTACTATAGCGCGGTATATAAGACGGGCAAATACGCGGCGTATAAAAACCCTTATGCCCTCTCACTCGCTTACGGCGTTGACGATGCCGTGAAGGATTTTGATATGCAGAAGGACGATAGCAGCCTTGAGCGTCTTAACAGTCTTGTTGCGGCTATGCTCGGCGAGGAAAATGTCGATATATTCCTTCCCATACAGCACGATTACACCTATGATAATGTCGAGAAAACTGCTGGCGGTAACGACGGACATCTATTGTTTGAAGCCGAAGACACGGGCGATGCTTCGGTAACCTTCACGATACGAGTTCCCGACGACGGTGACGGCAAAAAGGAGAGCAAAGAGATCTTCTTCCAAGCCCCCTCAAGATACACAAGAGAAGTTACTATTTATGTAAACAACATAGACAAGGGCAAATATTATGATGCGGGAACTAAAAAGATACTCTCGCTTGGAGTTTTTGAGGAAGGAAAGGAAGTAACCGTTAAGCTCAAGCTGGAAAAGGAAAAGCTTTATATCGTTCAGGATTGCTCGTATTTCTACTATATGGACACCGCGGCATTCCGAGAGGCTTTCACAAGGCTGAACGCAAATCCCCAGTACAACATCTCCGAGGACTTTACAGACAGCCACCTTACAGGCACGATAACAACAGCCAAGTCCAACCAGATGATACAGACCACCATTCCCTACGACGAGGGCTGGAAGATATACGTTGACGGCGTGAGGGTAGATACCTACGAAACGCTCGATGCGCTCATCGCCTTTGATATCCCCGAAGCGGGAGAGCACACCCTTGAGATGAAATACAGACCCACCGTATACACCCTTGGAATGATAATTTCCATAGCAGGAATATGCGCATTCAGTCTGATATGCATGTTGGAGCTGATATCCAAGCGCTTTTTCGGAAGACTTCTGATGATGAACACAAAAGAGCTTCCTGAGGAGGAGCTTTGGACACTTGAGGACTTTGAGGCTGAGGCGCTTCTTGAGGAAACACCAAAAACAGATACTCAGTCCACACCTACCCCCGAGGGATCGGAAACAGAAAACGATAAGAACGGAGATAACTGATGTTCCACTATATAAGCGGTAAACTCGCACATCTCGACCCCGCTTTCGCCGTCATAGACGCGGGCGGTGTTGGTTATAAGCTTACCATATCGGCGGCAACTCACGCGCAGATGCCGCCCCACAGAAGTGTCAGCGAGAAGCCTGTGGTCACACTTTACACCTATATGGCGGTGAGAGAGGACGGTATCGAGCTTTTCGGATTTGCAAACGAAGACGAGCTTGATGCCTTCAAGCTTCTTATCACGGTGTCGGGAGTTGGCCCTAAGGCCGCCATCTCTATACTCTCTCTGCTCTCCCCGCAAAAACTTGCTATCGCAGTTTGTACCGATGATAAAAAGACGATATCCAAGGCGAACGGCGTAGGCCCTAAGACCGCCGCAAGGATAGTCCTTGAGCTCAAGGACAAGCTCAAGGCAGAAGGATTTTCAAGCGCGGACGAAGCGGAGCAGAACGATATCTCGGATATCTTCTCGACCTCGGACAAGCGCTCGGACGCTATAAGCGCTCTTAGTGTGCTGGGATACACCCGCGCCGAGGCTGAAGCGGTCATCAAGAAGATAGACATCACAAGCCTTGAGGTCGACGATATCATCAAGGAAGCCCTCAAAAGGCTTATGAGATAAGGAGGAGCTATGTTCGACGAAGAATTTGACTTTGAAAACCGAATGATGACCACTTCCTACACCAAGGACGATGCAGACACCGAATTATCTCTGCGTCCCAAAAATTTTGACGACTATATCGGTCAGGACAAGGTTAAGGAAAACCTGAGTGTATATATTCAAGCCGCAAAGCTCAGAGGAGATAGCCTTGACCACGTTCTGCTCTACGGCCCTCCCGGTCTTGGAAAGACCACCCTTTCAAACATAATAGCGAACGAGATGGGGGTCAATATCCGTGTTACCTCAGGCCCTGCTATCGAGAAGCAGGGAGATCTCGCAGCGCTGCTTACAAATCTCTCCGAGGGAGATGTTCTCTTCATCGATGAGATACACCGTCTGCCGCGCACGGTCGAGGAGATACTCTACCCCGCTATGGAAGATAACGCCCTTGACATAATAATCGGCAAGGGTCCTGCGGCGAGAAGTATAAGAATAGACCTTCCAAAATTCACTCTTATAGGAGCTACAACAAGAGCGGGGCAGCTTACGACCCCTCTGCGTGACCGCTTTGGAGTGGTTCTCAAGTTGGAATTGTACACCCCCGAGGAGCTTGCGATAATAGTTAAGAGAAGCTCGGGAATACTCGGATTTGATATAACCGACGACGGCGCTTACGAGATAGCATCCCGCTCCCGAGGTACTCCCCGAATAGCCAACAGACTTCTTAAACGAGTAAGAGATTTCGCGCAGGTGAAGGGAAACTCCAAGATAGACAGCGTTATCGCAAATTACGCGCTTCAGCGGCTTGAGATAGACGAGCTCGGACTTGACAACACCGACAGAAGAATGCTTGAAACTATAATAAAATTCTATGACGGCGGCCCTGTTGGGCTTGAAACTCTCGCCGCAACGGTCGGTGAGGAAGCGATAACCCTTGAGGACGTTTACGAGCCCTATCTTATGCAGATAGGATATCTTAGCCGCACACCTCGCGGAAGATGCGTTACCCGCTTGGCTTACGAGCATCTGGGTATAAATTACACCAAGGCGCAAAAGAACGCTCCCGAACAGCTCGATATATTCCAGAACAACGATAATTGAATAACAGATAAAAAGCTGTGCCCCGATAAATTCGTGGGCACAGCTTTTATTTTATATAATTCTGCCTAACATCTCACAAAAGGAGCGCGTATATCTCTCCTTTGCGCCAAAATCCATACAGGCGGAATATATCCTCTCAAGCTCAAAATGATATTCCCCCGCCTCCGAAAAGGCATCACACGCCGAGGACAGGAGTGCCTCATAGAGCCTACAGTTATATCTGTATTCCTTTTTCGAGCCCTCAAGCACCTCCTTATCCACGAAGCGCTTCATATTTACACACTTACCGTCAAGCTCTTCCGCCTCGCTTGGCTCTACGCTCACAAAGGCATATCCGCAATTACAGAAATAGACCGCGTCTACGCGCTCGGAGTTGATGGGGTCATAGGATACCCTGAGTGGTATATCCCTGCGCTTCGCGGCGCATACGAGCGCCGCCAAAAAGAAGTGGGCGCTTGAGTACCAATCAATAACGTAATACAGCCTATCGGCGCATTTTTCATAGGTATCGAACTTGACCCTTCCCTTCATTCCCACCGAGTCGCAGAGCGCGGGGGTGAGAGAAAAGCCATCGCCTTTAGGTATCGTATCTAACAGTCTGCCGATGTATGCGAACATCTTCTCTTCCATAAGAGTGGGCAATATCAAGGACCTGTTTATCGCCGACAGCTCTCCACAGCCCGAAAGATATCGGTATGCTTTGATATAACATTCACTCTTTTTCTCGCTTAGCAGCTTTATTTCGCTGTAGCGCGCACAGAGTTTATCCGAGTCCCAGAAAGCGCCGAGGTCGATGATCTCTTCCCTCGCGCCCGCCGTTTTAGGCTCGACGCTGTGCGGCGATGTTCCGTCGATTATAGCCACTCTCTCCTCGATTATTATTCCGTCGAGCGAATCGGGATCAGATGAGCAATAGTAATACTCAACGTACTTTCCAAGCTTCTCGGCGCACTCGGCTACCTCTCTCATAAAGCGGCTCTTTCCCGTACCCGGTCCGCCCTTTATTATGTATATACGCGAAAGCTCTCTATCCTCGAACACTTGCTTATAGTAGCTCTTAAATCCTTGTGAGCTGTTTGATGCCGCAAACAGCCCTCCGCCCTTGAAATATCTCTTATCGGTCGATCTCATTCATACGCCTCCTGCAAAATTTCTGTGCAGTACAGCATATGCTCCCCACATACGTCTTGCTATTATCTTTCTATGATGGTTATGTTTACGGGAAGTATTCCCGCCTGCTGATATACTATCTCGTTTATCTGTGATATCTGCGCGGGAATAAGTCCGTCGCTTCTGACAACGATACTCGCGCTGTCACCGCTGATTACTGCCACGCACTCCTCAAATCCTTTAGCTATAATGAGGGTCTCGATGTTAGCCTCGTTCTCCATTACCGTTGCGAGCTTGTTTATCTCGGCAAGAGCTTCGTTCTTTGCGGTTTCTGTAGAGGACTGATTATCCACAACACTCTGGAGAACCTCTATCGCCTCGTCTCTGGTGCGCTGTCTTGACACCTGTACGCTTGAGAAATAGGAGTCGGAGCTGGGCTCTGACGGAGCTGTGGTAGATGCGGTAGTAGAGGGAGTTGTGCCGTTAAGTCCCGCGCTTTGGTCGTAATCGTACCCGGGATCGTCCTTTCCGTTTGCGAATACCGCAAAGTTGAGTATTACCGCCGATGCTATAAGCACTACCGCACCCGCGATAATAAAGTTTCTTTTTCCGACCCTTTGGCAAAAGCTTTTGAATTTTTCCTTGAAATTTTCAGATTTCATAATATTATCCTCCGATAAATTAGTTCTACGGTACATTTATATTGAGACTTGCGGACAATTATGACCCGATTTTTAGTTTTGCGCCTCGGTAACGTAAATTTTGTTACTGCTAACGCCAAAAGCCGCTCCAACGAGCGCTATTATCTCTCGGCGCGTATCAGCATCTCCGCCGCCTGTACAGACTATCCCCACACCCGATATCTGAGGAACTGAATATCCTATAAGAAGCGCCTTTTCGGAAGAGCCGTTACCCGTGAGAACGAACTCATTCTTATATCCCGAAGAGCCCGATTGAGAGTTTTGCGCGTACACGGCGTTATATCCGCCCGAAAGGGTGACCGAGACGTGAACGTTGCTCACGCCCCGAACGCTCTGGCAAAGCTTTGCAATGCGGCTCTCCGCCTCTCTGGCATAGGCGTCGGCATCCATCTCGGTTGAGCTTTCGGAAAGGTTTGTTTTTTCTGTTTCATTCTTTTTTTCGGCATAGCTCCCGTATATCAAAAGAAAGACACCTACAGCAATACCCAAAATAATCAATATTATTTTTCCGTTGCTTTTTTTAGTATTATTATCATTTTTCATTATTCATTTCCTCGACATAATTTCTTATATTACAAGATTTTATGATTTTAAATAACAAATAATATCATTTTATCGATATATTATTTCACACTCGCACTCGAGAAGCTCAGTCACACACGCAGATATCTCTCTTGGGTCTTTTGTTATCGCTCCCGTATAAAGGATTACAGCGGCTTTTGATATAACAGGCTCGTTATCCGACGAGGAAAAATATATCATCACCTGTATATCGCCTTCTTCAAGAGAAAACCTCTCTCTCAGTATCTCTTCGCACCTCTCGGCTATCTGCTCCGCGCTATATGCAGAAATCATATCATTGTAAATTTTATCATATCTGTTTTCCAAGCTCCCGCTTTCTTTGTACTCTCCGAGTATATTAAATTCCGAGCTTTCCAAGCTTCTTATAAATCCGCTTATCGGCGCTATCATTATACAGAGAACGCAGAGAGAGCTTATAAGCTTTACGTGCTTCCTTATTCCCTCTCCCGTTCCCGCAGGCGCTAAGATATGTACTATTCCGCAAACTATCGAAACGCTTATAAGTGTGATCACATAGTCCTTCATATTTCTTTTATTCTACATTTTATTGTATTATTCATCACAATATTGCGACTGCTGTTTTGATAAAAATATTAAGGGCGAGGATAAACATCACCGAGCACATAGAGACCGTGGCTATCATACAGCCGTTTATTGCGCCGATATCGGATATAAGTCTGCTCTCGCTCTCACACCCCAGAAGATCGGCAATACACCCCGCCGCCATAAACGCCAAGCGGTTTAAAAGAAGTGTGACTAATGTGGGCAGAAGGAGTATCAGCACAAAGGCTATTCCCCCCACTCCCACGATGCTTTTCATATACTGTACGCTCGACGCCACAGTGCGCAGAGTTTCGGACACCGAGCCGCCCACAACAGGGATAACTGTTGATGCGACCATCTTTGCCGCCCTCGCCGCCGTGCTGTCAGCCGCCGCGCTGAGCGAGGTCTGCGCCGAAAGCAGTGCTATGAGTATAGTCATTATCATTCCAAGCACAAAGGTATAACATTTTTTTATCCCCGAGGATATTCCCTGAAGGTTCAAGTCGGGAGAAACGCTTCTGCACAAGGCAAGTGCAAGACAAATGCTGCTTATCGGGACAATAGTTTTTGCGCATATCCCCTCGGACACCGCCAAAAAGGCATACATAGTGGCGCTTCCCGTTGCCGCCGTGGTCACGTTACCGCACATAGCGTATACCGCGCCCGTTACGGGTATCATTGAGAGCATAAGAGAATTAAGGCGTTCAAAAAACTCCCCGACCATAAGTATCTGCTTATGCTCGACCTCGATTATCGCCGCAAACACCGCGCAGGAGCTGCAAAAGCCTATAGCTCCCGAGACCGCGTCCGAGCCTATCGATCTCTTAAAGCTTGAGAAAACGGCTGATATTACGAGAATACCGCACAGACGCGCGGCAAGTCCGACAGCTCCGCCCAAGCCCTCCCCGAAAAGCTCACCGATAAGGGAGAATACATACTCCGAGCTTGTCAGGCTCATAATCGTATCTCCTATGCTTTCCGTATCCTCCGACGCTATGCCGTCGGGCAATTTATCGAGCAGATCATCGGGTAGCTGCTCAACCATCTCGTAGTATTCCTCGGGGAGCTTATCCGCCTCAGTCGCGCCCACCCTCGCACAAAAGGCAGAGCATACAAGCAAAAGACTAAAGCAGACCGCTATTATTTTTTTCATATCCTTCACCCGTCGATCGAAAGGATCTCGGCGGCATATTGAAGTATCCTCTTTATGAGCGGCAGACAGAGTATGAGTATCTCGGTCTTTCCCGCGAACTCCACCCCAGCCGAGATGCCGTTCTCTCCGCAGTCGCGGCATATTCCCGAGCATATCTGGGTCAGTATAGCCACACCGAGCGCCTTTAGCATTATCTCTACGTATTCCGCGCTGCCCTCAAGTCCGCGGACAGCCTCAAGCTCCGACAGCAGCGGTTCGAGCGATATTACTATCATTCCGAATATCAGAATACTCCCCGCGCATCTTACCGCAAAGGACAGCTCCCGCTTTATTTGATTTATCACCGCGCCGACTGCCACACAGATAACGGCAAGCGCGCATATCTTAAGTAGTTGTCCGCCCATCAGAAGCCAAACACCGAGCGTACCGTGTCGATAAGCTCACCTATCTCCCCAACGAGCATAAGCATGACCACGATTATCCCTGCCACACTCACGAACATAGCCTGCTCGTCCCTGCCCGATTTACTTAAAATTGCCGACGCGATCGACACAAGTATTCCAACGCCGGCAATCTTCAATATAAGAGTGACGTCCATATATTGCAATATCCTCTCTCTTTATTATCTCTCCTACAGCAACAGGATCGCCACTCCAAGCGCTGAGGAAATACAAAGTGTTGAGTTAAGTTTTTTCTTTTTCGGAAGCTCTTCCCCTATCCTTTGGCTGCGCTCACACAAAAGGTCTATGTAGTAGTCGCATTCCTTGAGCTGCTCCTCGCGGTAGCTGTTTCCAAAACCCTCGGCAAAGCCTTGAAGTATGCGATAGCTCTCATCGTCCCGTATAGCCATCGCCTCAAAGAGATCCCCCATATCCTGTGGCAAATCATCTCCCTCATAGCCGCATTCGTACAGCAGACCCTTATCACATCGCTGTATTATCTCAGAGGCGGGGAGAGAAAAGCATTCTATCCTGCTCCTTACGAATCTCAAAAAGGATATGAGTGCCTCGCTTTGATCTGCTTTTTTAGATGCCGCGGAATTCATCGTAAGCGCGCCTATCACACCGCTAAGAGCCAGGATAAGCGCTCCTGCTATTTTGCAAAAGTACATCTGCCTCCTCCGCCTTCGTTATACTGTATCTGTATTCGCCGCCCGACCTCATTCGCTCTATCCCAACGTAAGCGCCGAAGACCCTTGCGTTATGCAGCTTCATTATCGACCCTCTGCGTAAAAGTCCCAGAATGTTGTCGCCGTGAGCACTTGCGAGAAGCGGCACTCCGCAATTCTGCGCATAGACTATAGCGGTTGCTTCCTCTCTGTCTCCTATCTCGTCGCAGACCATAAGCTGGGCGTTCATAGTCCGCGCGGCTATCTCTATCCCTATTCCCTTTGGATATCCCGAGAGGACGTCGAGCGCCGCACCCTCCATTCCTTGCCCTACCATCAGCTCACATCTGCTGTCTATCACCGCCACGCGCCACGCGTCCCTGCCCGTGGACATTTTGTAAGCTACCGAGCGCAAAAGAGTTGTCTTACCGACTCCGGGCGGAGAGTATATCAGCACTCCCCTGCTTCCCTTCATTTCCCGCAAAAGCCGACAGATGGGTTCTCCCAGACTGCGAAATACCGAGGGTATTCGGATATTGAGCGCCGATACGTCATATACACCCATCACCTTGCCGCTTTCTATCGCCGCGCGTCCGCATATTCCCACGCGTATCCCACCCGAAAGCGTTATGTATCCGTTATTTATCGTACCGCTGTGGGCATATAGCGAACGGTCACACATATCAGAGAGTATTCGGTTTATCTGCTCGCCGCCCAGCACGGTGCTCAAAAACAAATTCCCTTGCTCGGTGGTAAGAGAGGCTACTCTCTCTCGACGAAGCCGTATCTCTTCTATGCGTCCGCACCCGCAAGCCACCCTCTTTATCTCCTCAGTGAGCTCTCTTGGGAGAAAGCGGTCGAGAATGGCCGGATAGAGCTCCGACACAGCAGGATTTACTATCGTTATTCCCATCTTCCGTCCTCCTGGGCTTCCTTTCTGTAAAATTATATTTAGCCCCATTCCGCCTTATGACTGTATTCATAATTTTAACAATCTTTTTCGCAAAAAATTCAAAATACGGCATTATATATGCTTGTCCGACACAATATATAGTTGCAGTTAATAGTTTGTTCATTATTTTTTAACAATGTGTTGTTGTATATATAATATAATTATGATAAAATTATTTAGAGAAATTTATAAGTATACCTATTGGAGGTTTATTGATGTTTTATAATAATAATTTACGCCCTGCATTTGCAAGTGCGAACAATGCCAAAGCGCATAATTCACGCTCCGAAAAGGAATTTGTGACATTTAGCGCCGCAAACAGCGAGACAGACGATTTCAATTCATTCAACACCTCGCAGGGCTCGGGCGAGATGAGAAGACCCCCAAAAAAGAAAAAGAAGCCCCAGAAAACTTTTGAGCTCAGCCTCAAAACCGTGGCCATTGCCGCAGCCGTGCTCGTTGCCGCAATTTTGCTTATAGTTATTTTCGTATCTATGGCAAATTCAAGCGGAAGCAACCTCACGCTTAAGAATAATTCCTATCTTTCCTACGATATAGACGGTACTTATTACGTCGCGATGAACGGTAAGACGCTTGATCAGCCGTTTGAAAACGAGATCTCTCTTATCCCTGCCGACGATAACTCGTTTGCCTACGTAGTGGAGCATACCAGCGAGGGAGATATCATATATATTCTCGAGGACAAGGAGCTTACACAGATATCCTCCAGCCCGGTCAAAGAGATCCTCACCATGTCCAAGTTTAATCCCGGTATCATTTACCGTAAGGACAACGATGCTGTTTATTTCTACACAGCAGAGGATGAGGGAAGAATAACCCGCAGCACCACAGCAGCTAACTTTATGATCTCGGATGATGCTTCGGCTATCGTATACACCGAGCCCGACAGCAGCGACGCAACCGCATCAAAGCTTTATCTTTACGTTGACGGCGGAAGCGAAAGTCTTGGAAAGAATATGGTTCCCGTTGCTGTTTCCAAGGGCGGAAAGTACATTTACGCTTATGCTATCGTAGCAACCGAGACCTCGGTAACCAAGAAGCTTTATCTCATCAAGCCCGAAGAAGAGTCTGAAAAGATAGAGATAAGCAGTAACTTTGACGAAATAACATATCTCAACGTCAAGGGTGATGAAATAATCTATTCCTCGGGTGTTTCGGTCGATAAAATACGCTCTCACGTATATAGCGCAAAGAAGAACGAGTCTTATGAGATAGGCGCGGGAAGATGCGTTCCCACGGTTGCCGATCCTTCGGTAGTATGTCTTTCCACACTTAAAAACATTGTGGTTCAGAACACCATACCCGTAGCTCCCGGCACAAGCGCAACTCACTACATAAACAAGAACTACGAAGCTACCCGTATATGCGGATACAACGGAACTCTTAACTCCAAGGGTGATATATTCTACTATATCGACAAGGATGATACTCTGCGTTATATCGACCTTAACGATAAGACCCGTACGCCTGAAAAGATATTTGATGACGTTATCGACTTCGTTGTTACCGAGAAGGATAACATTTACTTCATAATGGACGAGCTTGACCGCGATCTTATATTCTACAAGTCCTCCACAGGAAAGAGAAAGACCATTGCGGGTGACGTTACCTCAATGACCTTTAATGAGTATTCCAACGTGCTTTATTTCAACGTAGATGAAGATACCAAGGCTTACCTTACCGAGGAAGGCTCTGTAAAGGAGATCGCAGAATTTGACCGCGCTGAGATAGCGGTTGCTCCTACCTTTACCGATCCCGCGCAGAAGCGCTCGTATGCTTATATCATCAATCCCGAGACAGATCTTTACGATATCTACTTCACGTCCTCGGGAAAGAGCTTTAAGCTTGTTGCGAAGGATTGTGACTCTGTAAACGCGGTACTCGGAACAGGAGATTTCTTTGACGCTATCCGCGATGCCCTTGAGGATATCTTCGGCGATTGGATAGAGGATATAATTCCTGACGGTGAAACTTCCGACGATGACGAAGAGGCTGCCGGATAAATAAAAACACAATGCCCTTGTGTCGCAAGACACAAGGGCTATTTTTATATAAAAATTTATTTTTCTATTGACAAAACAAAAATTACTTGTTATAATAAATTGTCTCATTTGAGACAATTTCGACGGAGGATATCTGCTGTGAATATTTTAGATAAATATCCCGTATTGAAAAATACCGTCATATTTAAAGATGCAAATGCACAAAGTATCTCGGTATATATAAATGATAACTCCTGTTGCCTTCGGAAATATTCGGCGGGTGAGGAGATATGCTCGCCCAAGAACACAGACCACCGCATAGGCATTATACTTGACGGAACAGCTACGATAAGCTCGGCTGACGGAACAAAGAACGTGCTGATAAGAACGGTATCCCGCGGCGCGGTCTTTGGAATATCGGGCATATATTCCGAGCAAGAGTCCTTCCCCTCCCTGATATCCGCAAAAAACGAATGCTCGGTTCTGTTTATTTCACGGTTAGCCTTTTGTTCTCTTATAGAAAACGATATATCGGCTATGAAGGCGCTTGTAAGCTATCTTGGAAACAGGATATTGTATCTCAATAAAAAGATACACTCATTCACCGCGGGAAGTGCTGAGCGCCGTCTTTCGCTCTTCCTCGCCGATAACGAGAGCGACGGAGTGTATTGTGCCGACGTTTCGATGGTCGCCCTTGCCGATATGCTTGATATAGGCAGAGCATCGCTTTACCGAGCGTTTGACAAGCTCGAGGCTGAGGGATTTATCCAGAAGAAAGAAAAAACTATCCTTCTTAAAAATAAGGAAGGAATGCTTGAAAAATATTTTAGCTAAAGCTAATATTTATACAAAAAACTGAAAGGAATAAATTCAAATGAAAAACATTATTTTGAAAGCTTTTGCGCTTATTTTAGCGCTCTGTATGGTCGTTGTACCGCTGGTATCCTGCAATAACAACGAAGATCCCGACACCACCGACTCTACCACGGCGGCAACCACCGAATCCAAGCCCGACTCATCGCTTGAGATGAAGATATATCTTCTCAACGGCACTACCGCTCTTGGAGCATCAAAGCTCATCAGTGACACTAAGGCGGGAAAAGCGGGAATGAACTACAAGATCGAAACCTTTGCCGCCGCTGATGCCATCACGGGCGCTATAGTTTCGGGTGAATGTGCTATAGCAGCTCTCCCCACCAACGCCGCAGCCAACCTCTACAAAAAGAGTGCGGGTAAGGTCCAGCTCCTTGCGATAAACACCCTTGGTGTGCTTTATCTGCTCAACAACGGAGAGGAAATTTCCGACTTCAACTCTCTCAAGGGCAAGACTATATATCTCCCCGGCGCGGGCTCTAACCCCGAATTTATCACCGCGGCGCTCATCAAGGCTAACGGACTTAGTGAGAGTGACATAACCCTTGACACCACCACCTATCCCTCGCCCGACGCTCTTGCTACAGCGGTAAGCGCAGGTCAGGTATCTCTTGCGGTACTCCCCGAGCCTAAGGTAACGGTTGTTAGAAACAACAATCAGAACGTACAGGTAGCTATGGACTTCACCGCAGAGTGGGAGAAGATATACGGTGAGAACACGATGGCTCAGGGCTGTCTTGTTGTAAATACTCAGTTTGCTAAGGATCACCCGCTTGAGGTTGCCAAGTTCCTTGACGACTACAAGGCGTCTGTTGAGTATATCGCCGCAGCTTCCGACGACGCGATAAATATGATAGTTGACGCAGGTATCCTTCCCGCGGCGGGAGTTGCCAAGAAGGCACTTCCCAACTGCAATATCTGCTTTATCGAGGGCAAGGATATGAAGAATGCTATATCGGTCTTCTACGCGAAGCTCTATGAATCCAACAACAAATCGATCGCCGCAATACCCGACGACGGCTTCTATTACAGCAGATAAACAAAATAGCTTCGGGAAGGATACCTCAGTACCTTCCCAAGCTTTTTAGAAAGGAAGTATTATGAAGAAGAACAAGCTCATAAAATTTGCTTCTCTGTTATTTTCTATCCTCTTCTGGATACTTATCTGGGCACTTCTTGCCCACAAGATAAATATTGAACTGCTGCTCCCCTCGCCGAGCGCCACCTTGAAGGCTATAGGCACACTTGCTATGGACGCGGATTTCTGGCAGATAACGGCGCTCTCTATTCTTCGAATACTCATAGGAATTATAGCGGCGGTTGAGATAGGTGTTATTCTTGGCGTGCTCACGGCAAATATTTGGAGCGCCGACTCGCTCCTCTCTCCGCTTATGACGGTCATAAAGGCAACTCCCGTTGCTTCATTTATAATCCTCGCGCTTTTGTGGATAGACAGAAATACCCTACCGATTTTTATAACCGTGCTTATCGTTCTCCCTATCGTTTGGGCAAATATTTCCCAAGGAATACGCTCTGTCGATAGAGGGCTTCTTGAGGTAGCAAAGGTATACCGTTTTCCGTTTGGAAAGCGACTTGCTAAGGTATATATTCCCTCGGTAATGCCCTATTTTCTTGCCGCGTGCAGAGCCTCTCTCGGAATGGCGTGGAAAGCAGGGATAGCTGCCGAAGTACTTTGTACCCCTCAAAAGGCGATAGGTACGCAGATATATCTCTCAAAGACCTATCTTGAAACCACAGAGCTCTTTGCCTGGACGCTGGTGGTTATCATAATGAGCGTGATAATAGAAAAGCTCCTTATTGCCTCACTCAGTCACCTTGCCAGAAAATTACGGATAGAAAGGAGTATATAATAATGCTTAGACTTGAAAATATCTCCTTGAAATTCGGAAAAAATACGGTCATAGATTCCCTATCCTATGAATTTGAGGAAGGCAAAATATATGCTATCACGGGTGAATCGGGTATTGGAAAGACCTCTTTGCTGAATATGATGTCAGGGCTTATCCGTCCGAGCGCGGGTACTCTTAGCAATACCGCAAATAAGATATCCTTCGTTTTTCAAGAGCCAAGGCTATTTGAGTGGATGACGGCGCTTGAGAACGTGAGCACGGTAAGTGACGAGAAAACAGCAAAAGAATTGCTTACCTTGATGGGACTTGAGGAGGTTTTTGAAAAATATCCGTCCGAGCTTTCGGGCGGAATGAAGCAGCGCGTGTCGCTTGCGCGCGCTCTTGCGTATGATGCCGAAACGGTATTTCTCGATGAACCCTTTAAAGGACTTGACCCCGATAGACGCGAGAAGGTCAGCGAGGCGGTATTCTCCGCACTTCGAGGTAAAACGGTCATTATGGTAACTCACGACGAAGCCGATACAAAATACGCGCATTATATCCTGAAGCTCATCTCCGAACCCCAAACGAGATTAGAGCTGGTAAAAAGTAACATACCGTTTTGTGAATAGCACTATGTTAAAAAAGCCAATACTCCCGATATAAAAATATCGGGAGTATTTATTTTATGTACTATAACAAAGTGGAGATATGCGGTGTAAACACCTCTGATCTTAAAACCTTGACCGATGAAGAAAAAAGGACCTTGCTCGAAAAAGCTCAAAAAGGAGATATGGCGGCGCGTCAGGATCTTATATACGGGAATCTCAGGCTTGTACTAAGCATCATACAGCGCTTTACGGGAAGAAAGGAAAACCTTGACGATCTGTTTCAGGTGGGCTGTATCGGACTTGTGAAGGCAGTTGATAACTTCAATCTTGAGCTTGACGTAAAATTCTCGACCTACGCCGTTCCGATGATAATAGGAGAGATCCGCAGATATCTGCGCGACAATAACGCTATCCGCATCAGCCGCTCGGTCAGAGATCTTGCCTATCGCTCGCTTCAGGCGCGCGAGGAGCTGATACACGAAAAGGAGTGTGAGCCCACGGTTGACGAGATAGCCGCGAGGATCGGAGAACCGAGAGCCTCTGTCCTGCGCGCGATGGAAGCTATAATTGAGCCCATCTCGCTTTACGAGCCTGTTTACAGCGAGAACGAGGATTCGATATACGTTATGGATCAGCTCAGCGATATGAGCAGCTCGGACGAGATATGGCTTGAAAATATAGTTTTGCGAGAGGCTATGAAAAAGCTGACCGAGCGCGAGAGAACGATAATAAATATGCGCTACTATCAGAACAAAACGCAGATGGAGATAGCCGAGGAGATAGGCATATCCCAAGCTCAGGTCTCACGTCTTGAAAAGGGTGCGCTTGAGCACATGAAGAAGCAGATCTAACAGTTCGCTCACAAAAATATGTATCATTGAATTTCAAATTTGTATGGACAGTCGAGGACGCCTGTCCATACAGATTAACTAATAATTAATGTACAATCTGTTACGGTGAAATTCCCCACAACGGATATTTAAAATTGTAGGGGAGCGGCGTCCTCGACGGTCCGTTTCACAAGCATCACAAACCAATCACACCATAACAGCGAAATTATGCCTATATAAGCCTTCCTCCGGGAGGAAGGTGGCACGACGAAGGAGTGACGGAAGGAGAATGCGTGATTTTAAATTCAGATTAATTTTATTCTACCGCGCTCTCCCTCACCCGCTATCGCGGGAGCTCCCTCCCGGAGGGAGCCTTATAAAAAGCCTTCTCCAGTGGGAGAAGGCTTTTTTAGTTTGCCTTATGATTGAAGTTTTCTCCCCATATTTTTATTTTCTTGTTTACAAATACATTTTTGTGTGGTATAATAAATTTGCTACACAAATTTAATATTCCGCAAAATCGTTGTGTCTTATTTACAGGGTAACTATACCCTTTTTTCGCACATCTACATATTGAATTTGATAAAAATGCAAATTCCTTTTATGTAGGTGTGATACAACCATTTTGCATAAATTTGTGTAGCAGCAATCGGGGTTTGCGTTTTTTGTGCGTCGGCTTCGGTTGGCGCACTTTTTTATTTTTGGAGATGGATATGTTCCCTTACAGAGTTTCTTTTTTCGGTCACAGAACCTTGTATTCAATAAGAGATTTAGAGGATAAAGTTGAAGATATCACCCTCACACTCGTAAGAAACCGCCAATTCGTGGAGTTCTACGTCGGACGAAACGGCGACTTCGATATTGTTGTCGCATCGGCAATAAAACGCGTTCAACACCGTGTTGGCAAAGAAATATGCCCCATTATACTTACACTTCCTTACGTTGTTAAGGATATCGAATATTACCAGAAATTTTATGATGACGTTATAGTTCCCGTAGAGGGCAAACATCACTTCAAGGCGGCTATCGCCAAGAGAAACGAGTGGATGATAGATAACAGCGACCTTGTTATCACCTATGTTCAAAACGAGTCGGGCGGGGCATACAAGGCTATGAAATACGCTCAGAGCAAAGGCGTTAAAGTGCTTAACATAGAAAATGACAGACTTAATATGATATTAAAATAAATCAAATCATCACCAAAAAACCGCAGAAGGCATCTTGCCTTCTGCGGTTTTTTGGTTATATAAACAGAAAAATTATTATCGGTATAAATATCGCGGGAACGTAATTCATCACCTTTATCTTGGTTATCCCCAGCATATTCAACGCAAGCGCCACGATGAGAAGCGATCCCACCGCCGACATCTCTACTATAGTAACCTCGGAAAGCAAGGGCGCTACCCAAGCTGCAAGAAGGGTTATCGACCCTTGGTACACAAGAACGAATGCCGCGGAGAAAATAACCCCTATTCCTAAGCTTGAAGCAAGGACAAACGACGATATCATATCAAGAAGAGATTTAGTATAAAGCATTTCGTGATCTCTCATAAGTCCGCCGTTAAGCGCTCCGACTATCGCCATTGAGCCAACACAAAACAGCAGGCTCGCCGTGACAAAACCTTGTGCCACGCTTCCAAAGCGTCCGCGTGTTTTGTCCTCTATCTTTTTTCCAAGCCGCTCAACAAGCCCCTCAAGGTTGCAAAGCTCGCCTATCACCGCGCCTATCACCATAGAAACGATAACTATAATAACGTTTTGCGTTTTTATCGCTCCCGTTATACCTATGAGCAGAACACACAGGGCAACGCCCTTCATAAGCGCATCGGAAATGCGCCCTGAGAGTCGTCCCTCAGCCCCTGCTCCTATTATCCTTTTTACAAACAGTCCGACAACAGCTCCAACTATGACCGTAAAGCAGTTCACTATACTTCCCCACAGTGCCAACCCCGTCAGATAATCTATTATTTGTGCCGTATATATCACCCTTTCATAATCAAAATCCGCAGACCGTGTTCTCGGTCTGCGGAATTTTTATCGGTTATTATCAGTTGTTTCCAAATACATCACCGAAGAAATCGTCGAGATCGAATTCCTCAGAGGACTTATTTACCTTCTTTGCAGCTCCGGTCTTTTCACCGTCAGCTCTTCTTGTTACTACCGAAACATCCTCGTCACCGGGCTTCTTGTCAAAGCCTGTAGCAACGATGGTTATTCTCATCTCGTCCTCAAGCTCAGGATCAAACGCAACACCCCAGATGATATTAGCATCGGGATTGCACTCGTTTGCTATCATTGTAGAAGCGAGGTCAACGTCTTCAAGTCCTACATCGGGAGAAGCATAAATGCTTATAACAACGCCCGTTGCGCCCTCGATAGAGGTTTCGAGCAAGGGGCTGGCAATAGCCATTCTTGCGGCAACCTCTGCCTTATCCTTACCTGTTGCGCTTCCGATACCCATGTGAGCAAGACCCGAATTTGCCATAACAGACGTTACGTCTGCAAAGTCGAGGTTGATAAAGCCGGGAACGTTGATAAGGTCGGATATGCTCTGAACACCGCGGCGAAGTATTTCGTCAACAGCCTCGAAAGCATTGAAGAGAGTTATTCTTGTATCCGATACCTGCTTAAGTCTTTCGTTGGGGATTACTACCAGAGAGTCAACGTACTGGCTCAGCTCTGCTATACCGTCTACAGCCTGAACCATTCTCTTAGGACCTTCAAACTGGAAGGGCTTGGTTACTATAGCTACTGTGAGTATATCCATCTCGTGAGCTATTCTTGCAACAACGGGAGCAGCTCCTGTTCCTGTTCCGCCGCCCATTCCCGCGGTGATAAACACCATATCAGCGCCCGCAAGGGCAGCCTTGATCTCTTCTATAGATTCCTCAGCGGCACGAGCTCCGATCTCGGGCTTAGCTCCCGCGCCAAATCCCTTCGTGATCTTTTCACCGATAACGAGCTGGCTGGGGGCTGTGGAACGGTTAAGAGCTTGTCTATCAGTATTGATAGTTATAAAATCCACACCCTTTATATTCTTGGAGATCATTCTGTTTACCGCGTTATTTCCGCCGCCGCCTACGCCGACGACCTTGATACATACGCCGCATTCGCAGCTGTCATCGTGTTCAAAAGTCATTATCATATCCTCCCAAATTTTTAACATTCTCTTATTCCTGCCAACGCCCCTCAGGCGCGGCTCTACTTAATATATATGATAATATATTTTCTGTTATTTTGCAATACCTTTTTTTCAATTTAATGATATTTTTACAATTTTTTATCTTGTTTTTTCGTCAAAAGAGTTACAATTAAGAAATTAAAGGCATTTGATTTAACTCTTTTAAAACTCATCCTTCCGCCGTAGTTTCCTCTTGTGTTGTACTGTAATCATACACGGGGCTTACCGCTATATTTTCGGGATTTGACAGGTCTATCTTGGCGCTCACGCAGCCCTGAAGCCTACTATCATTAAGCACCCTTTGCAGAGCGTTCAGCTTCGCCTCGAATTTCGACGTGTCCCCCATATAAGCATCTATCTTGCCGTCGACCTGAATGTATATATCAAACCTGTTTTCGATATTTACCGCCGTCAGCCTTGACTTAAAGGTAGTTGACTTTATCATATCCATTATCTCATTTGCGTATTTTACCTCGCTCTCACTCTCTCCAAAGGTGAGAGTTGAGCCTACCACGGAATTCTTTATATTCGGCAGACCCAAAAACGGAACGTTTCCGTTTATAAATTTTTTGTTGTCGGTGGTCTCCTCAAGTACGCGAAGATCGGCGTCAAGCGCGTAGTAGTCGTCAACTATCTTAACGTACCACGATGCCGAAAGCGAGCTGACCTTTATCTTTACGGTGTTCGGAAATACGCTTTTTATCTCGACCTCGTTTATATAAGGGCACTCTGTCATTATCTTTTTTTCTATATCATCATATTCGATGGCGTAAAGCTTGTCACCGAGCTTTATTCCCGTGGCGTTTACTATATCCTCCCTGTCATAAGGAGAGTCGCCTATTATCTCAAAGCCCGACACCCTCATAAGGCTCTTTACGTATCTTACCGCCGATATGATAAGAAGAACGCACATCGCTATTATCAGCAAGACAGATATAAGCTTTACTATATCTATAACTATTGTCTTTTCGGCTTTTTGAGCTTTTCTCCTCATGCGCGTCCCTCCTTCTTTTATTTTTTCTTTCTCTCGATAAGGTCACATATCTCCTCATATATAAGCTTATCGGTATCCCTTGACGCAAACGCGCCTATCTTTTCTTCCATATCCGCTCTGAGCTTATCGTCGCAACACAGCTTTTGCACCGCTTCGCAAAGGCTCTTGCCGCTCATATCCTTTTCCTCAAGCAATATAGCCGCACCCTTGTCGGACAGCACCTTCGCGTTCTTATATTGGTGATTATCGGTCACGTTAGGTGACGGAATTATTATCGCCGCCTTTCCCATTGCCGCTATCTCAGAGAGTGTCATCGCACCCGCGCGGCATATCACAACGTCCGCCGCCGCCATCAACACAGGCATATTGTAGATGTATTCCGATATAACTATATTCTTCTTATCGGCTATACCGTACTCAACAGCCGTCTGCCTGACCGCCTCAGCACCTCGTTTTCCACTCGCGTGGAAGTGCATAATGCTCTCGTCCTTTGAGGTAAAATCTCTCATAACCTCAAGAGCAGCTTCGTTCATTCTCTGCGCTCCAAGGCTTCCGCCGCAAGAAAGCACAACGTGCTTAACACTTTGGGGGATTCCGAGCAATTCTCTTGCCTCTTCCTTGCTATATCTTCCGAAATCTCCGCTTATCGGATTTCCAACTCTCATTATCTTTGCCTTTGCCTTGAGCGTGGCTGTGGTAGACTCAAAATTGGTCATAATAACGTCAAGCTTATTCTTGAGCTGCTTTACGGCTACCCCCGCGATAGCATTAGACTCGTGCACTATCGTGGGTATCCCCATAGAGGACGCCGCTTTAAGCAAAGGCCAGCATACGTATCCGCCCGTTCCTATAACGATATCGGGCTTAAATTCCCTTATTATCTTTTTGGCGTGTGAGGGTGATACAAGCACGAGATACGCCGTTTTGAGATTTGACAGCGAGAGTGAGCGGCGTATGCCCTGAATATTTATATGGTACAAATGATACCCCGCCTTTGGCACGAGCGTGTTCTCCATACCCTTCTGTGTTCCAACAAACGCTATCTCCGAGGACGGCTGGTTTCTCTTTATTATTTCCGCTATGGCAAGAGCGGGATTTACGTGTCCTCCCGTTCCTCCGCCTGTTATCAAAACTCTCATAATCTCTCCGTTTATAAATCTACCCCGCATTCCGAGCGAAAGCGGGGTATTTGAATTTCTATTGTTTCTGCGTTGAATATCTTGAAAGGGACAGGATTATTCCTATCTCGAATATCTGAAGCATAAGCGACGTTCCTCCCGAGCTGAAGAAGGGCAAGGATATTCCCGTGTTCGGCATCGAGTTTGTTACGACCGCTATATTCATCGCCACCTGCAGCGCTATCTTAAAGGTTAGTCCCCATATAACCAGCGCGCAGAATTTATCGGGCGCTCTCTGCCCTATCTTTATTCCTCTCCATATAAGAAGTCCAAAGAGGAATACTACCAGAAATGCCCCTACAAATCCAAGCTCCTCGCATATTATCGAGAAGATAAAGTCATTTTGCGGCTCTGAAACGTAACCGAATTTCTGTCGGCTGTTTCCAAGCCCCACTCCAAAAAATCCTCCCGAGCCTATCGCGTAAAGTCCCTGAAGCGTCTGCCATGCAGCTCCGAGAGGGTCAACGGCATCTATGTTCCACCAGATGTTCACTCGCGCCTGAGCGTAATCCGAAACCAATATCAGAAAAACTCCCGCCACACCTATAAGTCCAAGAAACATTCCAAGCCATTTGAGGCGAGTTCCGCCGAGGAACATTACCATAACGCCTATCATACCTATTATCATAAGTCCCGATATGTGGCGCTCAAGCGCGACCAGCACGCAGATGATGCCTATAAATATCATCGGAAAGAGCACTCCGTGCTTGAAATTTCCGCCGAACTTATGTCTGGAATTTATCTGTTTTTCGTATTTTGACATGTATATGGCGAGTACCATTACCACCGCCATTTTTGCTATCTCGGAGGGCTGTATGGTTATAGGTCCTACCTGTATCCATCTCTGCGCTCCGCCGCCCGTATCTCCCACAACTATTACCGCAAGGAGCAACACTATCGACAAGGCGTAGCTTCCCGCCCCTATTATCCTCCAATGCCACGGACGCGCAAAGAGGACGAAGGGTATCGTTATCGCTATAGCTATACCCGAAAATATAATGTATCTTATAAGAAAGTAGCTTGATAGCTCATAGTAGGTCTCCGCATACACCGCGCTTGCACTGTAGGACATTACCGCGCCGAAGAGTATCAGCATCACCGCCCACAAAAAGAACCATACGTCTATATTCCCTTTGCGAAGCGGCTGTGGCTTCTCCTCGGGAAGACCGCCCAGCGGCTCGGTGAAGATAACGTCGTTTATAGCGGCGTCCTCCTCCCTCTTTCTCTTATAATCGTTTATTATTCTTACTGCCGTGCTTTGTTTTTTCTCTTGTTTATCGGTGAGGTCTTCTGCCGGAGCAGTCTGATTTTCTTTTTCGTTATCCATTTCAGCCACCTCCGACCTTTAAAATTTTATATGCTGAACCAACCTATAACACACAAGGCAACCGTAATAGCCGAGAAGATCATTACTATCTTCCCCTCACCCCAACCGCATTTTTCAAAATGATGATGGATAGGGGTCATTTTAAATACACGCTTTGCCCTGAGCTTGAAGCTTGTGACCTGTATGATCACAGAAAGCACCTCAATGATGTATATACCGCCGATTATCACTATCACAAGCGGCTCACCCATAATAAATGCCGCTCCCGTTACCGCTCCGCCCAGAAAGAGCGAGCCTGTATCTCCCATAAACACCTTTGCGGGGTGTATATTGAAAACGAGAAATCCGCAAAGTCCGCCGATAAGCGCCGCCGATATAAGCGTGAGCGAGGGGCTGAGCATCGTGAGCGCCACCACTCCGAAGAATACCGATATAACGAGCGTTACCGAGCTTGCAAGTCCGTCTATACCGTCGGTAAAGTTAACTCCCGTTGCCATACCGAATATAAGTCCGATAGCGAAAACGTAATAGAGCCAACCAAGCTCGATAGAAATATCGGTAAAGGGTATTGAAAGCGAGGTGTCTATGCAGCCGAGCAGCTCCATAACGAAGACGTATATAGCGGCTACCAGAATATGAAGTATAGTTTTCTGATATACCTTAAGTCCCTCGTTCTGCTTTTTTATAAGCTTACAGTAATCGTCAACAAATCCGATAAGTCCGTTCGCAAGAGCAAGTCCCAAGGTGAGCGCGAGGGGGATAAGCTCCTCCTGTCTGCCCTGTGTGAAGTATATGACCGTCATTATGGCAAGGCTTATGAGCATCGCCATTATAAAGCATATACCGCCCATTGTGGGAGTTCCCGCCTTTGAGCGATGCCAATGAGGTCCTTCCTCTCTTATCGACTGACCTATCTTATGACCTCTGAGTATCGGTATTACTATTTTTGATATTATAACGGTAAGCACGAAGGTCACTATCGCCACCGTTGCAAAATTAACTAACAGCTCTTTAAACATTATCTACCTCTACTCTATAACACTTATTTTATGATGCCGCCCTTCGGCTATAGCTCTTCCCCGCGCTGAGATCCGAGCCCAACAGTTCAGACACCGTTACGACCTCGTATCCCTCTTGGTGCAACCTCTGTAATATTATAACAGTCGCATCGTATGTACCCTCGTAGATATCGTGCATAAGTATTATGCTTCCCTCTCTGACCGAGGACATTACGTTATTAACTATCGTATCTAACTTTTCCTTTTTCGTTGCCTCGTCGTCACTGGGCTTGTATTTATATCTCCAGTCCTCCGAGTCAACGTCCCAGAATATCACCGAATACTTTGAGGTCTGTATCCTGCTATCGGTTATTTTGCCGCCAATGGGGCGCATAAGCTTGGGGTTAGTTCCCTTTAGCCTGTTTTTTATTGCGCTGTCGGTTTTTGATATCTCGTTGTTATAATCGGCATCACTGCATCTATCATAATAGATCTCGTGCGTGTAGCCGTGAATACCTATCTCGTTTCCCTTCTCGGCGGCGTAAATAAGAGCCGACGAGCCGTTATAATCAGTTCCGTCAACGCGGTTTCCAAGTACGAAAAAGGTGGCATTGTAACCGTATTTCGAAAGCTCATCAACTATCGCCTTTGTATAGACGTTATGTGGTCCGTCATCAAAGGTAAGTGCTACTTTTTTGCCACCGTTTCCTTTATTATTCGTTTTTTTAGTGTTGCTGACATCTGCCATTACAGGCAAAAATTCGTCCTCGTTAACGCTGTTTTTGTTGTCCTTTTCCTTTTCGCATCCGACCATACAAAGAACAAGCGTAAGCAGAATACAGCAAACTCTGAGTAAGTGTTTTTTATATCTCATTGTTTTTTTACGTCGTAAATTAATATGATATCAGTTCTTAGCTATCCTATCCTTGTTTTCCTTGAGATACGCGAGTATCCTCTCAGCAGCCGCTCCGCGGCTCGCCTTGACAAGCAAGAGATCTCCCGCTCTTAAGCTTGAGAGTATCATCTCTGCGCTGAGCGCAGGCGACCTTACGTCCTCGTTGCGGAATATGTTCTCATTCTGAACACCGCCAAGCACAGCGCCGAGCGCTATATCATTTGCCTGTTTACCGAAGGTATAAAGCATACTTCCACCCATCTTCGCAAACTCAAGTCCTATCTGCTCGTGAAGCGCGGGCGAGGTATCGCCAAGCTCATACATGTCTCCGAGAACAGCGCTCATTCTTCCGCCCTGTCTTTCCTTGAGGTCGCGCAAAACAGATATAGCCGCGCGCATAGACTCGGGGCTTGCGTTATAGCAGTCCTCGATAACTGTTATACCCCCAAGATCATATATGTTCTGTCTCATTCCGACGGGCTTGAAATTCTTAAGACCGTTCATTATAGTTTCATCGTCAAGTCCCATACGAACGCCGACCGCGTATGCAAAAAGCGCCGCGTATACGTTGTGCTTTCCAAGCGCGGGGATAGTTGCCCTCTTTACGACCTTATTGTTGTAAATAAGCTCAAATTTGGTGGACTCCATACTGCTTCTTATATTCACAGCTCTGAAATCGCAATCCTTGTTGTCTATACCGACGTATATGGGGGTATAATCGGGGTTGCTGTACTCTCTGAGAAGAGGCTCATCTCCGTTGAGAAGCAGCGTTCCGCCCTTCTTAAGTCCGTTTACTATCTCAAGCTTTGCGCGGCATATATTCTCGCGCGAGCCGAGATGCTCCATATGCGAAGAGCCAATATTTGTGACTATCGCGATATCGGGCTCTGCTATTCTGGAAAGGTAGTCTATCTCGCCAAAATCGCTCATACCCATCTCAAGCACCGACACCTGTGTATCGTGCTTCATAGAGAGCATAGAAAGGGGCATACCTATATTACTGTTAAAGTTACCCTCTGTTTTATGGACCTTAAAGCTCTCGGCAAGAACAGCCGCAACGAACTCCTTGGTAGTTGTCTTTCCAACGCTTCCCGTGATAGCTACCTTGCGGTGATTAAGACGGCGGTCGTATGCCTTTGCAAGCTCTCCCATCGCCTTTATCGAGTCTTCTACCACAACAGCCGCGTATTTCTTATCGGTGAGTGTTTCGGGTATGCGCTCACAAAGAACGCAACCGCTTCCCGAGGATACTGCCGCGCCGATATAATCGTGTCCGCTTACCTTTTCTCCGTCGATAGCAACGAAAAGCGCGCCCGCATCGGTCTCACGGGAGTCGGTACATACCGAATCAAACAAAATATCGTGGTCGGTCTCTCCGCCGATACAGCAAAGCATACCGCCGCATATCTGCGCCAGCTCTGACATCGTAAGCTTGTTCCATCCGATATTTACCTTCATCAGTATTACCTCCCTCAGTTATCCTTATATATACGTTTAAATTTTTCGTAAGCCTTTTTTACTATATCCCGCTCGTCAAAGGGATGTTTTCCGTCGCGGTCTATCTCATACCGCTCGTGCCCCTTACCCGCAAGGATTATTATATCCCCTCGGCGCGAATTGCATACCGCATATTCTATCGCCGAAGCTCTTTCCTCTATAACAACGAACTCTTTTTCCTTATCTATTCCCTTAAGGATATCAGATATTATCCTCTCGGGATCCTCGCTTCTGCTGTTATCAGACGTTACTATAACAAAATCCGATAATCTTGAAGCTATTTGCGCCATTTCTTTGCGCTTTCCTCTGTCCCTGTCCCCTCCGCATCCGAAGAGGAGAACTATCCTCTGCCTTGGGTCGCGTATATCTCTGACACTCTTAAGCAGATTTTCAAGTGCGTCGGGCGTATGCGCGTAATCAACGAAGACAGATATCCGCGCGTCCTCATCAAGGCGCACGCGTTCCATTCTTCCGTCAACTCCGCCAAAGTCGGCAAGAGCCCCTGCAATATCAGCGGCGTCGATCCCGCTGACCAGCGCGGCTGCCGCCGCCTCAAGGGAGTTTACGACGAAAAATCTTCCCGGAACTCCAAGCTTCACACTCGCATCTCCAAATCTGCTGCGGAGCATATAAGAGGTGCTGTGATCCCGAGAAAATATTATATTCTTTGCTATAACGTCCGCTTCTGCCTTCGCGGACACCGTGTAGATATCCTTACAATGGGCGCGTTCTATAAATCTTTGTGCCCACAAATCGTCAATGTTTATTATCGCCTTATCACACATTTCAAAGAGCCTTGATTTCGCCTTGAAATAATTTTCCATACTTCCGTGAAAATCAAGGTGATCCTGTGTGAGATTTGTGAAGATTCCTATATCAAAGCTCAAGGCGTCGAGCTTTGATAAGGCAAGCGCGTGTGATGTCGCTTCTATAAAAACGTATTCAACGCCGTCATCTCTCATAAGAGAGAGTATCCTGTAAAGATCCTCGGGGTCGGGTGTGGTCATACTGACATTTGGATTTTCCGAATAGCTGTGGATAAGCCTTCCACAGCTTATGCAGCCCACCGTTCCTATCACACCGCATCGGTATCCCGCTCTCTCAAATATCTTTTTGAGCAAAAAGCTTACCGAGGTCTTTCCGTTAGTACCCGTCACCGCCACGAGCTTCATGCCCTCGGCGGGGTTATTATACCATGTGTTATAGAGCAAAGCAGCCGCCCGTCTGGTGTTTTCAACATAAATCGCTGCGGCACCACCCACACCTTCGTCACGCACTTGCTCTGCTACTATAACCTTGGCACCTACCGAAACAGCTTCTCCGATATTTTCGTGTCCGTCGTGTCTCTGTCCGTTTATACATATAAACGCACAGCCCTCGCACGCCTTCCTCGAATCGGTAACTATCTCGGTTATTTCAATATTTTCCGCTTCTCGCGGGTAATCTATGTTGGACTTACCAAACAGCTCAGATACCTTCATATCCGCCTCCGAAGTTTATTTATTTAAACTTCCTCGGCGCTGTTTGCGCCAGTTCTAATTGGACTTACTTAAGATAGATAATCGGTATCCTCATCCACAACGGGATGCCTGAACTCGACTGTCACTACCGTACCCGGCGCAACTGCCGTTCCCGGTGCTATCGACTGAGACACTACCTTTGCGATGTTGTTCTCCGAAACGTAGGGATTATTTACTCCCTCTATTCTTATATTAAGTCCGAGATTTATCAAAAGCTGATTTGCCGCAACAGATGTCTTTCCCGTAAGGTCGGGAACTATCACCGTTTGCGCCTGCTCGGCATTTCCCGTGTAAAGCACGATCACGCCCGAAAACGATCCCGAATTCTTGTTTACCACGCTGTATGCCGCGGGAAGCTGCGATGTGACCTTATCTCCGCTTCCGACTATAGTACACTTGAAACCAAGCTTTTCTATTCTTTCCTTTGCTGTTGCGGTATTCTGTCCTCTGTAGTTACTGATGGTAATGGATATATTTTCTATCTCCTTCTCATCGTAAACGGGCTCGATACCGTAATAGGGCAAAATATTCTTAAGCGCGCCCGCTATATAGGGGGCTGCAACCGTGCTTCCGTAAAGACTTCCCTTAGTGGGCTCGTCGACCATGATTATTATTGCTATCTCAGGGTCGTCTGCGGGGGCAAAGGCTACTGTTGAACAAACATACTTTTCGCTCTGAGCAAAATCATCCATAAGTCCCGTGTGCTTGCAAACGGTACATTCATAAATTATCTGCTCGTTCTCGGTATCCTTGTTCAGCGTTTCCTTATGCTGACCTGTGTATCCGCATATCGGGCACTCTCTTTCTTTTTTCTCGGAAGTTCCCGTTTTTGCGGCTACTCTGTATCCAGCAACGTATGCGGTCTTAGCTCCGCCGTCACCCGAAACGCCTTCCTCAAGAACGGTCGCAAGAGTTTTGCAGACCTCGTCGCTGAGGACATCTCTTTTAATTTCGGTCTCGTGGCGGTATATAGTATTTCCCATATTGTCGGTCACACTCTCGACAACGTAAGGAGTGACGAGATTTCCACCGTTAGCCACCGCCGCAACAGCGCATATCTGCTGAATGGGGGTCACGTTGAAGTTCTGACCGAAGGCGTATATCGCAAGGTCAAGACCCGTCATCTGAGTTGCAAATATACTGCTTCCCTCTCCGGGGAGGTCGATACCCGTCTTTTCGTGATATCCAAACGCCTTTGCGTATTGTTGGAACTTTTCAATCCCAACACGCTCACCAAGCGTCATAAACCAGACGTTACAGGACTGCTGAAGTCCCTGTGTATAGGTTATCGTTCCGTGTCCGTGTACCTCATGGCACTTTATCTTTCTGCCCGAAACGATCTTATAGCCGTTACAGGTGCAGGTTTCGTTAAGAGAAACTTTATTCTCCTCAAGCGCCATAGACGAGGTTATTATCTTAAAGGTAGAACCCGGTATGTAGCTCTCGGTTATCGCTTTGTTCGACCACATAGTGGTGAGAAGTCCGCGTGAAAAATTGCTGTATTGCTCGGAATCCTTGGCAAATCCGCTGCTGTCGAGCTTCGACTGCGATAGCTCGTCAAGCGTCCACGGATCGTTAAGGTCAAACGGCGACGATGTGGCCATAGCAAGTATCGCTCCCGTTTTTACGTTCATAACGATACCGCAGGCTCTGTTCTGCGCCTCGCTCTTCGACACCGTTGCCTCAAGCTGTTCCTCAAGAAAGCTCTGGATAGTGGTGTCTATGGTCGTTGTAAGATTATATCCGTTTACGGGGTCTACCGTATCTCCGTACCCCAGTTCATTTCCGTAAGCATCTCTCGCGGCTATATAATATCCGTCAACACCCGCAAGATATTTATTGTACTGATATTCAAGTCCGTAAAGTCCTATGCCGTCGTCACTCGTGAAGCCTATCGTGTGAGCCCCAAGCGTTCCGCCGGGATAGTATCTTGTGCTCTGCGCCTCAAGATAGACCATCTTTCCAAGCTCGTTGTCCTCTATAAACTGCTTGACCTGATCAGCCGTATTCTCATCGACCTTACGCATTATCGTTCTGTCAAGATACTGCGTATATTTCGTTGCCTGCTTATAAACGTTATCGTACTCTACTCCAAGTATATCGGCAAGACCTGCTGAGATGATCTCGGCATACTGAGTTTTGCTATCCTCTCCTATCTCCTTTTGCTCGGAGAGTATTCCCGAGGGGGATATAAAAACTCGATATGTAGTTATATTGGTTGCCAGAACGTTTCCATTCCTATCGTATATCTTTCCTCTGTCCGCAGGGAGCGGCGTTTGCGTGGTCAGCTGGTTGATAACCTTGTTTTGATATTTCTCAAAGTCAACCGTTTGCAGAAGCAATATCCTGAACATAAGCAGTCCGAATATAACGAACATTCCTATTCCCAAGAGCAACGAACGCCTGCGCGCCGAGCTGCTAACACTGCTTCTTGCCATCGCGACCTCTCTCCTTTCACAAAATCAACAACTTAACATTATATACTATGAGAAGTCACGTTCCTTTATTCGCCGTCAATCGAGATCAATACCGAAAGCGCTGAGCAGCGCCGCAAATCCGACCTTGCTCTCTTCCTCTTCATATATCTCGATCTTCTCATCAGACGTAACATCGAGATACGCCTTATCGGCATATTCTCTATTTATCATTCCAAGGCTCTTTGCCTCTTCTTCTATATCCTGAATATTGTATTTCAGATCAAGCTCACTCTGAAGCTCCACCTGCTCCGCTTCAAGGCGGGATATCGTGCTATTGAGACTTCCGATCTCACTCGATGCGCTTCCCATCATAACCGAGCCGCCAACGATAAGTCCGAGAGAGAGCGCAAACGCCGCCATTCCCCCGATCGCCGAATAGGGTATTCTGAACCTCTCGCCGATGCTTCTGCCCTCGCGAGGCTCAACAGGAAACCATTTCTTTACGAACGTCTCAATTCGCGATGCTAAATGACCCTCCTTTGAGGTCTTCTCGGAAGCCACCAGCGAATCTCTGCCGCTTCCTTTTCTTGCAGCTACCGCGCTGGGCTTCTGCGCCTTATCCTTCATCGCCTGCTGTGCGCCTCTGAGCGCAAGGGGCATATTGTATGTACTTCTGTTTCTGAAATATCTTACGAAGTCATCGGAGGTCATGTACTTGCTGCCCTTGTACTCGCCGCTGCGGTATTCGTTGGAAACACCGCCCGCACAGTCAAAGCTCATATAAGCTTCGCTGTTCGCCGCAAGCATCTTTGCCGACTCTGCCGCTACCTGAGCCGCCGCTGTACGTTTGGCGCTGACACTTACACCTCTACCGGTATATCTGGCACGAAGCTCTGCCATGCAGCGATCATAAGACTCATTAGTGTAATTGACAGCCATTTTTCTCCTCCGTAATCTTCATTATATATATCGTTTCTCTAAATCTTCTCTGCCACCCTCAGCTTTGCGCTTCTGGAGCGTGGGTTTTCGTCAAGCTCTCGTTTGCTCGGCAATATCGGCTTTTTGTTCACAAGCCTTACCGAAGGCTTCTTTCCGCAAACACATACGGGAAAATCTCTGGGACAGGTGCAACCCGACGCAAGTGACGCGTATGTCTGCTTTACTATCCTATCCTCAAGCGAGTGGAAGGTTATAACCGCTATTCGCCCGCCGCTTCCCATAAGCTTCTCGGCGGCTCTGATAGCGGGCTCGATAACATCAAGCTCACGGTTTACCTCTATCCTTATTGCCTGAAAGCTTCTTTTTGCGGGGTGATGTCCTCCATCTCTCGCGAATGAAGGTATCGCACTCTTGATTATCTCAGACAGGCGAGAGGTCGTTTCTATCGGTTCTCTCTCCCTCTCTCTCACTATCGCCGATGCGATAGCGGGAGAAAATCTTTCCTCTCCGTAATCAAAGAGTATTCTTTTGAGCTCCTGCTCACTGTATCCGTTCACCACGTCCCTCGCCGTGAGCGAGCTGCGTGTATCCATTCTCATATCGAGCGGGGCGTCTGCGCTGTAGGCAAATCCTCTCTCAGCGCAATCGAGCTGAAAGGAGGAAACTCCCGCGTCTATTAAAAATCCGTCTATCTTCTTTATTCCAAGCTCCTCGCAAATTTCCGCGAGAGCCGAGAAATTTCTTCTCACCAAGGTGACCCTATCAGCAAAGGGAGCAAGTCTCTTCCCTGCCGCCGCTATCGCGTCGGCGTCCTGGTCTATCGCTATCAGTCTTCCGCCTCGAAGACGTTTTGCGATCTCAAAGGAATGTCCGCCTCCGCCCGCCGTTCCGTCAACGTATATACCGTCGGGGTCTATATTAAGTCCTTCGATGCACTCGTCAAGCAGCACCGAATAGTGTGAAAACTCCTGCATAGCCTTTATCAAAGTCCGAAGGATTCGAGAACCGCTCTGATATCGTCGAGGTTTTCCTCACTCAGCGTCAGCTCGTAAAGCTCCTCAGACCATATCTCGCCGTACGTTCCGCAACCGACCACTACAGCACCCTTGCTTATCTGTGCGTGCTGTACAAGCGCGGGAGGAAGAATTATTCTTCCCTGAGAATCGGGAGTTACGTTTACCGCGTTTCTGTGAAGAGTTCTGAGTATCATCTCGGAATTCTTTCTATCCATCTTCTTTATAGGCTCTATGTACCTATCCCACTCCTCCATCGAGTATACCTGAAGACAGTTCTCTCTTATACTGCGAACTATCATAAAGCTCTCACCAAGCTCTTCGCGATGTTTTGCGGGAATAAAAAGTCTGTTTTTCGCATCAAGACTATGTCTGAACTCGCCCGACAACATATCTTCTGTCTCCTTTCGGCACTTTCGGAGCTGATTTTTAAACACTTTTAAACACTTTGCTCCACTTTTACCCACCTCGGTGGTGCTATTATTATAAAACACTTTATTTTTAAGTGCAATAGGATTAAAAAATTTAATCAAAATTTTATTCAGTTTTTTTTCAATTTCCCGAACGCAACCATTCTTTTTTCCGTTTTTGGAATGATTTTTTCTCTTTTTTATTTCTTATTTACATTTACTTACATTTCTTTAATTATTTTACATAGCAATCCGACAATTCAACACCTAAATGCCACTTGCGACACGAATATTTTACATTAAAATTCCTTATTTTAAGTTTATCTTCACCTATCTTCGTATAACTCCCCGGATAGGTTTTTGTCAAAATGTTACCTTTTTTGTAAAAATATATTGCAAAAGTTAGTACGGTGTGTTAAAATTGTTTTATATATAAAATGTAGCAACGTACTTGTTTGCGGGGCGCATTAATTTTTTGGAGGTTCTTATGACAAAGGCAAAAAAGATAACTCTGCTCGTTGCAGCTGTTGTCATCATAGCACTTATGGTTGTTGCCGGAGTTACCCAAAAGGGTGATATCAACGGCACTTTCTGGTCACTTTTCCCGCCTGTTGTAGCTATAGGTCTTGCGCTTATAACAAAAGAAGTATACAGCTCTCTTTTCATTGGTATACTTTCCGGAGCGCTCCTCTATAGCAACTTCTCTTTCACGGGAACGATGGATACCGTAATAAATGACGGTCTTATAGCCGCTGTTTCGGGCAACGCGGGAATATTCATATTCCTTGTTGAGCTCGGCGTAATAGTTGCTCTCGTTAGCCACGCGGGCGCGGCTGAGGCTTTCGGACGTTGGGCTGAAAAGCACATCAAAACAAAGGTTGGCGCAATGCTTGCTACCTTCGCTCTCGGCGTTCTTATCTTCATCGACGACTATTTCAACTGTCTCACGGTAGGCTCGGTAATGTCGCCTATAACCGACAGCAAGAAGATATCCCGCGCAAAGCTTGCGTACATTATAGACGCTACTGCCGCTCCCGTGTGTATGATAGCTCCTATCTCCTCGTGGGCTGCCGCTGTTTCGGGTAACGTTGAAGGTACTCCGATAGCCGAAAGCATGAGTCCCATCGAACTTTTCGTACGCGCTATTCCCTTCAACTTCTACTCACTGCTCACACTTGTATTTATCATAGCTATCGCAGTTATGGGATTTGACTACGGCAAGATGTCCGAGTTCGAGATAAAAGCACAGAAGGGCGATCTTGGAGTTATTTCCACCGCTAAGAATGAGACCGATAAAAACGAGCGCGGCTCGGTTCTCGATATCATTATTCCTATAGTAGTTCTTATAGTTTCCTGTGTACTCGCTCTTATGAAAGAGGGTGGATTCTTTAATCCCGAAGAGTCGGAATACTATCACAACTTCGCACAAGCTTTCGGAAACACCGATGCGACCGTAGGTTTGCCTTGGGGTGGTTTGGTGTCCTTGATAATCATCATCGCATACCTTCTCTGCCGTCGTCACCTCAGTTTCAAGAAGGCTATGGATGCTATTCCTCAGGGCTTTATCGCAATGGTACCCGCAATTCTTATACTTACCTTTGCAAACGCACTTAAGAACACCACTTCTCTTCTTGGAAGCACAACTTTCGTTGAAAATGTGATGGCTAATGCGGGCGGTATTGTTGAGCTTCTCCCCGCAATCATATTCCTTGTCGCTTGCTTCATTGCTTTTGCAACGGGAACATCGTGGGGCACTTTTGGAATACTCATTCCGATAGTTCTTGGCGTATTTACCGATCCCGCAGATCCTCTTCTCTTTGTTGGTATATCCGCTTGTCTTGCAGGTGCTGTGTGCGGCGACCACTGCTCACCAATATCCGATACCACAATTATGGCATCGGCAGGAGCTCAGTGTAATCACTTGGATCACGTTTCCTCTCAGCTTCCCTACGCTATAACGGTTGCGGCTATATCCTTCGTAATGTTCCTCTTTGCAGGATACGTTCCGAACGCTTGGATAGCACTTCCCGTTGGTATAGTACTCACGGTTGCTACTCTGGTAGTTATCAAGCTCATTACCAAGAAAAAGAATACAGATATTGCTGAATAAATAAAAAAAACGCTCAGGAGAGAGATCTCCTGAGCGTTTTTTTATTACAGGAATACGGGTCGCCGAGGACGTCGACCCCTACAGGTTAACTAATATTTAATATGCGATCTGTTAT
Source organism: Oscillospiraceae bacterium (assembly GCA_015063305.1). Lineage (GTDB taxonomy): Bacteria > Bacillota > Clostridia > Oscillospirales > CAG-272 > HGM12713. The sequence continues at coordinate 29,102 of SVUJ01000005.1, read as the reverse complement.
AGTGAAATTTACCACAACGGATATTTCAAATTGTAGGGGTCGACGTCCTCGGCGACCCGTATAGTATAAAATAGAAAACAAAACTATATAAAAAAGACACCCGCGTGGGTGTCTTTTTTTAATGTAACTTTAGAAAAAACGAGGAAAGAAACTATTGTTTTACAATAGTAACTCTATTGTCGCTGTGGTCGATAGATATGTTTATCGGATATTCCAAAAATGTATCAAACAGGCACTCCAAAGTATTATCGTCTACTAACAATTCTCTGTTCGAAATCTCACAGACAAAATGATCGCTTCCGGGGGATATGATCAAATAGTTTTCATCATCACCCGCTTTTGTAAGTGCTTTGCCTGAGATTGATATCTCGTATTCAATCTCACTACAAACAAATGTTGCTCTATCTTCGTCGGTCCATGTCAATTGAAATCCCAAGGCTGTAATCGTATCACAAAGAGGTAGGACCGCATAGTTGTCATATATTTCCGCGCTGCTAATAATTACGTTATCTGTTGAACCCTCTGTATACGATGTATTAGTGGTAGAATTATCCGTATGTGATGTATTGTCGGTGGTATTTTCTGTTGGATTCTGTGTATACGATGTATTGTCTGTGGCATTCTCCTCTCCCGTCGGAACACATCCCACACAGCTCATTAAGAGCGTTATACACAAAACTAATAATATCCCTTTCGCAATAACGAACTGCTTTCTTTTCATATTTAAACCTCTCTTTCTAATTTGAAGTTCTTATACCTAATTTTACCATATTTATAATGGAAAGTCAAGAAAATTCGAACCTGTTGAGCGAGTGTCTGCTCCCGCCGTGAAGTTAATATTATTATGTTAACATCACGGGGCGTCGAGGACGTCGCCCCCTACAATTTGAAATGTCTGTTGCGGTAAATTTCACTGTAACAGATATTTAAAATTGTAGGAACCGGCGTCCTCGACGGACGGTCCGTATAATATAAAATAAAAAATATAACTATATAAAAAAGACACCCGCGTGGGTGTCTTTTTACGTAAAATTGAGAAATTTTCTATAAGAAGCAAGAAAACAACTCACACAAAAGATAAATTGAGGTTAATAATACAATTAAAATCATAAAAATTGCAACTCCCCTCACCAAAACCTTTATCCATTTGGGAGCGGTATCTTTGCTTGTTTCTATAATAGCTATTCCCATATCTCCCATAACTGAAAGAAATAGCAAGAAAATTGCAATTGCAGATATTTTTTCATTGAGCGTATTTGTATATAATAGGAATTTTTCCGTTTCAACTCCCCACGGAGCAGTGGGAATATCGGGAATGATAAAGAAGGCAAGGTTTATAAATAAAACTACCGCTGTTTCTATATATAAAATAATTCCACATAGGGATATTTTATTTCTATCCTTCTTTAATCTTTTAGTACGCTCAAGCAAGGACGTACTGTCTAATAAAATTTTACTTACAAACGAGTTTTTAATACAAATATATTTTCCTTTTTGATAGCGGCTGTCATATCCTGCAAAACAGCGAATAAAAAACACCGAAAAGGCAAAAAGCAGATATACCATTATCATATTTCCACCGCCCCGTCAATTTGAATTTCTTCTATGGATTATCAAATGCAAAACCATTTCAACGGCAAAAAACAAAGCAATGTTCAAAAACGGCATAATAAACGGTGCAACTGTTTCGGGAAACATACCGAAAGGGTCACGTACAACGAAAAACCAATTAAAAAAGTGCGAGTATCCCTCAGACGTGCCGTTATATGTATAATTCCCTATCAAAGCCCAAACAGTCATACAAACAATAACCATTAAATCTCTGAAACACCTTTTTATATCTATCTTTTCATCTTCATATATCAACATAAGAAATCCGTATATGGTCATTATACTGTGAAAGATCAACGTTTGTATCACTCGATATGAAAGTGGATGCACCGCATGCCACATCACCCCTGCGGGATAAATGAGATACACAACGTTTGAAACAAATCCGAGCATCGCGAATGACATTCGGTATTTTTTCAAAAAAGGAACATAATAGCTCAAAAAACACATTACACACATAGCGGTACAAGCGTGAAATGGCAGCTTTTCGATATCTATTTCACCGTACGCAAGCGGCATCAAAAATAAATCTATAATATACATGGCAAATGCAACATTTATAAGCCCTTTTGTTGTCCTTGCCTTATTAATTTCGTTTTTATTTTTTTGCAAAAATAAAATGGCAATGATTGCGAACAATGTCAGACCAATATAAAGAAAATGCCAGAAGCCGAACAAGGTGAAAATCTCGCCACCTTTTTTATCCGACAACAATTCGTGCAAAAAAGAATACATAGCCTCACCACCTTTTGTTTTTTGTATTTTCTCGGCTTTATTTTACCACACTTGCGGTAGACAAGTCAAGAATAATGAAGCGTTTGCCTTGCAAACATGAAGCAGAAGCCTCATGGCTTCTATGAAGCGGCGGCGTTGCCGCCATGAAGCGAAGCACACGCTAACTTCTCCGTGTGTCGAAGACATGCTTCATAGGCGTATGCCCTGCTTCATTTTTCATACACCGCAGGTGTGCTTCATTTCCAAAACAAAAGGCACTTCTTGCGAAGTGCCTTTTGTTTTGGAGCTGGTAATCAGAATCGAACTGATGACCTCGTCATTACCAATGACGTGCTCTACCGACTGAGCCATACCAGCATATTCTTTTGACGACTTTGTTATTATAACAGATACCAACCCCTTTGTCAATACCTTTTTTTATTTTTTTGTCTGTTTTCCAAAAAATCAAGATTAAATCCTTGACTTTGGGATTTTTTTGTGTTATACTGTCCTAAACGCCTTGAAGCGGAGTAGTAATAAGACGGCTTGTGTTCAGAGAGCAAACGGTTGGTGTGAGTTTGTCGCAGTCCTTGTGAAGTCGCCGCAGAGCGGTATGGGTGAGAGATATTGTAGCCCATAACGGTTGCCCCGTTACGACTTAATGAGTGTGCGCTTCGGCGCAAAATCAGGTGGTACCGCGTGCTCCACGCCCTGATATCGGGCTGTGGGGTCTTTTCTTTTGTTTATTATTTTTTACTATATAATATGGAGGATCTTTATGAATTCGTATCATGAATTGCCAAAGGTATATTCCCCCTCTGAATTTGAGGACAGAATATACAAAAACTGGTCGGATAAGGGCTATTTCACCCCCGACGTAAATAATTCCGCTCCGCACTTCTCTGTCGTTATCCCGCCCCCAAACGTTACAGGACAGCTCCACATGGGACACGCCCTTGACGAAACTCTTCAGGATATCCTTGTTCGCTATAAGAGAATGCAGGGATTCAACACACTTTGGGTGCCCGGAACTGACCACGCGGGTATCGCAACTCAGATAAAGGTCGAGGAGCAGCTCCGCGTGAACGAGGGGCTCACCCGCTATGACCTTGGAAGAGAAAAATTCCTTGAGCGCGTGTGGGATTGGAAGAACCAGTACGGAAACCGCATAATAAGTCAGCTTAAGAAGCTGGGCGCTTCCTGCGACTGGTCGCGCGAGAGATTTACTATGGACGAGGGCTGCTCGAAAGCGGTTCGCGAGGTCTTTGTAAATCTTTACGACAAGGGTCTTATATACAGAGGAAACAGAATAATAAACTGGTGTCCTCACTGTGTAACCGCCCTCTCTGACGCCGAGGTAGAATATTCCGAGCAGGAAGGCTTCTTCTGGCACATCAGATACCCTATAAAGGGTGAGGACGGATACGTTGAGATAGCTACCACTCGTCCCGAAACTATGTTTGGAGATACCGCCGTTGCGGTAAACCCCGAGGACGAGGCTACCAAGCATCTTATTGGAAAGACACTTATACTCCCGATAGTAAACAGAGAGATACCCGTTATCGCCGACGACTACGTTGAGATAGGCTTTGGTACGGGCTGTGTTAAGATAACCCCCGCGCACGACCCCAACGACTTCCTCGTTGGTCAGCGCCATAACCTTGAGCAGATAAAGGTTATGAACGACGATGCCACGATGAACGCATATGCGGGTAAATACGAGGGTATGGACAGATATGAGTGCCGCAAGGCGCTTGTTGCCGACCTCGACGCTATGGGATATCTTATAAAGACAGTTCCCCACGCGCATAACGTAGGTTCTTGCTACCGTTGCAAGACCACCGTTGAGCCTATCACCTCTAACCAGTGGTTCGTTAAGATGGAGCCCCTTGCAAAGCCCGCACTTGACGTTGTTCGCGACGGAACTGTAAAATTTGAGCCTGAGCGCTTCAGCAAGACCTATATAAATTGGATGGAAAACGTTCATGACTGGTGTATTTCCCGTCAGCTCTGGTGGGGTCACCGTATCCCCGCATTCTACTGCGACAGCTGCGGCGAGATGACCGTTTCCAAGGAAGATATAACCACCTGTCCTAAGTGTGGAAAACCCGTACACCAGGAGAACGACGTTCTTGATACCTGGTTCTCGTCGGCACTCTGGCCCTTCTCTACCCTCGGTTGGCCCGAGCAGACAGAGGAGCTTAAGAAATACTATCCCACAAGCGTTCTGGTTACGGGATACGATATAATCTTCTTCTGGGTCGCGAGAATGATATTCTCGGGTCTTGAGCACATGGGCAAAGCGCCCTTCTCTACCGTATTTATCCATGGTCTTGTGCGTGACGCACAGGGCAGAAAGATGTCCAAGTCCTTGGGCAACGGTATAGACCCGCTTGAGATAATAGACAAATACGGCGCGGACGCGCTCAGATACGCCCTCGCTACAGGAAACTCGCCCGGAAACGATATGCGTTTCTCGGACGAAAAGATAGAGGCTGCAAGAAACTTTGCCAACAAGCTCTGGAACGCTTCGCGTTTCGTAAGAATGAACCTTACCATAGACGAAGTTACACTTCCCAATGAGGCTGAGCTTTCACAGGAAGACAAATGGATACTCAACGAGTTCAACACACTCGTTGCAAACGTGACCTCGGCGCTTGACAAGTTCGAGGTGGGCGTTGCGCTCGCTTCTATCTACGACTTCACCTGGGACGTATTCTGCGACTGGTATATAGAGCTTTCAAAGTCACGTCTTTCCGAGAAGGACACGGCGCAGAACACCGTGGCTCAGAAGGTTATCGCTTACGTACTCACAGGTACGCTGAAGCTCCTGCACCCCTTTATGCCCTTTATCACCGAGGAGATATATCAGTCCTTGCCTCACGATGACGAGAGCATTATGATATCGGCTTATCCCAAGTACGACCCCGCGCTCTGCTTTGAGAGCGATGCCGAGTCTATGGCAAGGGTCATAGCGGCTATCAAGGCGATAAGAACAAGACGTAACGAAATGAACGTAGTTCCCTCTCGCAAGGCAAAGGTATATATAGCAACTAAGTATACCGACTCCTTCAACGAGCGCTCGGCTATATTCTTCGCACGTCTGGCGTCTGCCTCTGAGGTCGAGGTTGCCGAAAGCTTTGAAATCGAGGCTGACGGAGCGGTACAGATAATAACCGACTCGGCTACGATATTCCTTCCCCTCTCCGACCTTGTTGACACCGAAAAGGAGATAGCAAGACTCGAGGGTGAGCACAAAAAGCTGCTTGGCGAGATAGAGCGAATTGAAAAGAAGCTTTCTAATGAAGGCTTCGTTGCAAAAGCTCCCGCGGCAGTTGTTGACGCTGAACGCGCAAAGCTTGAGAAATACCGTGAAAACCTTGATGGTGTCCTCTCGGCGCTCCAAAAATTAAAGAAGTAAAACGATAAATATCCCCTCGTATTATAAACGAGGGGATATCTTTTTTGGATATATTATATTATTATGTACGGTAGTACGTTGTTTCATCTAAAAATTTATCTTTTAATTTCCGCCCGAGATCCTTCACAGTGATGTTTTCCCCGCTGTCATTCTCGAGCGAAGCGAAGAATCTCGGGGAAAACATCTCGTTCGAGGATGACACGGGCGGAGATGGCGTTGTCAACCTTTAGATGAAACAAAGTGGTAGGGGTCGGCGCCCACGACGACCCATCTACGCGTAAATTAATTATGCTTCACATTTTAGGGCTGTCGAGGGCGCCAGCCCCTACCGACTCACATTTTCATTTACTTTTATACTTTATTATTTCTCTATTTTTATTTCCAATCGTCGGGACATCGTCGGTTTTCCTTAAACCATTTGGTGTCCTTCAGGACCGTGTCGTTATTACTGCACTCGACCCTTACCTTGCCCGAATCGGATATCACCTGAATGTTCCCGTTCATAGACTCAAATTTGTTCTTCTCGTAATCCTTCTCAACACTTATGGTGGTTACGTAAACAAGCTCGGTGTATGGGGCTATCCTATCGATAAATGCCTGTGTCGGGAACTGATTTGAGGCCTTATCTGTATATTCGGGGCTTCCGCAACAGCAGCAAACGCAGACTATCTCGGGCTTTATCACCTCAAGAAACGCCGAGCAAGAGGAAGTCTTTGAGCCGTGGTGTCCCGCCTTATAAAGCGTTACCTCGGGCAGGTCGTTCATCTCTATGAGCATCTCCTCTCCCTCTTCCTCAAGGTCGCCCGTGAAGAGGAAGTGTCTGTCTCCCTGATTTATCATAGTGCATACCGAGTGATCGTTCTCACTCTCGCCCTCATTGTAGTAAAAATAGCTGTCAAGTATCTCAAGCTCTATTCCCGCGCCAAGGTCAAATTTGTTTTTACCCTGCTCGATGCACTCCCTCGCCGTGTAGTGCGTAGCGCCCTTTTCTATCTCGGCGTCACGCTCACGGACATAATTCTTGTACATCGCCTGATCTTCCTTGCCCTGCTCTATCTGCGAAAAGTCTATTATCACCTCGCACTGATAAAGGTCAAATATGCTGTCTGTCTTCTCATTTGTGGCAAATCCCGCATAGTGATCCTGATGCGCGTGTGTTACGATTACATATTCAAGCGTACCGTCTGTCACGTATTCCTTAAGATAATTATCTATCGTGGGAATACTTGACACGCGCGAGCCCGCGTCGATAAGTATATCGTTACCGCCCGCCTTTATGTAGGTGCAATCTCCCGTATACTTGTTTCCAAGCTCCAGAAAGTTTATAACAAGATCTCCGCTTACATAGCTGTCCGAGTCTGTGGGAAGCGTGAGCTTGAAGTAGGCAAAAAATCCGCCCGCAGTTCCAACGATAAGACAAAGAACTGCCAGAAAAACTGTTAGACCCTTTGAAAATTTCTTCTTTCTTGCCATCAGTTTTCTCCTTTAACCGTTATAGTCCTTACTCTTTGTATCTCGCCGTACTTTATATCGTCAACGGTATATATGATATAATATTCTCCGCCAACCGAGGTGTCTATCGTATATACCCCGTCCTCGTCTGTTTCGGTTAGATTTGTTTCTATCTGTACTTTGTCGGAAATATCTCTGCCAAAGGATATTATCTGTACTCCCTTATCCTTGTAGGTCACTTCTGTGCCTATGGGAAGAACGTAGCTCTTCTCTCCGCGGACAACAAAGCGGTCGTTGGCGCTTACTACCCTGTACGCTCCTACTCCAAGCCCCGCTCCAAGCGCAAGGCAAAGTATCCATATCACAAAGCTGAGGGGGTGTATCCTTTTTATCTTTGATCTTGCCTTCCGCTTAGCCTTGCTTTTTACCTTTCTTGTTGCTCTGTTCTGCATCTCTTCTGTAATTTTTTCTCTGTTGGTCATCTGAACACCGTCCTTTTGATCTTATTCCCAATATATCATAATATTTTTAAAATATAGCTGTGTAGTGTAGCATTTCTCGGCACGGCAATCAGCTATATCAAACGCTTCTCCTGCCAGATATACGCGATGCCAAAGAAGCTCGGGAGCGCCACACAAAGCAGACACACAGGATATGGGGGCAATTTCATCAGCAAACAAATTCTCCGCAGCGCCCTCAAAGGGTGAGGCGATCATCAGCATTTTTATTTTTCTGTCCCTCAAAAGTCCCTCGAGTAGCTTTGCCGCTTCTGCCGCCAGCTCCTTGCTCTCACGCTCGCTCGCGGATATCTCCAATATATCTATCTTCACCGTACTCAGCTTGGAGGCGTAAACAAAGTGCGTGGCTTCAAGCTCCCCGGAGCCCTTATTTAAAGCCGATTCCAAGCTGTATTTTTCCGTCAAATAAAAATAATATACAGCATTATCCCCATCTCCCACCTTATTGACCTCATATACACCTGAGCAATAATTTGAAAGATTTTTTATCAATGTCTCATTAGCTCCGACAACTCTGATAAAGTCAGACCCCCTTGATCTCATCATATACAAGAGATCTTTCATTTCATCAAGCTCCATAGCGGACCCGGTAAAATCAATATCAAATATCTCCACGGGCAGAGCCGAAAACGATAGGTGCATCGTTTGATCTATCGAAAGATAATTTTCTCCCGAGAGGTCAGCCTCAAAGAGGATATCCTTAAATTTTGATATACCCAGACTTAGTCCGTATTGGGTATCAGACAGTATCGAAATCCCGTTTGTATAAGGAATTATTTTGACCTCGTTTTCAGCGCATTTTGCGTTGTCCGCATCATTGAGGACACTTTTTCCCACACATATCGCCTTTGATTGTCCAAGTGAGCTGTTACCCTTAATTATATTCAGATAATACCCTGTTCGCTCGGATATCTCATCGCGAAGCGAGAGCGCTTCGGAATACGCCGCCTTATTATTCGGATCATAAGCTATAACGTACTTTCCCAGCTCAACTCCGTTGAGCTCTACGTAACCCATCTCATATTCGCCCTTGCTATAAAAGCTGTCACTCTTTTTTATCAAGGTTTTTCCGTCACGTTCAAGGATATCCCCGTAAAACTTCGATATTGCCTTGAGTGTCGCCTCTTCGGAAATTCCGCCCACAAAGACAGTTCCCTCAACATAGCAATACCCAAAATCATTTACCTTATAATCCATCAAAAATCCATCGGTATACTTGCTTTTGCCAACAAGCACGCAGCAGACCTTTGTGGAATTGCTCACCCCGTCGCTGTCATAGCAAAGCTCGGAATAAACACCCGTCTTATCCTTGATCTTGTCGCAAATACACTTTGCCGCTTCGTATATCTCGGATGAACATCCTTTGGCAACGATAACCTGATATTTTTCTATCTTATCGGCATCCTCTTCAAGCGCCGAGCTTATAGAGGAAAGAATCTCCTCGTATGTATCATCCTTCTCCTTTTCCTCGCAGGACCAGAGACAGAATAATAACGCCGCCAAAATTACAACAACTAAGACTTTTTTAAATCCACAGAAAACCCTATCTGTAATCAAACCGTTCTCCATCCTTTACGGGAAGATATTTTCCAAATGATATCTCGGATATCTTGGGCAACAGCCCCTCGGCAACTCCGTGCTTTATCGCAAAGACCACCTTTACATCAGCCTCGAAAACGGTATCGTCTATCACCGCGCCCGCAGCGCTCAGCACGGGGAGATATTTTTGATATTCGGAATAGCCGCACCTGAGCGTAAAGACCTCGTATTTTTCGTAGGTTATTATATTTGCCGCCTCAAGAGCTATCTTTGCGGCGTGGGCATATGCCCTCACAAGTCCGCCCGCGCCCAGAAGTATGCCGCCAAAATATCTTGTGACCACAACGCAAACGCCGTCGACCTCGCTTTTCCTTATGGTATCAAGCACAGGCATTCCCGCAGTTCCCTGCGGCTCTCCGTCGTCGGAATACTTGGCTACTCTGCCTCCCTCAAGATGATAGGCGTACACGTTATGCGTTGCGTCGGAATTCTCCTTTTTTATCTTTTTAACAAACTCCATCGCTTCCTCAGCGCTTGACACAGGAGCTGCGTACCCGATAAAAACAGATCTTCTCTCCTCAAACTCGGCAGACGCCTCGTGCTCTACCGTGGTATAATAATTTTTATCGTTCAATCGATAGTCCCCCTATCTACTCCCAATCTTCCTTGTCGTCCGCCTCGCCGTAACCCTCCGCGGCGTACTTTTTCATAAGTCCCCTTGCCTTAGCATCGGCAAGAGCCGTTACGGTAATATATTCGCTTCCGTACTCAACCTCTTCGACCGTGGCGTTCTTATAAAGAAGGTTCAACGCCCCCGCCTCAGAATTTGGGATATTATATACAACGCGCTTTTTACCGTCAAGTATAAATCCTTCTATCTTCTCTACAAGAAGATTAAGTCCCTGCCCGGTTCTCGCCGATATATACACGACGTTATCACTTGCCGATTTGTTACCCACGCCCATAAACTCGGCAACGCCAAGGTCGCACTTGTTAAAGACGTATATCGTGGGCTTTCCGCCCGCTCCAAGCTCTCCGAGAAGATTTTCGGTCACCTCAAGCCTTGCTCGGTATTCGGGGTCGGACGCGTCTATTATTATGAGAAGTATATCTGCATAGCACGCCTCCTCAAGGGTAGAGCGAAAGGCGCTTATTAAGTGGTGCGGAAGCTTATTGATAAATCCGACCGTATCTGTAAGCAACACCGTTTCCCCACAGGGCAGCTCGTATTTTCTGGTGGTCGGGTCAAGAGTTGCGAAGAGCTTATCCTCAGCCAATATCCCCGCATCGGTCATTTTATTGAGCAGCGTGGATTTACCCGCGTTGGTGTATCCCACGATAGCTATCTTCGGTATGCCGCTCCTATCCCTTGCCGCCCTCATAGTGGTGCGGTTCTTATCCATCTCGGCTATCTGCTCCTCAAGCGCCGAGATGCGGCGGCGCATATGACGTCTGTCCGACTCAAGCTTGCTCTCACCCGGTCCTCGCGTTCCTATTCCGCCTCCCAGCCTTGACATATCCGCTCCGTGACCCACAAGTCTTGGCGCGGTATATTTGAGCTGTGCCAGCTCTACCTGAAGCTTTCCCTCTCCGCTGACCGCGTGAAGCGCGAAGATATCAAGGATCAGCATTGAGCGGTCTATAACTCTGACCTTATCCCCTACTATATCCTCAATATTTCTTATCTGCGACGGTGAGAGGTCGCAATCAAACACAACAAGTGTTGCGTCATTACAAGCGCAGATATAGGCAAGCTCTGCCACCTTTCCGCTACCGATAAGGGTTCGCGGGTCGGGCGTTTCTTTATTCTGAGTAAGCCGCGCTATGGCTTCTCCGCCAGCGGTATCGAGAAGGCGCTCAAGCTCGTCCATACTTTTCTGTACCGCTTCCTCGCTCTCGCCTCTGCCCACGATGCCCACAAGCACCGCGCGATCTGTCATTTTTTCACTAATATCCATAAAACCTCCGAGGGCTCTTACATTCTACTAATATAATAACACATTTCGACCTTTTTTTCAATAGTATGATAACTTATTATATTTTTTAAGCATCGCATCTGCATTTGGAAATTATTTGTACGACACCACCACGACCTAAAATTGAATTTAATGTATAATTGCACCAAATAACCCCGCCTTTTTGTTGTTTTTTTCTATCGTGTATCTTTTTGCACGAATTTTTCGACAAAAAATCGTCTAAATTGGATATTTACAAAATTAAAAATGGGTAGTATAATGAATAGGCTGTCGGCGGCACCAACTCCACAGCGTCACGCACAATGGTCATCGGATCCTGCGGAATATCAATCTTATGATATCAAACGCGCAGTAACGTCAACCGTTGTGCTTTTTTTATTGCAAATTTAAAAAGCTATTGATTTTATTGCCGATTTAGGTTAAAATTAGTATATAAACAAATCTCATTGTAAGGGGACGACTTTATGAAGATAAAAATTATTGAAAAAAGCTACTCCGAGGTAATGGCTCTGCCTATCCCGAAGCACAAAAAGCCAAAGAAGATAAATATTTTCTTCAGAACCCTCATAAAGATACTCTCCGCAATAAATCTGAAGCGCAATAATATGAAGTTCAACGAGTTCGGTATGGATAAGCTCGGCAAGAAAGAGCCCTGCCTTATACTTATGAACCACTCGAGCTTTATTGACCTGCAGATAGCCGCAAGCTATCTCTTTCCCCGCCCATTCTCCACCGTCTGCACCACAGACGCTTTTGTGGGCAAGGGATGGCTTATGCGCCAGATAGGCTGTATTCCCACGCAGAAATTCGTTGCAGACATCACCCTTTTGCGCGATATGTCATACGCCGTAAAGGAGCTTCGCTCCTCGGTGCTTATGTACCCCGAGGCGGGATATTCCTTTGACGGAACGGCAACCACACTCCCCGACAGTCTCGGAAGGCTTGCAAAAATGCTCAAAGTCCCCGTTGTCACGCTGATAACAAAGGGCGCTTTTTCAAGAGAACCGCTTTACAACATGCTCCGCCACAGAGAGGTCGATATAAGCGCCGACGTTACATATCTTCTTTCAAAGGAAGATATAGAAGCTCTCAGCGCCGACGAGATAAACGAGAAGATAAACGCCGCGTTTTCCTTTGACAGCTTCAAGTGGCAGCAGGAAAACAATATAGTGATAGACGAGGATTTCAGAGCCGACGGTCTTGAGCGTGTGCTTTATAAATGTCCGCACTGTATGTCCGAGGGTACTAACGTAGGAAAAGGAACTTTGCTTAGTTGCTCGGCTTGCGGCAAGCAATACGAGCTGACCGAGCTTGGCGCTCTGAGGGCACTTGACGGCGACTCTGCCTTCACACACGTGCCCGATTGGTATCGTTGGGAGCGTGAGCAGGTCAGAGCCGAGCTTGAAGAGGGACGCTATCTGCTCGATACAGACGTGGATATATACATGATGGTCGACCAAAGCGCACTTTATCACATAGGCGCGGGGCATCTTGTTCACAATTCCGAGGGCTTCCGGCTCACAGGCGCTGACGGAGAGCTTGATTACTCGCAATCCCCTCTCGCATCCTACTGCCTTAACGCCGACTACTTCTGGTACGAGATAGGCGATATGATATCGATAGGAAACAGCCGTCAACTCTTCTACTGCTTCCCAACATCGGAAAATCCCATCGTTGCCAAGGCGCGCCTTGCCGCAGAGGAGCTTTTCAAGATAAAGATGAAGGAACGCCGTCCATCAAGAAAAGAACGAAAAGACAACTAAATTTTTAATATAAGGAGATATTTATGGCTAACTGGAACGACATAAAATTAAACGTAAGCCGCGCGGCTAATAAAACTATCAAGAAGGCGGGCGAGCTTGCAGACAGCGCTTCTATGAACATCAAGCTGAAGACCCTTAACGCAAAGCTTGGCGACCGCTTTGAGGTGCTTGGAAAGCTTACCTATAAGCAGCTCAAATTCGACACCTCGCACGCCGAGGAGATATCCAAGGTTATAGCCGAGATAGACGAGCTCAGAGAGCAGATAAAGCAGCTCAAGGAGAAGATAGCAGAGGCTAAGGAAGAGCGTCAGAAATCGGCAGAGGACGTAAAAATAGACGAGGAAAACGAAGAAACTGAGGAATAAATACAAATATAAAGATTACCCCCGACAGATTTTTAACGGTCTGTCGGGGGTATTATTCTTTTCGATAAATTGGGATTTATAGAAGTGTTAATATTTATAAAAGCCCTCTCCGTCGGCTACGCCGCCACCTCTCCCAAAGGGCGAGGCTTTTTGTTAGCACCATTATAACACAAATCGGCAGAGAAAACAATCTCTCTGCCGATTTTTATTTGCTGCGGGTCATACCCGCTCCTTAAAAGGTTCTCCCTTGAAATTTTTAGTTTTTAAGCGAATGTATCGGAGCGGGTATTCTTCCTCCGCGCGCGATAAAGTCGGCGCAGGAATAGTCGCTCAGCTTCATAATGGGAGCATATCCCAAAAGTCCGCCGAATACAACGCTCTCCCCTGCCTTTTTACCGTATGCGGGTATAACTCTGACCGCCGTTGTCTTGGTGTTTGCCACACCTATAGATATCTCGTCGGCGATTATTCCGCAGATGACCTCCTCGGGAGTATCTCCGGGGATAGCTATCATATCAAGTCCGACCGAGCATACCGCCGTCATAGCCTCAAGCTTTTCAAGCGAGAGCGCTCCGCACTCTACTGCGTCTATCATTCCCGCGTCCTCGGATACCGGGATAAACGCGCCCGAAAGTCCGCCAACGTGCGAGGACGCCATAACTCCGCCCTTCTTGACTGCGTCATTGAGAAGAGCAAGCGCCGCGGTAGTTCCGTGTCCGCCGCACTTTTCAAGTCCCATAGCCTCGAGTATATGCGCTACCGAGTCGCCAACCGCGGGGGTCGGAGCGAGAGAGAGGTCAACTATTCCAAAGGGCACACCAAGTCTTTTTGAAGCCTCGGTGGCTACGAGCTGTCCCATTCTGGTTATCTTAAATGCCGTTTTCTTGATTATCTCGGCAAGAGTTGAGAAGTCGCACTGTCCCGCGCGACGGATAGCCGAATTTACAACTCCGGGACCCGATACGCCAACGCTGACAACACTCTCCGCCTCTCCCACACCGTGGAACGCGCCCGCCATAAAGGGGTTATCCTCAGGGACGTTTGCAAACACAACGAGCTTAGCGCAACCTATAGACTCCTTATCTCTGGTAAGGTACGCGGTCTTTTTTATTATACTACCCATCTTTGCCACCGCGTCCATATTGATACCCGCTTTTGTAGACGCCACGTTTACTGACGAGCATACAAGGTTAGTTTCGGATAGCGCGTAAGGGATAGACTCTATGAGATTCGCGGCATTGTTTGTAAAGCCCTTCTGAACGAGCGCGCCGTATCCGCCGATAAAGTTTATTCCAAGCGTATCAGCCGCTCTGTCAAGCGTTTTGGCTATACGTACGTAATCATCGGGGGAATATTTACCGCCGACGAGCGATATAGGAGTTACCGAAACTCGCTTATTGATTATCGGTATACCAAGCTCCTTTTCTATGTCACAGCCAACGCTGACAAGATTCTCTGCCGTCTTTGTTATCTTATCATATATCCTGTCGCAAACAACGCCCACGTCGTCCGAGGCGCAATCATAAAGAGAAATACCCATGGTTATCGTTCTGATATCCAGATTTTCCTCTTTTATCATATTTATCGTTTCAAGAATATCGTTTATGTTAATGTTTATCATCGTCGCGCCTCATATTCTGTGCATTGAGTTGAATATGTCTTCGTGCATGGTGCGGATATCGAGATCGTTCTCCTCACCAAGCTTTCTCATGTCGTCCACAAAATCGGTAAACGCCATATTTATCCCCTCGATGTCTATAACCATTATCATCGCAAAGTATTCCTTAAGAACACTCTGTGATATCTCGGTTATATTCGCGCCTACCTCGGCGCACTTTGAGCTTACCTTTGCAATTATTCCCTTGTTATCATGTCCAACAACGGTTACTACAGCTTTCATTTTTTTATGTTCCTTTCAATCTATTATTACTGTGGATACAGCCTGCGGCTGTATCCACAGATTTTGACATACTTATGTGTGAAAAATTTAAAATTTTGTTTCGGTAATGCGCCTGAATTCCTCGCGGTCAAGAAATGGCGACATATCGTTTAGCGAGGGTGACACGATGCGTCCGTCGGGCAGTACCCTTGAGGACGATTTGGGTGCGAAATTCTGCTTGGTATCAACAACGACCTCGCAGACGGCAGGGCCGTCGGAAGCAAGGACCTCGGCTATTACGTCATCAGCATCTCTCTCACAGTCAAATCTGTAATAAGCAAGACCGAACGCGTCACATAGCTTCTCAAAATCGGGAAAGCCTATGCCACTCTTTCCGTCAACACCTATAAGAGGTGAGCCGAAGAGGTTTGTCTGTGTCTGCCGTATCGAGTGATATCCGTTATTATTTATAATGAAAAGCTTTATATTGAGCTTATTGTGCGCCACGGTTGCAAGCTCCTGAAGATTCATCATCAGGCTTCCGTCACCGTCGATGCAGACCGTGCGCCGAGTGTTGTCAGACACCGCTACGCCAAGCGCCGCGGGTAGTCCGTACCCCATAGCCGCACAACCCGAATTTGTAAACATTCTCTGCCCCTGCTTTATCTTAGCCGCCTGAAAGGTAACGACACACGCGCTTCCGTTTCCGCAAACTATGCGGTCATCGGGCGTCAGCCGCTCAAAGAGCTTATCAATAAATATATAGGGATTTATCGGCGCTCCCCCGTGACGGTATTCTTCACACGCCGCGGGGTACTTGTAAACAAGCTCACGACACCAATCAAGCCACCTTGAATGAGAATCCACAGGAGTATAATCCCCTTCAAGAAGCTTATCGAGAAGGTCGCTCACATCGGCATTTATCGGCATATCGGGGCGTATCGTTGGCTTTATAAGTTCTCTCGGGTCGATATCCACGATTATCTTATACGCATTCCTTGCAAAATCATAGCGATTATACCCTATCATACGGATATTCAAACGGCAGCCAAGGCTGAGCAGCAGATCACACTGCTGTACCGCAAAATTTCCCGCGCGAGTTCCCACAGTTCCCGGCATTCCCGCAAAATAAGGGTTGTCGTAAGCGACCGTATCGCCCGCGTTCCAAGCCGTTACCACGGGTATGCGAAGCTTATCAAGCAGCGCAAGGAGCTTTTCCTCAGCTCCGCCAAGCCGTATGCCCGTACCCGCAAGGATAAGGGGTGCTTTAGCTTTTCTTATCTTCTCAAGAATACTTTTCGCAAGGCTTTCTGTAACCCTTGGCACTTGCCAAGGATATTCTATATCGGCGTTAAAGTGACGGAGCGCATCGGTTTCAACAAACGCGCCCTGCACGTCAAGCGGGATATCGAGCCATACAGGACCTCCCCTTCCGCTTGTCGCAAGGTAAACAGCCTTTTCAAGATGGTACGCGATATCAAGCGGATCTGTTACCATCACCGCGTATTTTGTCATATTTGATACCGAATTTATAATGTCAAATTCCTGATCTCCGAGCTGGCGCAGACCAAGCTCGGCACAGCTCCACGCGGTAGTTTCTCTCTTCACCTGTCCCGAAAGGACAAGCATAGGGATCGAATCGAGCCAAGCGCCCATAACGCCCGTGATAGCGTTAGTTCCGCCCGGTCCGCTCGTGACGCAGACGGCGCAGAGCTTATTCGTCATACGCGTATATCCCTCGGCGGCTATCGAGCACGCCTGCTCGTGGTGATTAAAAATACACCGCAATCCCCTCTCGTGTCCAAGGGCGTCATCGAGGTGCATAGCCCCTCCGCCCGTAACCATAAAGCAGTCCTCAATTCCCTGCCGCACTAAAAATTCGGCAACGTATTTCGCAAGCTTTATCTTCATATTTACTATCCTTAAATTTCAATTTTTGAAAATACAAAGATGTAAATCATTTATAGTCGATCGCTATAGCGCGATCTTGTCAAAAACTCAACCGTTATCTTATCCTTAACGCTTCGGAGAAATCCCCTCACGTATGAATTCAGATATTTTGCCTTGTCCTTAATAAAGTCATATTCCATATCCTCGCGGACATAGTTCTGTTTGATAGCGGAATATCCGTCAAATCCCGCCAAGCTCACCTTGTCAATTCCAATGCCGATAAGCGCTTTGAGCAGCATCACCAGAGAGTTGTCGATAATATCGGTATCAAGGTCTATCAGCGACCCGTAATTAAGGCGGTAGGCAAACGCCCCATCGGTGGTTTCTGTAAGATTAGAGGTTGCAATTATCATCTGCCTCGTGCGGCTGAGCTTTGAGGCAAGCTGAAGATATCGCTTTGAATTGCTCAAAAACACATAATCGGGGCGAAATGACTTCGGAATATAATTCACCGATATGACCGTTGGCTTCTCTTCTCTGACGTAATCAAGTATCCTCTCCCGAGCGGCATCCGACTCCATAGTAGCACCCGGGCCGATGATAAGAATTTTTCTACCCTTAAGCACTTTTACTAAAGCAAGTCTGTCTTCTTCATCATTTATCTCGTTCTTTTCGTAGTCAAGGTAAAGCTTCTCGATATAGTTCTTATCGTAAAGGAGCTTTTTCTCGCCCTCAAGCCTTCCGAGTATCTCGTTGATAGACCTGACAGAGAGCGTACGCTTGTCCATCAGATATGCCACATAGCTCGGGTGACAGTCGTTCGACGCGGCAAGGTAATAAAACATATTGTACCCCCACGCCGCAGGGGCATAGAACTGAATGATGCTTGAGTCTATCGCCTCAAGCATTTGCGAGATGCGATAATCCTTGCCAAGCGAGGCATTCATATGCATAGCTATAAGCTCGGTCGGCGCGTTACCCGCGCTCTTCCCCATTCCGTAAACAGAGCCGTCAACTATCATAGTCCGCTCTATCTTGTTCGAAAGCATTGCGATACAGTTGGCGTATCCCATCTGAAAATTGTTGTGCGCGTGGTATCCAAGACCGATAGCCGGGTCAAGATTATCGTCAAGAAGCTTGAAATAGTGCATCAGATTGTTCTGGTGCATAAGTCCGTAGGTGTCCACCATTGATACGGCATAGGGCTTATACTTGTTCGCAAGGCGCACAAGGTCAAGCATCTCGCCGTCATCATAGCTGGTTACAGATACGAGCTGAGCGAAGACCTTATATCCAAGTGCTCCGAGCTCTCCGCAGTACTCCATAGCCTGCTCTCGCAGATGCTTTTTGAAAATGACGCGAATTCCGTCAAGAAAGCTATCCTCGGCAGGTAAGATATTGGAAAGCGAACAAGTGCCGTAATCTATCATACCAACGACCATAGAGCTCTTTCTGTCAAGCTCGCCGAATATTCTGCCGACACTTTCGGTGTCGGGCATAATGCTGCGATTTATATCAAACTTGCGGCGCTCATCGAGAAACCCCACCTCAATAATATCAACGCCCGCATCTACAAGACGCTCAAACACGTTGACCAGATTATCGTGACCGAAATTCCAATCGTTGATATATCCGCCATCTCTAAGCGTACAGTCCAAAAGCCTTATCTCACCCATGGTCTTCTCCTTTACATTATGTGATCCAAGATATCGATAATAATGTTAGGATTTGCCTTTTTCTGAAAATCATACGGCGAGCACACAAAAATACAGTTTATATTACCATATTTTTGCCATTTTGTCAATGGTTTGGAGTGGATAAACAACAGTTCTTCTTTCGATATTTCTAAATCGATTATATGACAAAACCGCTTGTATTTCAAATGATGCATCGCCTTGCAGCGATATGATGTTTTTCGCCTCGCTCAAAATGATGTTGCTCCCGTTGGTCGCAATGATGCGATGTTTGCCTCAATGTGCCGTTAGGCACACATCATTAGGCGAAGCCGTAATCATTGGCAAAGCCAATATCATTTGCCGAAGGCAAACATCATTCAAAAAAGTCCATTTGTCTCAAGACAAATGGACTTTTTTGTTGGCGGAGGGTGTGGGATTCGAACCCACGTGGGATTGCTCCCAAACGGTTTTCAAGACCGCCTCGTTATGACCACTTCGATAACCCTCCGTGTAAACACGGAGGGTTATCGAAGTGGCTCGGTTGCCGTAGGCAAGAGAATCCACTGCGCGGTTCATCGGCAAAGCCGATATAACCCTCCGTGATGCATACTGTTTACATATAAAACTACACGAGGATGCTTGATCTCGGATCAAGCATCCTCGTTATTTTACCACAGTATTATTTATTTGTCAAGGGTATTTTTTCTTTTATATGAATTTTTCCGAGCCGCAAACGATCTCTCTTTATAAGCTCTTTGCCCTCTCGCTGACTATCTTCTTAAAATCGCTCAGGTCGTGCGTATATGTACCGTCCATATACGGGCTGGTGATTATAAAATCCGCGGTCGCCTTATTATTAGCCATCGGTATATCATACACCTGCGCTATACGAAGAAGCGCCTTTACATCGGGATCGTGCGGCTGCGCCGTAAGCGGATCGGAAAAGAATATCACTATGTCTATCTTTCCGTCAACTATCCGAGCGCCTATCTGCTGATCTCCCCCTAAAGGTCCACTATTAAATCCTCTGACGGGAAGCCCGGTTCTCTCTGCCACCATCTTCGCGGTAGTTCCCGTTCCGCAAAGAAAGTGATGCTCAAGGATCTCCTTGTTCTTCAAGCACCAATCGATAAGCTCCTGCTTTTTATTATCGTGAGCTATAAGCGCTATATTTTTCTGCGCCGCCATAATAAATTCCAATTTTTCATTATTACTCATATTTCTCACCCCTCTTTTTATCCATTTTACCACACTTCTCAAAATAAATCAACATATTTCTCTACCCTTGACAAACCTTTTTGCTTATGTTAAAATTGTCTTTGCTTTTAATATGTTTTGAATGGAGAAGATAGATGCCCAAAAGAAAAAAAGGTAACAGCATAGGGTTGATAAAAAGATTTTTGCCCTATTACAAAAAATACAAATGGATAATGATAGTAGACCTGCTCTGCGCCTCTCTGACCACGGTTTGCGAGCTTATACTCCCTCTTATCGTAAGACAGATAACAGATGCCGCGACCGCCGAGGTGATGTCGCTTACGCTTAAAATGATAGTTGGCTTTGGCATTTTGTATCTTTTCCTGCGATTGATAGACACCGCCGCGAACTATTATATGTCCTCGGTAGGTCACATTATGGGTACTAAGATAGAGACCGATATGAGAAGGGATTTCTTCGGGCACTTGCAGAAGCTATCCTTCTCATACTACGACAACGCCAAGGTGGGCACTCTTATGTCGCGTATAACGAGCGACCTTTTTGACGTCACCGAATTCGCGCACCACTGTCCCGAGGAATTCTTTATCGCCGCTATAAAGATAATCTGCTCGTTTATCATACTCTGCACGATGAGTATCCCTCTCACCCTCATAGTCTTCTCTATCATTCCCCCGATGATAATAGTGCTTATGATGTTCAACAGAAGAATGAAGGCGGGATTCAAGGAATCCCGCGCTCAGGTGGGCGAGCTCAACTCACAAATAGAGGACAGCCTGCTTGGAATAAGGGTTGTAAAATCCTTTGCCAACGAAGCCCTTGAGGAAGAAAAGTTTGATAAGGGAAACAAAAAGTTCCTTAAGATAAAGACCAAGGTATACCATATAATGGCGGGATTCCACTCCTCCACACGCTTCTTTGACGGTCTTATGTATATCGTAGTCGTGGTCGCGGGCGCTATATTTATGCTCAACGGCAAGATAAGCGCGGCAGACTACGTGGCATATCTTATGTTCGTTACCACCCTGCTCACCTCGATACGAAGAATAGTGGAATTTGGGGAGCAGTTCCAGCGAGGAATAACCGGCATCGAGCGCTTTTGCGAGATAATGGATATCGAGCCCGACATAAAGGACGCTATCGACGCGCAGACCATCGAAAAGGTAGACGGCAAGATAGAGTTCAAGGACGTTTCTTTCTCTTATGAAAGCAACAACAAAAACGTTCTTTCACACCTTGACCTGAAGGTCAAATCCGGTGAGAGTATTGCTCTCGTTGGCCCGTCGGGCGGCGGCAAGACCACGCTTTGCTCACTTATCCCGAGATTTTACGAGGTGAGCTCGGGCGCTATACTTATAGATGGTGTGGATATCAAGGATATATCGACCGCATCGCTCAGAGCACACATCGGAGTTGTTGCGCAGGACGTGTATCTCTTCTCGGGAAGCATCAAAGAAAATATAGCTTACGGTAAGCAGAACGCCACCGATGAGGAAATAGAAAAGGCAGCCGTACTTGCGGGCGCTCACGAATTTATCACTTCTCTTCCCGACGGTTACGACACCTACGTGGGAGAGCGCGGCGTCAAGCTTTCGGGCGGACAGAAGCAGAGAATTTCCATCGCGCGTGTCTTCCTCAAAGACCCGCCAATACTCATTCTTGACGAGGCGACCAGCGCGCTTGACAACGAAAGCGAAAAGCTGGTACAGACCTCGCTTGAAACGCTTGCGCGCGGTAGAACCACATTCACCATAGCCCACAGACTCACAACGATCAAAAACGCCGACAGAATACTCGTTCTCACGGAAAACGGAATAGAGGAAAGCGGTACGCACAGTGAGCTTGTGGCAAAGGGCGGACTCTACAGCGAGTTGTATAAGATGTACTCGGAGATGTAATTTCCCACTTGCGGAAGAAAAAACTCTTGACAAATCGCTATTCCCTGCCACATAAAAAGTAAATACTTCTCCGCGGTTGTTTAAAACTCTCAACCGCGGAGTTTTTTCTTGCATTTTCTTCCAAAGTGTGTTATAATTATCGTAAATTAAACAGGGCGAACAATAACACACAGAACCGTCCCCTGTGTTTCTAACTTCTTCTATAACACCGGTGCCAAAAGATTTCTATGATGAACTACTCCAAGCAAGCCTGAAATAACCAAAATTCTCGCATCACATATATTAAGGAGGCATTATGTCTAAAAAACTCATAAAAATTTTAGCAATTGTTCTTGTAATATGCATTTCTGTGGGAATATACCATTACAAGATCCGAATAGTAACAAACACCGAAGTATACCTTACCCAAAAATATGTGAAATACAACTATGGTAAAGATGCAGAAGTCTTTTTTAATGATTATGCATATACCGAAAATTATAAAGATATTGCTTTCCATTACTGTGATGCAGAAAAGATAATATCGTTATACAACACTTGGACGGTTTTTATGTTAGATGTCTACTATGATAAAACTGAATTTGATAATGTTCTCGATAAATTAACCTTCAAAATCAACAGGAATGAACCCGATTCAACAACAGGTGGATTTCTTGTATACAGCGTGAAAGATGAAGATGATGTGTATAAAAACAATTCAGCATTTGTACTTATTGACAGCGAACGTAATACCGTTAGATATGTACTCGTCTGCGACCGTAACGATGCTAGCCCATACAAGTTATATCGTTATGTAGACTGGATATTTAATGATATAAAATGGAATCATGATGACTCTGCAGTATCACATGATGACTGGATTTTTGATTATTCCTAACGAATACAGATGACAGTTCTCTGTCTTGACAACATATCGGGGGTATGATACAAGCAAACAGAGGGCTGGAAAACGAAAACGTCTTTGTGTACACTCAGAACAAGAGAAAAAACTCTTGACAAACGCGAGAAAATATGTTTTAATATATAGGATACTAAGATAAAATAACGAATGCTTTCGGTGTAAGAATAAGGAGGTTCTAAAAATGTTAAGAACATATCAGCCCAAGAAAAGACAGAGAAAAAAGGAACACGGCTTCAGAAAGAGAATGGCTACCGCTGACGGAAGAAACGTCCTCAAGAGAAGACGCGCTAAAGGCAGAAAAAGACTGACTTATTAAAATAAGAAACGGCTGTTGATATCTCAACAGCCGTTTTTATATCATTGACAAACATCTTTGCCAATGGTATAATTTCAATATAATCTTAGATTTAAGGATAACTTTATGAAACAAAAAATAATTCTTACAGATTGCGACACCGTTGTTTGCGGCGGCGACCTCGATCTTTCGGTTCTTGAGCGCTTCGGAGAGGTCGTTCGCTACGGCGAAACCCCCGCAGAGCTTACCGCCGAGAGGATAAAGGACGCCACTATAATCATCGTAAACAAAACTGTGATTGGCAAAAAAGAGATAGATGCGGCAAAGGATCTTAAGCTTATCACTCTATTTGCCACGGGCTACAACAATATAGACGTTGCCTATGCCGCGGAAAAAGGCATAGCTGTTTGCAACGCGGGAGTATACTCTACAAATGCGGTCGCTCAACACGTATTCGCATTCATTCTCAACCACGCCGCAGGCGTTTCGGAGTACGACAAGGCGGTAAAGGACGGCGAATGGATAAGATCGCGCCTCTTCTCGTTTTTCGCTATGCCCACCGAGGAGCTTGCGGGAAAGACACTTGGCATCTTCGGCTTTGGCGCTATCGGCGCACAGGTTGCAAGAATAGGACTTGCCTTTAATATGCGCGTTATCGCTTGTACGAGAACGCCAAAGAAATTTGACGGAGTTGAATTCGTTCCCTTTGACAGACTTTTAGCCGAGAGCGACTACCTGACCCTTCACTGTCCTCTCACCGACAAGACCGCAAAAATATTCGACCGAGCTGCCTTTGCGAAAATGAAGTCAGGGCTCTATTTCATCAACACGGCGCGCGGCGGCGTAATAGACGAATACGCTCTGCTTGATGCCCTGAACGACGGCAGACTTTCGGGCGCGGCAATTGACGTTCTGATCGTTGAGCCGATGCCCGCCGACTGTCCTCTGCTCGGTGCAAGGAATATAACCATAACTCCGCATATCGCGTGGGCACCCTTGGAAACAAGGGAGCGTTTACTCGGCATCGTTTGCGACAACCTCGCGTCATTCCTATCGGGAGCACCCAAAAACAAGGTGAATTGAAAATAATTTATTGATTAAGTTAAATCCATTTTAAAATAGCCTTCTCCAGTAGGAGAAGGTGGCTCGCAAAGCGAGACGGATGAGGTGTTACAACAAGAACACTACTCATCCACCGCTACCGCGGTCCCCCTTCCCTCACAAGGGAAGGCTTTTTATATTCTGGCTTTTATGAATTAAACGTTCTTTCCAACATCGATAATGTATCACGCTTACTTGAAAGCACTGACGGAAGTGAGTTCAAAAGCTCGCTGTTTTGGGTGTATCCGATAAGCCTGTCGTACTCTGCTATCCCTCTGCGCTCACGCTCGATGGCATCCGATATCATAGCATCTATCTCTCGGCTCTCTGTCCCAGACATCTCTCGGCTACTCATCTTTCTGCCTCTCGGCTGTATGCTGAGCGAGGGATATTCACCCATACGAAGAAGCATAGCGCCGACCGCTCTGTATCGTCCCAGCGCCGATTGTGCCGCGCGCTCAAAAAGCTCGGACAGCTCGGGATAATCCCCCTCGAGCAAGAGCGAATAATAGACATATTCGGATATTGAAAGAAATTCGCCAAGGTATCGCGCGCTTAGCATAGTTACTTCTCTGCCCTTATCTCTTCTCGCGCCGTTTTCTAAGTTTCTTCGCATATTCACGCAATCTCCCTAAAAATTTTATGTTACTACATAAATATGCGAAAATCTTATATTTTGATATAACTTTTTCCTATATCCAAGCCTCCCTCCGGGAGGGAGGGGGACCGCTTGCGGTGGAAGGAGCCCGCGTAATTTTAAAATTTGATCTAATTTCAATGTTACGCACTCTCCCTCAGTCGCTAACGCGCCAGCTCCCTCCCGGAGCGAGCCTTTTTAGTATAACTTATATTTGAGGCGTAAATTATCGGCAATCATCGCGATGAACTCGCTATTTGTGGGCTTTCCGCTAATGCCTCCCTCCGGGAGGGAGGGGGACCGCTTGCGGTGGAAGGAGCCCACGTAATTTTAAAATTTGATCTAATTTCAATGTTACGCACTCTCCCTCAGTCGCTAACGCGCCAGCTCCCTCCCGGAGGGAGCCTTTTTAGTACAGCTTATACTTCAACCTCAAATTATCAGCTATCATCGCGATGAACTCGCTATTTGTGGGCTTTCCGCGATTATTCTGAATGGTATATCCAAAATAAGAATTAAGTGTATCTACATCACCTCTATCCCACGCGACCTCTATGGCGTGACGTATCGCACGTTCGACGCGGCTGGTGGTAGTCTGGTACTTCTTCGCCACCGACGGATAAAGTATCTTGGTGACAGAGTTTATTATCTCGCTGTCATTGACTGTCAGGAGTATCGCGGTGCGGAGATATTGGTATCCCTTTATGTGTGCAGGAACGCCTATTTGATGTATTATCTTCGTGACCTGAGTTTCGATATCGGGCGTTTTAGATGTGTCCTCCGCACTCTCGCTCTTGAGCGCTCCCGTTTGATTTCTCGCGCGGTCAAGCGCCTCGATATGTTCGCAAAGGCTCTCTATATTATAGGGCTTGAGCAAACACAGGTCTGCCCCCGCGTGCGCCGCCTCGATAAACACGTTCTGACTCGACACCATCGACACCACTATAAACGCGGGTCTTTTATCGGGGGCGAAATTGAGGGAACGGCAATTTCTCAGCACTCCTATTCCGTCCAGCTTCGACAGCCAAACATCTATTATAGCAACGTCGGGATGAGTTCTCCCTATTTTTATCAGCGCTTCCTCTCCGTTCGACGCTTCCTCGATATTTCTATATCCTGCCCTCATAAGTTCGTTATAAAGCGACTGTCTTTGTGCCGCGTTTTCGTCGGCAATCAGTATTTTCGTTGTGTATTCCATTTTATTCCTCCGTATAGTATTTTTTTCAACAAATGTATTTTACCATATATTGGTAATTATTTCAAGTATTTTACATAAAATTCCAAGTTGAAAAATTATACGATTTTATATTCCATTTTATGGTAATTATGCACAAGTTGAGCGTTAAAAATAGAAAACGGGACAGAGCTTGACTCTGTCCCGTTTTCTATACATAAACCTTTATATGTGCAATTACTTTGCGCTCTGCTCAAGTCTTCTCTTGAACTTATCAACGCGTCCGCCCGCATCAACGAATTTCTGCTTTCCTGTGAAGAAGGGGTGGCACTTGGAGCAAATTTCAACTCTGATCTCGCCGCCCTTGGTGGACTTTGTTACGACCGATTCGCCGCATGCGCATCTGATAACGCACTCTTGATAATTAGGATGGATTCCCTGTTTCATTTTATTTCTCCTCGCTTCTATTATTCCGATGTTCTTTGACATCGGTGCACGAATGGAGATATTATACCATACTCTTTTCCAAATTGCAATACCTTTTTTAAAATTTCTCTTACTTTTTTCCGACCTCAAGCTCGACGCGGAGCTTCGATATTATCTTTTTCTCAAGTCTCGATATGTATGACTGTGAAATACCAAGTCTGTCTGCCACTTCCTTTTGTGTCAGCTCGTTCTCTCCCCTCATTCCGTAGCGAAGCTCGATTATCTCCCTCTCGCGCTCTCCGAGCGATGCCACAGCGCGGCGTATCGCCGCCCTTTCCTCAAGCTGTTCTATCTCAAATATAACGCTGTCGTCATCACTTCCGAGAACGTCGGAAAGCAAAAGCTCGTTGCCGTCCCAATCCACGTTAAGCGGCTCGTCGATAGACACCTCCGCCTTGTTGCCCGAGGTCTTCCTTATATACATAAGTATCTCGTTTTCAATGCACCGCGAGGCGTATGTGGCGAGTTTTATATTCTTATCTGCCCTGAATGTGTTTATCGCCTTCACAAGTCCTATAGTTCCTATAGACACGAGGTCCTCTATCCCAACGCCCGTATTTTCAAAGCGTTTTGCTATGTACACCACAAGGCGCAGATTGTGCTCTATAAGTATCTGCCTTGCCCTCTCGTCGCACTCAAGCCTATCTATTATCTCCGCCTCGTCCTCGCGCGATAGCGGCGCGGGAAGCACCTCCGGGCCGTTTACGTAGTAAATACCTCTTGCCCTGAGAAAAAGCTTTTTTATCTTCCATGCAGCTTTCGATATCTTAGCTTTTAAAAATCTTACTCCACTCAACAAAAATTTAATTATCATCACATCTCCCCTCAAAGCAGCTCGGGCGGAAGCAGAGCTTCCTTGCCGTCGGCGCTGTTCTTTATATCAGAAAGAGCAATGAGCGCGTCAAGCACCTCACTCCCATCGCCCCTCTCTATCGTTATCTTATCAGCTTTGAGAGCTATCAGAGCACCCTCTCCTCCTGCCGTTTTTATAGGTATCATTCTCACTCTTCTCGCGTCCTCGGGCGAGAGCCTTTCTATGGCTGAAAACCTTTTTTCTCTCGCCGCCAATGTAAGCGCCCTCGGTATTATCCCCTCAAGCGCTGAGATATCCGCAACTATACACGGCTTTCCGCCAATAGGCTCTCTCAGTAGATTTCCGCTGTCGGTCATAGCGAGAAGCTTGACACTTTTTCCGTTATACGTAACACTCAGCTCGGCGCTCTTCTGTGATGCCTTTCGCCTGAAGAAACGCCCTCCAAGGAGCGTCAAAAGCGCGCTGAGGGCGGCAAGCAAGGCGAACATCCAGACCGATATGCCGTCAGATGTCGTACCCTCAAGCGGAAGGTCTGCCTTATTTAGCAGATTAAATATAGCGGTCATAAAACCACCCAGCGCCATAGATATCGCAAAGTACACCAATATGTAGAGCGGCAACTCCCTCACTCTTCCCTTTCGCCAAAAGGCGATGGTGCAGATAATGACACAGACCGCAAGGTCTATCGCAAGCGAGGGCAGATAGGCGACCGAGATAAAAAGCGCAAGGTCGGAATATATCCCACCCACAGCAGATGCCGCCACCGCGCGCCCCACAGAAAGCTTCCTTCCGAGTATTTTCGCGCAAATAAAGAAGCAAAGAAAATCCATACTGAAATTTATCATAAACAGCAGATCAACATATACCGTTTGTCCCATATCTCTCCCCCTTCCAATATACCTATTATATATCACGGAAAATGAATATTTTGTCTTATTAAGTCTTATATAATTATCCGAAATAAATAATTTTAAAAATCATTTTTGTTGTTGACAGCATATTAAAATCATAGTATAATTATAAGTGGTTTAAATCTAAAATATATTGTTGGAGGAACTAACCATGGAAACTTTGAAGAAGATTTTTCCCCTTTCGTTTAAGTACACAAAATCTGTCGGAGAACTCATTGTAGGTATTCTTATCTACCTTGTAGTAGGTCTTATCGGTGGTCTTATTATCGGATTGACTGCTAATATTCCGATAATAAGCATTTTCTGCGGAATCGCAGGAGGACTTCTTGACCTCTACGTTATTGCGGGAATAGTTATCCAGATACTTGTTTTCTGCAAGGTAATTAAATAAGCTACATAAATAAACGCCGAGATACCTCGGCGTTTATTTTTTATAGCAAACTATGTATGTCTGTAGGGGAGGCGTTTCGCCTCCCGCCCGATTGGCTGTTGAATGTTTCGGTGGTGAGACCCCTCCCCTACGGTGTGGCGATTCTAAGCTGTCCACGGGTTTGGTGGCGTGGAGAAAGAAAAAATGAAGCATTGCCGCTGGTAATATGAAGCGGCAACTGCAACAAGTTGCGTTGCCATGAAGTGTTCCGCAAGCGGAACATGAAGCGAAGCGCGCATCCTCATGTGCCGAAGGCACGCTTCATAGGGCGAAGCCCTGCTTCATTTTTCATGCGCGTCAGCGCGCTTCATGATGATTTGTCAAGCTAAGTGCAACACTTTTTGATAGAATCTTCAAATAAATCCAGTGGATTTTTAAAATTTAAAACTTTTTTAGGCCTGGCGTTGATCAACGCCAGGTTCTTTTTTAGAGTAAC
>SVUJ01000018.1 GCA_015063305.1 Oscillospiraceae bacterium | reverse complement strand
CGCCGCTAACTCCTGCCGCAAGGCAGATTTCATCGCGAAGCGATTTCATCCACCGAAGGTGGATTTCTTCCGCCAACGGCGGATTTAGTTGAAAAAAGCCAAGTCGTACGACTTGGCTTTTTTCTTGGCAGGGGCAGAAGGACTTGAACCCACGACACCCAGTTTTGGAGACTGGTGTTCTACCGACTGAACTATACCCCTTTATTTTTACAGCTTTACTATTATATCACATCGGATTCCATTTTGCAATACCTTTTTTATTATTTTTATTTTATTTTATCCGATTTTCTTAAAAAAGGTAATATTTATACAACCCGACTGCCACTCAGACCCCCGTTTTTTTTGCAAAAAACTGAATTTTTAAATCTGTAAAATTTTTTTTTAAAAATATCTGTACAAATCAAAGAAATAATGATAAAATAATAAAGGAAAATTTATACTCATAAATAAAGGAGTTTTAAAATGAAACAGATCTATGTAGGAAAAACAAAAGACGTTTATTCCCTTGATAACGGCAACGTTCTCTTGAAGTTCAAGGACGATTGCACAGGCAAAGACGGTGTGTTCGATCCCGGCGAGAACTCGGTCGGTCTTACCATCGAAGGCATTGGAAGAGCTAACCTCGAAACCTCTGTCTACTACTTTGAAATGCTCAAGGAAGCAGGCATCAAGACCCACTACGTAAGCGCTAATCTCGATGACGCTACTATGGAAGTTCTCCCCGCTGAATGCTTCGGAAAGGACCTCGGCGGAAACGGCCTTGAGGTTATCTGCCGTCTTGTTGCAACAGGAAGCTTTATCCGCAGATACGGCGAGTATATAAAGGACGGCACACCCCTTGTTGGCGGATACGTTGAGTGCACATTCAAGAACGATGAAAAGGGCGACCCGCTCGTAACAGGAGAAGGACTTGCTGCTCTTGGCGTTATGACTCCCGCTATGTTCGAGAGTATGAAGGAGCAGACGCTTAAGATAACCAAGATCGTTGCCGACGACCTCAAGTCTATCGGTCTTGACCTTTGGGATATCAAGTTTGAGTTCGGTTACAACAACGGCGAGGTCATTCTCATAGACGAGATCGCTTCGGGCAATATGCGCGTTTACAAGGACGGCAAGATAGTTGATCCCGTTGAACTCACAAAGCTCATTCTCAACAGATAATTAAACAATAAAAGCGCAACAGCCGTACGGCTGTTGCGCTTTTTGTTTTATCAAACTATCGGAATATTTCCGTCCATTGCCTGAAGTCTACAGCCAAGGCCGTGTGCTATCAGCATATAATGATCGTAATATCTTTCAAGCTCTATCTCATACTTTCCAAATTCTTTGAGGAACTTGTTGAATTCGTCAAGAGCCTCTTTTCCCGCTCCAAAGCATTTGAGCGTGAATACGTTAGCCACTCCGTGCGCGTATTCAAGGAATCTCCAAAGCAATCTCATAGAAACTGTCTGAACTCTCATCGGCATATTCTTATGCGCCTCGACGAAAGGCTCGAATGCCTTGATCTCCTCGTGCACCTTTCTGAGCGAATCTGCCATCGAAGGATTGTAGTATCTTCCCACCTCGAGATTTGCAGACTTTCTTCCCCACATATACTGCGCGTCAAAGAGAGTGTCCATCTTCTCAAGGAACTCGGCAACCTCTCTCCAATCCTTGCCGTAAGCGTGGCTGAAATAGTCCTCCTTCAGCTCCTCAAAGTCCACCTTCGTGTCGAACATGGTTCTCGCGTAGGCGTACATAGCAAAGCCGTTCGGGAAGAAGTTTCTCTGTGTACCGTCCTCGATTATTCCGTCCATTCCCTGCGCGTAATATCCTCTTACGTCGTCCTGAAGCAGCTTTGCGTACTTCACCTGACCGGGGCTGTAGGACTGATGTATACAGAAGTGATACTCGTAAACAAGCGACCTTACCTTATAGGTATCCATCGACTTCTTAGCATATACGATGTACTCGTCAATATCCTTGGGAAGCGTGATATTGTTCCTCACATAGGGCTTGAGTTCAAACTCCCGGGACTCGGTACTTACAGGCTTAAGATAACTTCTCGTTATAGCCGCAAGCAGCATAGAAAATCTCTTGGGATTGTTGAGCTTCACCTGCTCTGCCACCCAAATGGTTTCGTAATAGCAGCAGAAAACTATACGGGTGTTAAGTCCTCTTGCCGTGAGTTCAGCGTCTATCTCGTTGAGAAGCATAACGTACCACTCGGTGGGGATCATCTTTTTACACTCCTCGCACTCGCAGTGATTGTTGAAAAAGTCGGCAAGCCAAACGTGCAGATAGTCAACGTGACGGTTGAGCTCGGAATAATCGGCAACGTACTTTACGACCTTTGCGCGCGCCTCGGCGTTTGACATACAGAAGTTAGTGTTGAGCGCAACTCCGCCAAACAGCTTTCTCTCGCCGTTTATCATCGCCACAAACTCCTTTGATTCCTCGGGAATGGGATTGTCCTTCTGAACCTTCCAACCCTCGGTAGAATCTATGCCAAAGGATTCTGCTGTCCAACCGTGTCCCATATCGTGGAACTGAAGACCTCTCTTCGATATCTCAGCCTCGCACTGACGCTTCCACTGAAGAACGGTTTCGGCGCTTACAGGCTCGGGCTCGCGGTTTTCGGTATTGTAGCTGTGGTTGTAGTAGGTGTTGTAATATCCCTTAGGAATATCGAACTCTATCATAAAGATGTTCATTCCTATCTTGGGGGTAAAATCTATCGATTCAAGGACCGATTGCTGATACTCCGCACCCTCGTTGCACTGTCCTCTGTAGCGCATATCGGGCATCTTGTGGAACTTGACTCCCTTTACGTCGGTCATCGGGATATACTCTCCGTCAACACCGGGGTAAAGCCAACGGCAGCCGTTCTCTCTCAAGAACTGATATACGGCAAGCAGAACGCTTCTCGGATTGCTTCCCGCAATTATACCGCCGTTATCGTCGGTATCTATGTGCAGAATATCGTCAAGCTCGGTATCCTCTGCCTCTGAGGTGTCTATCCCAAAATCCTGCATAAGTCCAAGACGGTAGCCGTCCTTTGCGTCGGGCAGATATTCGATATCTATCTCTCCGCATCTGGGCATCATCATACGCAGATACTTTTTTAGCTCCTCAGCCGCAAAATCTATAACGTGATCCGCGCGCACCTTGTTAATTTTATACATCGTCGCTTCCTCCTGAAATCAAGGTAAAAATATCGCAAGGTGTTGGTGTAAAAACACCTACACCTTGCGATGATAAAGACTATTTAATTAGTCCAAGTCAGCAAAATCGTCAATTATATCCTGAAGCTGACCCTTTGCGTTGTCAACCTTTCTTTCGTATATATTCATATACGTGTTCTTACCGAGCTGAGGAAGCGTGTAAGAGATAGCTCCATACAAGCCGTCCTTCTTATCGGACTTTGTTCTACCAAGGTCATATATTATACCAACGTCATATACAACGTTCTCGAATATAAGGTCAAGCATTTCTGCGCACTTCTCATCGAAAGCGTCCTGGTGCTTACACTTTGTTTCGTAGTATGCGTGGTAGGTGGTCTTGGTCGATGCCTCGGTCAATGCCTGAAGAGCAAAGCTTACGAAGTCAAGATTGTTCTCGCTGACAGTTGCAGGTATAGAAACCAAAGTACTGTTCCAAACGTTGGTCATGGTGTAGTAGTTTTTCTGCTCAGCATCATACTTAGGATAGGGCATATAACCGAACTCAAAGGTTACCTTTTCAAGGAACTTCTGACCCATATCGGAAAGCGCCGAGTTATACATAAGAGCTCTCTTCTCACCGAACGCAGTAAGAGGCTTCTCCCATATATCATCGGTAGAACCGAACTTCTCGGGATACATAGTCGTGTTCTTATCATAAGCAAACTTAGCAACCTTGTCTATTATAGTCTTGGTCTTGTTGTCTGCCTCAACGAACTTGATGTCACCGTTATCATTTGTTGTCAAACGGAATCCGCCGCCTATTATAAATACGCCCGAGTATTCCTGTGAAGAGAGCGCAAGTCCGTAAGAGTCTTTCTCACCACCCAAAGAACCGTCACCGTCGGCATCATCTGCGAATTTCTTGAGTATGTCGTAGCACTTGTCAAGTGTCCAGGTATTGTTGTCTACCAGATCCTCGAGTGCGCCGAGGTTATTCTGTCTTGCAAGCTCACGGTTATACCAAATAACGTATGCTCTGTCAAGGTTCTGAATTGTGAGGTCGCTCGCGTTAAGGAAGGTTCTTCCCGAAATTGTGAGCTGCTCGGTAGCATAAGCATTCCACGACGGATGTGTGAAATCTATGTACTCAGTCTCTCTCATATCCTTGAACATGCCACTCTGAGCGCGCGCAAATCCGGCGTTAATACCTACGAACGCAATATCGTACAGATGCTCACCCTTTTGGTAAGTATCCTGCACGGAAGCTGCGGGAGTGGTTGCCGTCTTATCCTGCTTAACAACAAAGTTATACTTAGCCTTAAGCTCGTTGTTTCTCTTCCAAACTGCCTTTCCGACAACGTCATCGGGGAGCTCATCTCTTGCTATCTCGAAGTTGTTAAACTGGGGGTAGGTCTCGTTAACAGTTCCTATTATAACGACCTCTTTTCCGTCCCAATCCTTAGCGGGAAGCTTGGTAGCATACTCGTCAGCTCCCGTGGTTCCTGCCTGGGTCTGCTCAGGATTCTCTTCGTTGGGCTTACAAGCAACGACCATAGGAAGCACCATTAAGAGAGCCAGAAGAAGAGCCATTATTCTGTAAAATCTTTTCATATTTTCCTCCTTAATATATTTCATGATTTTACTTCACCATATATCATTATAACACATTTAATTTTCCAATGTGTATAAAATTATATCTTTTTTGTACAAAATTGTAGCCTATCACTCTATTGCCGCGAAGTCGTTGATTATATCCTGAAGCTGACCCTTTGCGTTGTCGGCCTTTTTGCTGTATATGGTCATATACGTATTCTTTCTTATAGTGGGCAGGGTAATAGTTACCACGCTGTAAAATCCGTCTCTCTTATCGTCGGCAGTTCTGCCAAGATCGACTATCGTTCCAACGTCATAGACCACGTGCTCGAATATGATATCAAGCATATCGGCGCAAAGCTGGTCGTAAGAGTCCTGGTGCTTACACTTGGTTTCATAGTACGCGTGGTAGACCGTCTTGGTAGACGCCTCGGTCATAGCCTGAAGCGCAAATCCAACGAAATCCAACTTTGTGTCAGGAACAGTTCCGGGAACAGCCACGCCCGAGCCGTTCCAGACGTTGATGGGCGCGTAATATTCCTTCTGGTCTGCATCATATTTCGGGAAAGGAAGATATCCAAACTCAAACTGTACCATATCAAGGAAACGGGAACGCATAGAGAACAGATGTCCCGTACGCATAAGCGCTCTTTCCTCGGCAAATGCATCAGCGGGCAAATTCCACACCGAGTCATCGTTACCGTAGGTCTGCGCCATCATCGTGATGTCCTTATTATAAGCAAATTTCGCGACCTTGTCTATGATGCCCTTTGTTTTTTCATCCGCTTCAACGAACTTGAGGTCTCCGTCCTCATTAGTGGTCAGACGGTATCCGCCGCCAACTATGAAGGCATAGGTATGCTCGCGCGAATCCGCCGCAAGACCAAATCCGTCCTTCTTGCCGCCCATCGAGCCGTCACCGTCAGCATCATCGGCAAAGCCCTTGAGAATACTGTAGCAGTTGTCAAGCGTCCAGGTGTTATTCTTCACCATATCCTCAAGCTGTCCGAGATTGTTCTGCCTTGCCATCTCTCTGTTGTACCACGTAACATATACAGTATCAAGAGTCTTGAGCGTCATATCGCTGGTGCTTATAAATGTCCTTCCCGATATCGTGAGCTGCTCGGTGGCATACTGATTCCACGAAGGATGTGTGAGGTCTACGTACTCAACCTCTCTCAGATCCTTGAGAAATCCCTGCTGCGCGTGGATAAATCCGCCGTCGATAGCGTAAAAGGCGAGGTCATAAAGCTCTGTGCCCGTGTTGTATTTTCCGAGAAGATCCTTCTCCATATCCTCCACAAGTTCCTGCTTGATGACAAAATTATACTTTGCCTTAAGCGCGTTGTTTCTATCCCATACAGCCTTTCCCACAACGTCGTCGGGAAGCTCGTCCCTCGCTATCTCAAAGTTTGAGAAATGCTCCTGAACGTCGTTTCGCACACCGATGACCAAAAGCTCCTTTCCTTCCCAATCCTTATCAGGAAGCTTGGTAGCGTAAGGGTCTGTCTCCACAGTGGCAGCCTGTGTGTTTTGTCCTTGCTCTCCCTCACCGCCGTCGGTGGGCGCGCATGACACGAGCATAGAAAGCAACATAACGGTTGCCAATGCAAAAGCCGCTATCCTACAAAATATTTTCATAAGTCTTTCTCCTACCTTATTAAGAATATTTGTTTTATATTTATGACAGATAAGGCTTCACTCTCTCGGTCTCCTCTTCGGCGAACATATCGTCAAGCATTCTGCCCGAGGTCTCAACAAGCGCCCTCTCCGTTCCCTTTGCAACGTAGGACGAGGTAACGCTGTAAGTTGCCTCGTAAAGTCCCGTTCCCTGCATACGGTCGGTGGCGATATATCCGTAATTTCCGTTCGCCAACTCAAAAACAAGTGTGTTTACGTAAGGTGAATTAGCCTTTATCTTAAGACCTATCTCTGTAAATATCTCAGAGGGCAGACCGACTATAGCCCACGGGCCTATCTGAAGCACAGCCACCTCAACGTCTATCGTCGGGGGAATACCATCAAGTGACTTGGTATATTCTCTTGCGTATACCAGATCAGCAGCGCTCATCTCCTCACCAGCCTCGGCTCTCTTCAGTATGTCAAGTCCTCTCTGGTACTGCTTCTCGGAGCGGAAGCGCCTGGGGATAGTGCACTTTGCCGACCTCGAACGAACATAAAGCTCTCCGCCCTCAAGAATTATGTTGTCGTTTATCTTTTTAACTGTGTCGGCAAGTCCCTCACCTATGGTGTTCGGGGCAAACTTACCCTTCGCGTAATAATAATCACTGGTCCTGTGGAAGAAGTCGATACAGTTTATATCTCCGCACGTGCCGTTGAAGAAGAGTACCACAATGTCCTCGCCGAACTCGCGCTTTAGCTCGTTGCGAAGCACTCCGGGATAGTCGGCGCTGTACATATCCTTCTGACTTCCCCTGTAGTTATCGGGGTGGTTGGCGTAATTGACTATAAACGCCTTGACCTTGCCCTCGCTGTCCTCAACTCTCATCACGTTTACCGAATAGTCGACCTTACCCGCGCGCTTTTCAAAATCGGTGCGGTCAAATCCGCCGTTGGTGACAAGTCTTCCGTCCTTCAGGAAGTATCCTCTGTTAAAGCTGAAGCGTGTTTCGTATCCAAGACCGACACCAAGCTTGACCTCTGAGCGATTGTTCCAGGCGGCGATACCCGCCTCGACCGTCTTTCCAAATACGAGCTTGGTCGTTTCGGGCTCGTACACGTAAGAGAACGAGTCGCATTCAATAGAGGGCCCTGTGTGGGTATGGGTTGCCGCTATGAGTATCCTATCAACAGGAACTCCCGTAGCCTCGGATATCCTGCTCCTCATCTCGAGACCGCCCTCTTTTTTGAAGAAGAGAACGTCCATAGATATGATAATGACCGAATCCTTGCCCGAGGTAAATGCCGCCGCGTTAGCGAACAGAGGAATTCTCGCGCCCTCTGCCTCCATAGGCTTGAAGTCGCCGGGCATACAACCCTTTTTCGGTGTAAAATCAAAATTTGCAAATCCTGCTAACATAATGATACCTCACTCATTTTAATATTTCCGCTATGAGCTTATTACTCAAACAAGGGAGTGGAGAAATATCTCTCCGCCGTGTCGGGAAGCACGGTAACCACCGTCTTGCCGCGTCCGAGCTTCTTGGCAAGACGAAGAGCGGCAGCCACGTTCGTTCCGCTGCTGATGCCGCACATTATGCCCTCCTTAGACGCAAGGTCCTTTGAGGTCTGCAGAGCTTCCTCGTCCTTTACTATACAAACATCGTCGTATATATTCTGGTTAAGTATCTTGGGGATAAGACCGTCGCCTATACCCATCTGTATATGTGTGCCTATCGAGCCGCCCGAAAGTATAGCGGCGTTTTCGGGCTCTACCGCCCAGATAGTCA
Organism: Oscillospiraceae bacterium; assembly: GCA_015063305.1. Lineage (GTDB taxonomy): Bacteria > Bacillota > Clostridia > Oscillospirales > CAG-272 > HGM12713. The sequence continues at coordinate 20,998 of SVUJ01000018.1, read as the reverse complement.
TATCGGGGTTCGCGGCTTTGAGCGTTTCGCCAATACCCGTGATAGTACCGCCCGTGCCAATGCCCGAGCAGAATCCGTGGATAGGTCCGCCCACCTGCTCGAGTATCTCGCGTCCCGTGCTTTTTCTCTGCACCTCGGGATTTGCGGGATTTTCAAACTGCTGGGGAACGAATACGTTTGCGTCCTCATCTCTCATTTTGAGAGCGAGATTTAAGCACTCCTCGATACAAAGTCCTATATTTCCGTCATCGTGCACCAAAATAACCTCAGCTCCATAGTGCTCAACGAGCTTTCTTCTCTCCTCACTGACCGAATCGGGCATTATTATCTTCACCTTGTATCCGCGCACCGCGCCCACGAGCGCAAGTCCGATGCCCTGATTTCCGCTGGTCGGCTCAACTATAACTGTATCTTTATTTATAAGTCCTCTCTTCTCGGCTTCGAGTATCATATTGAAGGCTGTGCGGGTCTTGATAGAGCCGCCCACGTTCAGTCCCTCAAACTTCACGAGTATCTCGGCGTCGTCCTCCGAGGTCATTCTATGAAGCCTTATTATCGGGGTATTGCCCATAGCCTCAAGGATATTATCGCATATCATATAAGCTCACCTTTCTCGGGTATAAATTACATTCTAATATATTATTATATTGTATCACCCTTTATCCTGTTTGTCAATCAATAAATATTTGCGCAAAGGAGTTTTTCCCGACAAGTAGCAAAAGCACTTATGGAAATTGCTTGCCATAAGTGCCTTTGCGTTGCTTTTGTGGTTTGTAAGCAAGGGCGAACTATGCGAGTAAACATAGCCTCGCCCTCTGGGAGAGGTGGCGGCGCAGCCGACGGAGAGGGCGTTCATTGTATAACCCTCTCACCCGCTAATGCGGGAGCTCTCCCGTAGGGAGAGCCTTTTATTTGTATGCGTCAAAACTTCATCTTTTTCACTTACAAGAACTGCATCTGTGTCAACATACGCTATTTTAGCTATGAGTTATAAAGTTATCTCCACTCCGCCGATGGGTCGGACAGAGAGCCTATGGCAAGAGCCGACCCCAAAAATCCTATCCATCTCGGCAACATATCCCTCGGCTATCTCAACGGGAACAAACGCCTGTATCGTTCCCGCAAATCCGCCGCCGTGTACTCTAACAGCACCCCTGTCGCCAAGAGATCTCTTACTGAGCATAATAGCAAGCGGCAAGGATTGCTCGAACGGACGTGAGCAGGAATAAAGATTTTGAAGCAGCTCGTAAGAGGATACGCCCGACTCGTTGACAAGCTCCAAAAATCTCCCAAGGTCATCGTTCCTGAGCGCATCTGCCTCAAGCTCTGCTCTTTTATCCTCCGAGAAGAAATGCGACGCTCTGAGTATCGCCCTGTCGGAGGCATATTCCCTGAGCTGTGGAATTTTGGCGTAAAAGTCCTCCGCCTTTACCTCTCTTAACGCCGAAGCGCCAAAGAAGGTCGCCACCCTCTCCATTTCCTCTCGTATAGCCACGTAATCATCGGTGAGGTCTGCGTGCGAGCTCTTGGTGTCGGTTATACACAGACAATACCCCTTTTCCTCAAAGGGATAGTCTATCTTCTCTATCTTGGGCTCGGTGGTGTTGCAAAAATCTATCGCCACAAGTCCGCCCACGGCAGAGGTGGTCTGGTCGAGCAGACCGCACTTCTTTCCAAAATATACGCTCTCTGCAAACCAGGCTATCCTTGCTATCTCGGTGGGTGCGGTCTGTCCACCGTTATAATGGCAATCTATTATAGTTGCAAGTAATACCTCAAACGCGGCAGACGAGGATATTCCCCCGCCGCATATAACGTCGGAGGTGCAGTAAGCATCAAAGCCGCCGACCCTTATTCCCTTCTTCGCAAATCCCGCGACCACGCCGCGCAAAAGCGCCGCGCTTCCGCCCTCACCCTCGTGTATCTCGGTATCCTCAGCCGATATCTCGATAAGCTCATATCCCTCGGAGAGCAGACGTATCACGCCGTCCTCGTGAAATGCTACCACCGCGATAGCATCCATATCAACAGCTCCCGCGAGAACTCTGCCCCTTTGGTGGTCGGTATGATTTCCGCCAATCTCGCTTCGTCCGGGGGCGGAATATATTCTTATATCATCTCTCAGGGGAAAAATCTCGCCGAATTTTTCGAGAGCACTTATATATCTCTGTCTTTGATATTTTAACACACTCTCCCTCTTGCCGTAAAGCCTTGTGAATATCTCGGGGGGATTACCCTTGACAAGAGTTTTTACAGCGTTTTTAAGGTTCATATTCTCACTCCTTTATTCTATTTCCTCCCACATCGCCGCAAGCTTTTTCGCCGACTCGGCAAGCTTTACTATACCCTCTTCGGCGTTATCCGCGGTGTAGCCGCAGGCCTTGAAGTAGGCATCTGCCTCAAGCGTCAGATATCCCTCGTATCCTATCTCCTTGAGCGCCCTTATAACGGCATCAAAGTCGATAGACATAGAGAAGGGTATCTGATGCAGATCCTTCCATTTGTCGTTATCGTGTATATGCAGAGCCTTGAGCCTGTGCCCCAAAGCCCTTATCATCTCTACGGCAGAGGTGTTTGATCCTCGCATCTCGGCGTGGCCGATATCAAGACAAGCCACAAAAAACGGGTCGTTGACAACGTCAATATGCTCACAAAAGCTGTCGGGAGTCATACACGCGGCGTGCTTTACCTGATCCCTCTCGCTATCCCAAAGCCACATATTCTCCGCCGCAAGCTTTACCCCACACTCCTTGGCAAAGGGCAAGAGCTCAAGATACATCTCGGCGTTCTCTCTCGCTTCCTTTCGGTTGTCGGGGTGGACAACGCATATCTCTCCGCCCGCCTCGGCCGTACACTCTATCGCCCTTTTGAGATAGGAGCGTATCTCGGGGCAGTAGGTAGGAAAGGGCGCGTGCGACTGGTTGCAATGTATTCCGTTATCAAGCCCTATCTGCTTAAGACGTCGGGCAAAAGCAAGGTAATCCTTACCCGCAAGGATGTGTGAGCTCGGCTCAAAGGTATGGTTGCGGTAATGGCACATAGCTATCATAGAAAAATCCCAGGCATCAAACCCCGCCTTCGCCACACATTCAATCACTCTTTCCTCACCCAACAGCTTCGCCGCCGAGCCTATCTCGGTAGATATCTTCATTTTAGTGTCCTCTTTGAATAAATTTATTAGTAATGTCTGTTTTAAGTATCTGCAACAGGTCGCGGCATTATTTACAAGACCGCAAATATCATTATGCTTGATTATAACAGAATTTTTCGGCGCTGTAAACCGGATTTTCCGCCATTACTCTGTACTTTGCGACAGCTTTGTAATATGCTCCACAAACCTTTGACAGGCTATAGAATGATAGCGGTTACTCTTTTGATAAAGATAAATATTTCTTGCGCTCTCGGCATCCTTCAAACGATAATATCGCATAGCGGCGCTTGAATCTATATTTTTAACAAGGGTATCGCTGACAAAAGACACCCCTACTCCCGTGGACGATATATTATACGCCGTCATCTGCTGGTCAAGCCTGAACAATACGTTTGGAGTAAGAAGATGCTTCTTAAAAAGAAGGTCGGCTCGTTTTCCCGTATCGTTTTCGGAATTCAGAAGCACGAAGGGACACCCTATAAAGCTTTTAAGCTCTACAGCATATTTTGCCTCAAGATGTTTCCCCGCCTTCACTTCGCAAGCGCTCAGCGCGAAATCTCCAAGCTCAGGGGCGACGGCAAGGCTTTCGGGTACGGCGAGAAGCAGTAATTCTGACGCGTACAACACAGAAGAAAGCGCTTCGTTTTTGATAACCGCGTTATCTATTACTATATCTATCTCACCCACCGCAAGCTCACGCATAAGATTTTTAGTATTATTCTCAAATATTTTTATGCTTACACTCGGATATTTTTTGTTGAAGGATGATATCATTTTGGGCAGGATAAAGGAGGAAAACAAGCTGCTCGCGCCTATCTTTATCTCTCCCGCGAAAAGATTGACCCTGTCACTTATGTATTGCTCAAGATCGCGCTCCATTCGCTCTATCTCGTTGGCGCGTTTTACGTATTCCCTTCCCGCGTCGGTGAGAGTTATGGGGGTAGTGGTACGGTCAAATATCGGAACGGTCAGCTTCTCCTCAATGCGCCTGATAGTTGCGCTAAGGGAAGGCTGCGAGATGTAAAGCTTTTCGGCAGCCTTTGAAAAACCGCCTTCGCGAATTACCGCCAACACGTATTCTTTGTTTCTGAACATGATCTCTCCTATATAATTTTAAAGTTATATAAAATATACTATAATATGTATTTGATTATAGCATATACCTGTTGTATAATCAATAGGAAATATACTTTTTTGTCGAAAGGAACAAAAAATGAGGTCATACAGAGAAGAACAGGATTCTATTGGCGTAAGAATGATACCAAACGAGGCTTATTACGGAGTGCAAAGCCTTCGCGGAGCTGAAAACTTTAATATAACCGGCAGAGGAATGCACCCCGAATTTATCCGCGCCATAGTGGAATTAAAAAAGGCGGCGGCTATAACGAACCGCGACGTAGGCGTGTACGACGAGCGCATCGCAAACGCAATAATCGAAGCCTGCGACGAGATACTTGACGGAAAGCTGCTTGAGAACTTTATCATAGATGCCGTTCAGGGCGGCGCGGGTACGTCAGCCAATATGAACGCCAACGAGGTCATAGCTAACCGCGCTATAGAGCTGCTGGGCGGAGTAAAGGGCAATTACAAGCTCGTTCACCCCAACGACCACGTCAACTGCGGTCAGTCGACCAACGACGTTATCCCCAGCGCGGGTCGTATCGCAACCATAAGACTTTTAGAGCGCGCCATAGACTCCCTGCGCAAACTCCAAAACGCCTTTGTTGAAAAATCCCGCGAGTTTGAGAACGTTATAAAAATGGGACGCACCGAGATGCAGGACGCAGTTCCTATGAGCTTCGGTCAGGTGTTCGGCGCGTATGCCTCTGCCCTCTCGCGCGATATCAGAAGATTCTCTCTTGCTATTGAAGAGATGTCTGTGATAAATATGGGCGGAACTGCAATCGGAACGGGCATCAACGCCCACCCCGACTACATAAAAGGCGTTACCGCAAATATTGATGCCGTAACCGGACTTAATATGACTCAGGCAGAAGACCTCATAGATGCCACCCAAAACCTTGACTCCTTTGTTTTCGTTTCGGGCATCGTAAAATCCTGCGCCGTCACGCTTTCAAAGATAGCGGGCGATATCCGCATCATGTCCTCAGGTCCGCGCACAGGCTTTGGCGAGATAAACATTCCCCCCAAGCAGAACGGCTCTTCGATAATGCCGGGTAAGATAAATCCCGTAATGCCCGAGGTCATGAGCCAGATATCCTTTAATATCATTGGAAACGACAGTACCATAACCCTTGCGGCTGAGGCGGGTCAGCTTGAGCTCAACGCATTCGAGCCCGTTATGTTCTACCGCCTGTTCGAGTCGCTCGATACCCTCAGAAACGGAGCGGAGGTCTTCAGAAGCGAGTGTATCGAAGGCATCACTGTAAACGCCACCAAGTGCCGCAACGACGTTGAGAACAGTATCGGTATCATCACGGCTCTTTGCCCCTACATCGGATATACCAAGGCGGCGCACATCGCAAAGCGCGCGTTGCGTGAGGGCAGAAGCGTAAGATACCTTGTGCTTGAAGAAAAGATAATGTCTGCCGAGAGGCTGGGTGAGATCCTCGATCCCTTTAAAATGATATAAATAATAAAAGATGCCGGATCTACGAGCTTGATTCGGCATCTTTATTTTAATCAAGTGATAATTTCAGAGCTCAGAAGCCCTCTATTTGCCTATAAACATCTGTGTCCAGTAGTTTCCGTCGGCAACGTATCCCACACCGATATGTGTGAAGGAAGAGTTAAGGATATTCGCGCGGTGTCCCGAGGAGTTCATCCACGCGCTCACAACGGCCTGAGGAGTTTTCTGCCCACGGGCGATATTCTCTCCCGCGCTTCTGTAAGATATTCCAAAGCTCTTCATCATCTGAAAGGGAGTTCCGTACGTGGGGCTGTTATGAGCAAAGTATTTATTATTCCTCATATCCTGTGATTTATAACGCGCAACGCGCCCAAGCTCCCAATCGTATGTAAGCGGCTTCAAGCCCTGTTTAGCCCTCTCGGCGTTCACAAGTCTTATCACCTCTTGCTCATAGCTCGTGACCGAGGAATCGGCGGTGGGTATGTTCAATACCTGCCCGGGGTATATCAGATCAGGGTTGGCTATCTGCGGATTTGCCGCCTTTATCTCACTAAGTCCCACCTGATATTTTACGGCGATCTTCCACATAGTATCGCCCCGCGCTACCGTATGGGACGCAGCAGATATACTTACCGTAAGCATAACTGCACACATTAAAATGCCCAAGATAAAAACAGAAAGTTTTTTCATCTGTTGCACCTCCATATATAGATTTGGCAACCCTGTTGCCTATAGCCGAAGAGAGCCGAACTAATTCGCCCTTCGGCTATAATATTATAACATATTTTCCGAGCCGATTCAAATGTAAGTTATGGTAACAAAGGCAAATGCGTAATAAAACGGACAGTCGGGGTAGCGAAGCGGCGTGAGCGCAATGAATGACACCGCAGTGCGGTGTCAGAACGTGAGCGTGACCGAACCGCAGTAGACCGCCCGTCCCTACAACGGCGCGGGGCGACGAGGAATAAACAGATAAGCAAAATATAAAATAGAAAACCAAACGTCACGTCACTCAAAGCCTCTCACTTTGGGAGAGGTGGCACGACGAAGGAGTGACGGAGAGGGCAAATGTTTTCAAATGCCCTCTCAGTCGCTAACGCGACAGCTCTCCCAAAGGGAGAGCCTATAATAAATAAAATCTCACCATCGGGGCGGGATAAACAATTAAGGTAAACTGCCCCGAAGCTTGCCCGCGGGGGCTCCCCGCTTGGCTGTCGGCACTGCCGACCCGACCTAAAAATGAGAATTTGGCGATTTGTAAACTCTTGTTGCGGAATTGTAAGCTTGAAGCGGTTGTATTTTGTGACCTATTCTGCTATAATCACCTTATCAAATCAAGGAGAACTTATTATGAAGCTGGCAGACAAACTAATTGAACTCAGAAAAGAAAAGGGTTGGTCGCAAGAAGATTTTGCGGAAAAGCTTGAGGTGTCACGGCAGGCTATCAGCCGCTGGGAAAACGGAACAGCGCTGCCCGACGCTCAAAATATATTGCGAATAAGCAAACTCTTTAACGTGAGCGCGGATTATTTACTGATGGATGATTATGACGGACAAACAGATATTCCAACAGTTGAAACAGTAATAGAAGAAACAGCACCTTTAGTAAGAAAAAAGAAATTTCCGTATTGGCAGCTGATACTTTCTATCTCTTTTATTATATTGGCGGTTTGCGTAATAATAAAGATCGCGAAGGACTCGAACGAGGCGCATCCCGGCGCTGCATTAAACAGCGTGAGAGAGAACGAGGTCGCTCCGACCTGCACATCCGAGGGCTCCTATGACGAGGTCATTTATTGCACCGACTGTAATGAGGAGATATTGCGTACGACCAAAATTGTGGCAAAGCTTTCCCATACTTTGTCAAGCAGTGTGAGAGAGAACGAGATAGCTCCCACCTGTACATCAGAGGGCTCGTACGATGAGGTCATTTATTGTACTGACTGTAATGCGGAGATATTGCGTACTACCAAAAGCGTAGCCAAGCTTTCCCATACCTTGTCAAGCAGCGTGAGGGAGAATGAGGTCGCGCCCACCTGCAAGGCAGAGGGCTCGTATGATGAGGTAGTTTATTGTACCGAGTGTGATGTGGAGATATCGCGCACAGCCAAAAGTGTAGCAAAGCTTTCGCACACTTTGGCAAGCAGTGTAAAAGAGAACGTGGCAGCCCCCACTTGCACCAAGGATGGCTCGTATAAGGAGGTCGTTTATTGCACAAAGTGTAAAGAGGCGATCTTAGCAACACGAAGAACCACGGAGAAGCTTGGTCACCGCTTTGAAGACAGAAAATGTATAGTTTGCGACGAGGATCAGCCGAGCGAAGGATTGATATACATGTCTAATGGCGATGGAACGTGTTTTGTGGATATGGGTACTTGTACCGATGAAAATATCGTTATTCCGGAGTGCTCTCCAAGCGGTGAAACGGTAGTTCAGATAAAATCTTACGCGTTTAGGGGAAACAGCAGAGTTAAAAGCATTAAGCTTCCCGACACGATAATATTGATCGGTGATGGAGCTTTCCAGGACTGCATTAACCTTGAAAGCATTAATCTGCCAAGCAAGCTTCAAAGGATAAGCTCTTATATGTTCGAAGGTTGCAAAAAATTGAAGGGGGTTACCATTCCTTCCGAGGTATACTATATAGGAAACGAAGCGTTTGCAGATTGTATTGCGTTTGAGAGTATCGTTATACCCGCAAATGTTACAAAAATAGGACAGTTTGCCTTCAGAAATTTTTCCGCCTGCGAGGGAACTGTAACCTTTGAGATATACGAGGGCTGGCACTTATACGACGAGTCGGGAAACTGTGTCGATGTTTTATATTTCCAGGATAGTCCTTTCAAGCCGGTTGCGCACCTCACGTTCATTAATAGTGAATACTGGTGGGAACGTATTTCATATACATATTGACCGCAGTTTTATAAATAAGCATAACAAAAACAGAGATCCCTTCCCCGGCGCACAAAAATAGGCAACATATTGCTTTTTAATCAATTTTATGTTACAATAGAATTAAGAGAAAAGCCTAGCCCTTAGGGAGAGGTGTCGGCATATCCGACGGAGAGGGTAACAATGTCTCCCTCTCACCCGCTGTAGCGGGAGCTCTCCCAAGGGGAGAGCCTTATACGAGCTTCGCTTAATCTCAGGGTACAAGTTATCCCCGTATGTCGGCAACAAACAACGAAACTTGTCACATTAATTTACCTAATCAAGGAGGTTCTTATGAAAAGACTCTATATATTTGTCCTTGCGCTATCGCTGTTGTTCACCCTATGCGGTTGCAAGAACGACCCGATAGAGCCATCAGTGCCGGACCGTTCGGAAGAATTGTTAAATAATACTTTTTCTGCAACCCCTTTTCTTGATCTTGAAGAGGGAGACGTATCCCCCACGGAGGATATGATAAGATCCTGGATCTCAAAGATACCCTCCGACAAATATGAGGCCTACCCGTCCTTACAAAACATTCCTCTTTCGGCAATGCTGTATAAAGACGGCGAGGCTGTGTCGATAGATATAGCTGATCCGAGATTGATCCGATTGGTTAATTTTTTCAACAACGCGCTTTATAACGAGAAATGCTCTTATATACAATCTTTCTTATCCGATGAATATCTTGAAGAGCGCGTTATCAATGAAGAATTTCGACTGGAAATAAAATACAAGCCCTATGGAACCGAGGCACCTTCGCCCTATGAAACAGCACCCACAAATTTTGATACTATTATCATAATTAATTCAAACTTTTATTTTACTCTTATAAACCATGATATCCCTATACGCAGCAATGACGAGATACTTCATCCGTATCTGGCGGCTGGCTATAGCCCCTTCTTCTCTTTGGATGGCAACACTCTCGAGATTTTCGGATTTTAAAATCATAATCCCCGACAGATCAAAAATCTGTCGGGGATTCTTTTACCCTTTATATAAGTAACACTCTTTATCGTGGGAATATATCAGACCTATCGCCTGTAAATAGGAATAAATTATAGTTGAACCAACGAATTTCATTCCCCTTTTTTGAAGGTCGGCTGAAATAGCATCGGACAGCTCATTGGTCGTCCTGCCGACCTCATATATGACCTTATCCCCCGCAAACTCCCTCAAATAATTGTAAAACGAGCCGTATTCGTCAAGGATAGCCTTAAATATCCTGCTGTTGCTTATGCTGGCGTTTATCTTTAGCTTGTTTCTTATGATGCCCTCATCACTCAGCAGCTCGGATATTTTCTCCTCGCCATAGGCGCATACCTTCTCGAGGTCAAAGCCGTCATACGCTGCCCTGAAGCTATCCCTCTTGTTGAGCACACACTCCCACGACAGCCCCGCCTGAAAGGACTCCAATATCAGCATTTCATATAGATATCGGTCATCAAAATTCGGGCGACACCACTCGTTATCGTGATACTCAACGTATCTCGGATTTTTAGTATTGCACCACGCGCATCTTTTCTTGTTCATGATCAACCTTTTCCGGCATATCTCGGCAAGTCTTGGAAATTAGAGGGATCGTAATAAAGCTTGTACCCTGTATATACAGTAATATAATAATCATCCGGAGAATCGGTTTCTCCCGGAGAAATTGCTTTTATCAAATTACCGTAATCATCATACTCGTATGTCCACACATCAGTTATACTGCTTGTATGTCTGGTATAAGTTCTTTTGATACAATTTCCCTTTGCGTCATATTCAAAATATTCAGAATAATCTTTACCTTCTTCGTCTTCTCTGTGCTTTTCGAGCATATTCCCATTTTGATCGTATTTATAAGAAATTTTTTCAAAGTTCCCTGATTGATAATATGCGGCATATTTTATTTTATTACCATAATCATCGTATTCGTATTCGTATTCCACAGAATAAGTGTATCCATCGCTTTGCTTTACATTGCGTTTAAGGATATTTCCCTTCTCGTCATACTCGAAAGTTGTGATCGATTGAGAATCCTCTTCTGTGCCCTGAACAATTTTAGTTAAATTGCCTTTGATGTCATACTCATTGATCTTTCGATATGTTATATCACCGTTTGAATTGCTACCAATAGTCTCCAACAGGTTGCCGCGTTCATCATATATGTAGTCGAGTATCGTGCCATAATCAAAAATCTCTTTTATCTTGTTTCCCACGTCGTCATATTCAAAGTTCACAGCACATCCCATTGGGTCAACAAATAATATCAGTCTACCCTTTTCGTCATATTCATACGATCTTGTAATTTCGTTGCCACTTGTTGATACATAGACATGCTTTGTTAAGTTGTGGTTATCATCATATTCATAACTATCTGAAGTTTTTGAATAGCCATATCTCGAAGAGTATATTTCTAATGTTTGGTTACCGTATTCATCATATTCATAATAATAGGTTGTAGCACTATTTGGATCGCGTATGATTTTAACGTCATACTTAAAGGAAAAGCAATTAAGATACTCCTCAACGTTTCCGTAATCCTTGATAGTCAAAAAGATATCATACGCCTCTTGAATATTACCTTTTTCGAGAAGCTTGACAGCCTTGAGGTAGGAGGTCATTTTTGTATCGGCGTATTCGGGCTTGGTTTCCTCATTTTGCGCTTGAGTAGTAGTGCTCTCGGTATGGCTTGTCTGCTGCTCGGGCGTGTCTTCCCCGTCATTTTGGTCGCAAGACCAAAGAGAGAGGCTAAGTGTGATCAATAAAAGTATGGCAAGTAATTTTTTCATAGGAGCACCTCTGTTTCATCGTTATGATTCGAGTATATCATAGGCAAAAAAAGCTGTCAATAAGGTGGTGAAAAATTATTTTTTATGGCACATTTTGGTATCAAAGTGGGGGAAAAGAGCAAAAAACACGAACCTCATCACAGAGCGATGAGGTTCGTGTTCTCATTATAAGTTTTTCAATATAAACAGATGATTACTTCGCATCAAAGCCCGATGAAGACCGCGAGCATCAAGAAGGCAATCGACAAAAGGAAGAGTATGAGCTGGAACAATATCGTCTTCTTAAACCACTCGGCAAAGCTCACGTTGGCAAGTCCCAAGCCAACGAGCAGAGTTCCGCAGGTCGGATACAAAACGTTGGTATATCCGTCGGCAAACAGGTAAGTGAGGATAATAACCGTTTTGCTGATGCCCTCGATCGGAGCAAGGGTGAGCATCGGTATTATCAGAACAGCCTTTGCCGATGCGCTTGGAATAAAGAACTCAATTATCAGAACGAATACGTAGAGAACTATTACCGCAACGTACGGCGAAATATTAGTTACCGAATTATAAAAATAATAGAAGATGGTATGCAGTATATTTCCCTGCTGCGCTATGTAGGTAATGCCAAAGGCTATCATAATTATTGCGATAGAGGGGAAAACGTCCTTTATTCCGCGCACAAAGCATTTGCCAAGGCGTTTATAAGAGCCCAACAATATCCTGCCCACGATGACCGTGCCCACGATAAAGGCAACCGCCATAAATACCATAGCAAGTGATCTGAGCGCATCTATCGAGGTGGCAACGATGACCGACAAAAGCGCGAGCGAGAAGAGCGCAACTATCATTTTCGCCTTGCGGATATCCTCGGCGTGCTCCTGCTCGGAAACCATTGTAAAGCCGCTCAGGTCGAACTTTTCGACAGCCTTTCTTTCATCACGCTTAGCCAGATAGCTCAAAAAGAGAGCGGTCACAACGTACATCACGCAAAAAATAATACATCTGTACCATATACCGTCGGTAACGCTTACTCCCGCGGCAATAGACGCCGTTCCTATCGTCAAAGGATTGGTGATGGCTGTGGTAAATCCCACGCCCGAGGCGATAAGAACAAAGGAAATAGCGGTAAAGCGCGACCAGTTAAGCGCCGTGCAAAGCATTGCGAAGATGGGATAGAGAATGAGCAGCTGCTCCTGAAGTCCAAACACGGCGGACAAAAGCATGATCACCGCGGTAATTATCCAGATCGCCGCAAAGCGCCTTGAGTGGAGCTTCACCATTATCACTCTTACGAGTGAAACAAGTCCCCCGCTTTCCTGGAGCACCTTGAACGTGCCGCCAAGGACCAGCAAAAGCGCAATTATCATCAGCATATTCGAGCTGCTGCTACCCAAGAACATAGCCTCGATCGGAGAGGTGAACCAACGGATCACGGGCAGACGCGAGGAGTTCTCTTCCTCGGTAAGCTCCCGATACGAGTCTATCACGATCTGCTTGTTAAGCGCCTCGTCCTCTGTATATTCATAAAAGGGCTGCGCCGCCAAGGACTCATCGGTGGTATAGATCGTGTAGCGTCCCGCGGGTATCACAAAGGTAAGCACACCCACAACTATCAAGACCGCCAGCAGTATCGCCACCACCGTGATAAAGCTTTTAAGCCCAAATTTTACTTTTACGTCTAACTCTGTTGATTTACCCATAGATATTCTCTCCTATTCCGTAAACGTCCGCGCAAGCGGCTCTCCATCTTTCGTCGCCAAGATTGTGTATCTCCTCTGCCGCAAGTGTCCATTTTATCAAGCAGCGATCACTATCGTCGGGAACTATCATAAAGTAATCGTTATTACAATAAAACTCCAAAAAGCCTTTTGTCGAAAAGGTCAGCGAGTATACCGACTTCATATTGAAATCAAAATCCGCAGCCTCTCCGCACAGCGTTCCCGAAAATGAAAGTCCGCGATTTGTAAGCCGCGCCGTTCCGACCGATAATATTCTTCGGTTCTTTGGCGGTTTGCCTAATTTATCAAGCCGCAAGGTACACAGCTTACCGTGCAAGACCAGCTCGAAAGCGTCAGACACAACTTCGTCCGCCACGCATTTGCGTTGCCATTTATACCATTCGTCAATATCGGCGGGACATACCTTGCCACTAACGCCGACCAGATCGTAATATTCGTTTATTCTTACGCGAAATCCACAGCTATCGCATACCACTGTGTCGTTTTCGACGCGCAAGGTGTGCTCCGCCTTGCAATCGGGGCACTTGTAGAGTATTTTGTCAATGCCGTCCGCGTTCGGCTTTTTGCCTATGTACTTGTGCCGCGCTACCTTGTTGGAGGCGAAATCGTTGTAAGCGATCTTTTGCAAAAGCATATCGTAGATCTGCGCCTCGCTAAGCTCCTCCAGCATCTGCGGGGTGAATACCAAGCTGTAGCTTATGCCGATATATCCTTTTTTTCGGTCAGAGGAATACCTGTTGGTGGCAAGATACGCGCCGCGTGAGCTACATACCACAACGTTCGCCTTGCTTCTTTTGATAAACTGTGCGGTCGCGGGATTTATCGGGTGTGTGCTTCCGCTGCTCGATTGAATTCCCTCGGGGAAAAGACCGAGCGCGCCATTGCGCTTAAGAACTCTGAGCATCTGCTTTACGCAGACAAAATCGGGCTGATATAAATATTTTGATATCACCCCAAGCCTGATGGCTAAACCGTAGACCCCCTTCTGAAGCAGGTTCTGAAAGCCGACCACCACGTTGATGTCCTTGCGCTTAAAGCCGTATATCGTATAGATAAATTCAAGCCTTGAGGCGTGCGAGGAGAGCAGGACCGTCGGCTGACCCTTGAGCGATCTTGGGTCATAATCATAGCTGAATTCGACACCGTAAGATCTGTTCACGAGCCCCAATATCCACATACCTATCGACATAATAACAGGATTGGGTTTTTTGATTTTTCTGCTTATCAGCCTTGTTTTTAAGTCTTTTTTCATATATCAATGCTTCCTCAGGAGTAAGTTTATCAAAATTTAAGACGTATCGCGATCATTTGCTTTTGATCATTTATTTAATTATATATCAAAATTCCCAAAAAAACAATATTTTTTATAAACGATATATTTTTTAAGCCTATCTCTTTGCAAAACTCGGTCAATCTATGCCTTTTACCTCAAATCAGCAAACAAAAAAGCAGGTCAATGACCTGCTTTTCCGTTCAAAATTGTTCTCAAAAGACGAAGAATTACTTCTCCAAGCGCTTTTTAGCCTCTTCGGCGGAGATCTCCTTCATAGTCTCTCCACAGCATTTGATGCCGCAGTTCTCGCAGGTACAGTCTATCAATACCTTGACCATAGCGCCGCACTTTTCGCAAACTACTATCTTATCCATATTTTCACCTCCTTATTGATCAAATCTTTTAAACAGGCTGATGACCTCATCGATCGTATCGAAATCGCCATTTTCCATATCTCTCGCCACACACGTGCACAAATGATTTTCGAGGATATAGGTAGACAGGCTTTTGATCGAATTTTTAGCGGCAGCCAGCTGGATCAGCACGTCGTTGCAGTAGGCATCGTTTTCGATCATCTTGCCAATTCCGTTTATCTGTCCGCTTATCCTGTTTAGTCTGCCAATAATTCGTTTTTTCTCTTCTTCGCTTCTTTTTGTTTTCTTAGCACAACAATTATTATCCATATCCACCTCTTAATATATTCCTGATATAATTATAATATACCCCGCGGGGGTATATTGTCAATAGGGGGGTATATTAAAAAAATCTTTTTTAAGAAATAATCGACTCACGCGCCATTGATGCGAAGCACAACATCGTTCATTTGTGCCCGCTTAAATGAGAAACGATGTATTCGCTACGCTCATAATGATGTTGTGCCCTGCGGGACACAAATGAAAAAATCCAAGCCGATTGGCTTGGATTTTTGGGGATTATAGGACAAAATTACAACTCCTAATATTAACAAGATTCAACTATCTTCTTGATGGCATCTGTGAGTTCTCCCTTATCATATATGATAAAATCATCAAGTTCACGCATTTTTTCAAGTCCGCCCTGCTCATAGTGGTTTTCTACGTTCTTGCGAGAATAGAAAAGTACTACACGGTTACACTCGAGTCCAGGTACGTCCTCTCTGAATCTTTCAAGTATATATTTTTTAGCTTCATCAACAGTTAAACAATCATCCGTATTTTCATAATCCTCTTCGTCAATATCTTCCGACTCCTCATCACAACCGTTTCCGGGCCAAATAAGCCACAGACCTCTCTTCTTATCAAAGAAAAAAGGCTCCTCGAAAACAAGCAATATATCCTTATAAAGAAAGTAACCGTTAAGATCGTACTCTTCTCTCCATTTGATATACTCAATCGGCAAATTGTTTTCCTTTATAATGGTATATACCTTGTTATCTATATGCGGGGTGGCTAACCACGAATATTTATGAGGAAAATCCTGCTGATAACGCGACCTCTTGTATTTCGCGTAATCGAACGGAGTTGAAATAAGCTTATATAGGAAATATCCCAAGAGAAACGGTAAAATAATAATGAACACTACACTAACTATGAGGAATGCACCGATGGATGCACTTTTTTCTCTTATGCTTTCCTTGATCTTCATATATTCACCGCCTTTCTTCGAGATTATTATATCACGAAAAAGCTATTATTTCAATATGTTCCCATAAAGTCGCAATCCCAAGCCATAATGCCAAGAAAGGTTCAATGGTGAAATAGGGCTATCTACGACGCGCGATAGAAACAACTCTCCCTCGGGGGACGGCGAGGGAGATGTCACGAAGGTGACAGAGGGAGTGGGTGGGAGGGTGGGGCGGAACAGTTATGCTTACTTTCCCAAACATAGTCACCTCGTGCGCCTCGACACTTCGTTTACACTCGGCTTCGACTCTCCTTGTTTTGGTTATCTCCCGTCGAAAAAGGATACTCAATCCTTTTTCTCGGTCCGTCACTCTACCGATCAGTCACCAGAGGCACAACTGTCAAACGTAATACCACGGCTTAAATCTAACAAGGGAGCCAACGAAAAAAGCAGGTCATTTGACCTGCTTTTTCGTTGGGCTCATAGTACAAAAACGCAACTCTAAATTTTTAACTCTAATTCCCGTAATATCTCTGAGCTTGAAGTTTCATCCGATTTTGAAAGTTCCTCCCATGCACTTTCAACATATCCCTTGATCTTTTCCGGCGTTATATGCCAAATGCCATCGTCATCCCCTTCTAAAAACATAAGACAATGTTTCTCATCTGGGCACTTAATAAAATCCAAATACATATCCCGCGCCTCAATCAACTCTTGCATACATTCGATAGCACGGTTTATCATTCTTAAATCCACATACTGCTTAACCATTCCCGACAGCAACGACATTTTTTGATACATCATTCTGTGAGGCAAATATTCTCCGCCTGACAAAAAAGCATTTATCATCGTAAGCATATATTCGTTCAAATCGAGTTGCTTTTTTATCCCGTCCTTGCCATCCACCTCAACACTGATCATTCTGGCAAGTCGAATACATCTTGAAATATACCGCGCTTTATCGTGAAAACTCAATTTGCATTTTTCTATTGCCATATCCATGTTTTTTTCGGCAAATGCAAACTCTGCTTCCCAATAAGCACGATCCCCAAATGTGGACGGGATGCGCTCCATGATCTCATCCGCACGCCCCTGTTCACCAAGTGCTTTGTAACACCTTGACAATACATAATAGCTCTTAAACATCATATCTGCATTCGTTTCATAGCGAAAGATGCAGTTCTCATAACGTACGCATTCCTTCAACAATTCGCATCTATTAATTTTCTCCATCCTTCCCCAAACAAAAACTCATACGGCAAATGTCGAACATTCTCGGGATCTATAGCCTCAAACGGATGTTGAATTGCGAACAACACCTCATCGCCGAGCACATCTATCTTTTGTGTTGCCAATAAAATTTCTTCACTCGGAATCTCGCCCGACAATTTTATTTCTGCGGTCAAAGCCTTGAGATTTTTATTCATCTCAAGCAATTGCTCCAACATATCCACATACTTTTCTGTCGGCAATTTTGCGGGATGAAGGAACCAAAGCATCGTTCTCATATACTGACTCGGTGTCATTCCGCAAGCTTCGGCAGCAGTAAAAAATCGTTCACGCTCCGCTTCCGAGAGTCTGATTTCAAATCTTTTGTCTTTATTTTCTCTTGACATTTATACTCCTTCATAATAAAAACGGGGGTATGGGGTACTCCCCACATCAAACGCTTTTGGATAGCATTTGGACGATGTACGGACAAATGACGTCCAAAAGCAGTGCTTGCTGCGACTGATAGACAGCTCGCTGTCATATTTGTACGGACAAAATGCGCACAAGCGCGATGCTTGCTAAGACTGACAGACAGCGTTATACCCTCAAAGTTTCTTAATAACCTGCGTAGCAACTCCTTGAATCTGTACGTTGCGCTCGGTGCGATCATCATACTCGGGATTCTCCGCGTGAAGCAAATATACTTTCTTGTCGGGAAGATAAGTGATGGTCTTAAGCAGAGTTTCAGTTCCGTTTACAAGGACAACTGCATAATCACCGTCCCTGCAAGTATTCTGCTCTCGCACTATAACGAGGTCGCCATCGTCAACTCCGATGTCCGTCATCGAGTCGCCTTTCGCGGTAAGAATGAAAAACTTTCCGTCACCAACAAGCGCGGTGGGGAGTGGAATGATATCCGCTTCTTCCACGTTCGGCTCACTCGGCAGCCCGCAGGACACGGTGGAATCGTATCGGATTGCGGGCGTAGTTTCAAACATATTGCGTGAGAGATTTGTGCCAATACTGCGGCGACCATTGTATTCAATCTCGCCGTGTTCTTTCATGTCAGTGAGATATCTCTGCACCGAAGTCTTGGAGATCCCCGTGCCTGCCGCAATGTCGCGCACTGTCGGAGATTTGCGGTTCTCCATAAAATATTCGTCTATAAATTGGCGTATTGCCTCTGCCCTCTCGGGACTCCACTTATTCATAAATGCCTCCGTTTTATTCAAGGTACATTTGTACCGTGTAGTAATTATAGCATACAAAGGAATGTTTGTCAATAGGTTTCGCAAAATTTTCACGACGACAAAACGAGGTCGCACTTTTCGTGCAACCTCGTCGATGTTAATTATTCAATTTTACTTCGCGCCAAGATGGCACAAAGCATTATGCCGCCGCATTTGCATTAATCTTTTCAATAACGGTTCTGATACCCAGCCAAATCGAGATATCGGTAAACACCTCGACTATGCTACCTCTATCGGTGAACGGAGGTTCTTGAAGCACCGACATATCCTTCATTACACCATTTCTAACGATATACTCAATGATTTGATTGACAAAATAGATTTGGTCTGCATCAAGGTTAACGTCATTCAGGTATTCTGCAAACGCCGCCTTTGCCGCCGTCATATCAAGTCCAACGATCTCACGGACAAACTCACCGAGTGGCTTTTCGCCATACTCTGCTTCATAGTCCTTTTTGCTACCGACCTCGCTCCACAAAATACGTTCAAGAGCCTTAACGTCATCCTCGTTTAGCGGAACGTTGCTTTTTAATTTTGCAATAGCCGCCTCGTCTTGATGCTGACGAATATAGAACTCTACCTTCGCCTTATAATTCTTGAGATCATCGCTTTCAAGATCAGATTCATTCCATTCAACCGAAAGAATCTCATCGTCGAAATTGGTGATATACTTCACACCTATTCTCGGGATATACTTCATCAAGTCACGCAGATTCTCGCGAACATGCTCAAATTCATTGATGCCTGCGGTATCCAAGTAATCAGTATGCAGAATCTTATTGATAAGCTCGGACTGAACCATAATTTCGGGAATATTCGCCACGCTCGCAATACCGCTGACCTTCTTATAAAGATCGGTACGGGCGCGAGAATATTTTTTGCCGGCAAGATATGCAAGTTCAATGCCATACATCAAAGCGTCAAAACGAACTGCCGATGCCTCGTCCTCGTCGGGGGTGATAAGAGGAGCGAGCTCTTCCGCCATAAGTAGTGTATCCTCATAGGTAAGCGAATTGTAGTTGTTGGGATTTGCATACTGCTCCACATAACGCAGATGCTGACGCACGGCAAAGTTTTCTTTGTTAAGCTCACGCACCTTGCACACCATGTCGTCAACCAAAGTTTTTCTGAATGCAATCAGTTCGGTTGTCTGATAGGCAAGATCCTGTAGTTTGAAAGCGATCTGTGCCTTGAGCTTAAAGATGGCTCCCTGCAGGGCAATTTGATTTGCGGTAGGTCTGCCGTTATTCATTCGGAAGAACTCAAAGTTTCCGCAGAAATCGAAGATATAAAACTTATCCTTATCCTTGCCGTCCATGAGTCCATCGCAACGGCGAGTCCCACGACCGATCATCTGCCAGAACTTCGCCTTGCTCATTACCTTTTTGAAGAACACAAGGTTCAGCACCTCGGGTACATCAATACCCGTGTCAAGCATATCTACAGAAATAGCAATTTGAGGGAGCTTCTTGGAATCGGAAAATTCATCAATAGCACTCTGCGCATAGGTCATATAGTTGTCAATGACCTTGGTATATCCGGGCAGATGGGGGTATTCCTTGCCGAATATCTCGTGGATCTTCTCGGCGTGCTCATGGTTCTTGGCAAAGATGATCGTCTTTCCGAGCTTTTCGCCGTAGTCGATACGCAAACCGTCGTGCATCAAGATATGAAGCACCTGACGAATAGTATCCTCGTTGAACACCCACTCGTTAATAGCAGAAGAAGCAATACTTTCGGGTAATTCGCCGTTTTCATCTTCAAAAGTATCTTCGTATGCCATTTTATCTTCTTCCGATAGGTCATCATACACGATACCTTGCTCGATGAATTTCAGCTTGCTTTCAACCGACATAAAATCCACGAGAAATCCATCCGTAACCGCCTGAGAAAGCTCGTAAGCATAGGTCGGCACATTGGTTTCAAGTTCAAATACATCATAGGTATTCTTGTCGATCTCATCCTTTGGCGTGGCGGTAAGTCCCACCAACGGCGCATCAAAATAGTTAAAAATATCCTTATATTTGTTGTAGATAGAACGGTGCGCCTCGTCCACGATGACAAGGTCGAAATGTCCGACGGTAGCGTACTTGCCAAGCGGATAAGTGCTCTGTTCGGGAAAAATGAGGTCTGGGTAATAGATTCCGTTACGTTCTGTATAAGTAATTTTTTTCATAATAAATATCCTTTCGTTTTAGTTTTTTTGCATCACGGTTACAAAAAGGATATTCGGGTGGTGATCTTGCTGTATTCCATCGGAATGCCTGATGCCACACAACGTGGCGCATCATGACAAATCACCGAAAAACAAAAGAAATCCGAAACCATCGCCGATTGGCAACAATTTCGGATTTCTCTCTTTTGGCTCCCCCTGCTGGGCTTGAACCAGCGACATCATGATTAACAGTCATGCGCTCTACCGACTGAGCTAAGGAGGAATATACAGTTATTATGTGCATAAAGGCTGCACTTTATGTGCAACCTTTAC
>SVUJ01000017.1 GCA_015063305.1 Oscillospiraceae bacterium | reverse complement strand
TAGGGGCGATTCACGAATCGCCCGCCTCAAAAATCAGGCAAACCAAACGGGCGATTCGTGAATCGCCCCTACGAATAAAATTACCTCAAAAGATACAATAAAAACTCCGCGGTTGAAAGTTTTAAACGACCGCGGAGAAGTATTTACTTTTTATGTGGCAGGGAACAGCGAGTTGTCAAGACAGAGAAGCACCGCCTGTCTTTTTGTCTTAGACGAGAAATCCTATCTTATAAAAGTTCTCTCATATACCAATGTCTCCTTAGGCCAAGTTAAATCTGTTACGATTTCTCCATTTTCATTTACCACAACAAGTTGCAATGTAATATCATCACTTGGCACACCGTTTAAAAGCTGCATATGTACACACCCGTTAGTAATTCTGTAAAAGCTGAAGATAATTTCATGCATACACCCGTATTTTATTGTGATTTTTTTATAATCTTCAGATACTATCACGGTTTCTTCTTTGAAGTCGTAAAACAAAGCCGATTCAACTTTGTCGTCCATATTAATCTCATAGTTCTTAAAAAGTCCCGTCCTACCTCCTGTAACAATGTCTACTGCTATGAGGTCGTGAGAGGAGGATATCCATTTGTCAAGCTGTCGGTCGGTTAGTATTAGAAGCAAATTACCGTTTTTATCCACCTTGGCAAAAATATAATCTGTTAAATATGTTCCCTCTCCTTCGGAATCGCAAAATTCCTGAGGACTTTTCATAACGAATATGTGACGGCATACATCCTCATTTATGGTATAAATATTTAAGCTTGATACAAAACTCACCAAAGATATTGTTATTAAGACAATACCCAAAATTATCAAAAGTAAGCTATACCTTTTTTTCATATTAATCTCCTAAGTTATACAATGTTGTGGTAATAAATTCTTCTTAGTACCAGTAGTCAGTTATGATATTTACAGCTATAGATTTTTGTTCCATACAATTTTAAAATTATTAAGCTACGCCCATAGCTTGCAATCCTTTTTGAACAGCTGAGGGGTCTCCTGTCGTTAAGAAGTAATATGCTCCGAAGAACACAGGGGACGGTTCTGTGTCTTGGTGTTTGTGGCCCTGTTGATCTATTATGATTATAGCACGGTTTGGAAGAAAATGCAAGAAGAATTACACGTTCCCAAAAACCGTAGGGGCGATTCACGAATCGCCCGCCTCAAAAATCAGGCAAACCAAACGGGCGATTCGTGAATCGCCCCTACGAATAAAATTACCTCAAAAGATACAATAAAAACTCCGCGGTTGAAAGTTTTAAACAACCGCGGAGAAGTATTTACTTTTTATAGCACACAGAGAATCGTTCCCTGTGTTCGTCCTATGTCATTGGGAATAATCAAAAATCCAGTCATCATGTGATACTGCAGAGTCATCATGATTCCATTTTATATCATTAAATGTCCAGTCTACATAACGATATAACTTGTATGGGCTAGCATCGTTATGGTCGCAGACAAGCACATATCTAACGGTATTACGTTCGCTGTCAATAAGTACAAATGCTGAATTGTTTTTATACACATCATCTTCATCTTTCACGCTGTATACAAGAAATCCACCTGTTGTTGAATCGGGTTCATTTCTGTTGATTTTGAAGGTTAATTTATCGAGAACATTATCAAATTCAGCTTTATCATAATACACATCTAACACAAAAACCGTCCAAGTGTTGTATAACGATATTATCTTTTCTGCATCACAGTAATGGAAAGCAATATCTTTATAATTTTCGGTATATGCATAATCATTAAAAAAGACTTCTGCATCTTTACCATAGTTGTATTTCACATATTTTTGAGTAAGGTATACTTTGGTATTTGTTACAGTTCGGATCTTGTAACGGTATATTCCCTTAGGAATGCCTATTAATAAACATATTACAAGAACAATTGCTAAAATTTTTATGAGCTTTTTAGACATAATGCCTCCTTAATATATGTGATGCGAGAATTTTGGTTATTTCAGGCTTGCTTGGAGTAGTTCGTCATAGAAATTTTTGGGCACCGGTGTTATAGAAGAAGTTATGCAAGCTTCAATTTCTTCGTTGCTAGCAGTTCCCTCTTTCAGAACATCCCTAGCATAATGCAGACAATTATT
Organism: Oscillospiraceae bacterium; assembly: GCA_015063305.1. Lineage (GTDB taxonomy): Bacteria > Bacillota > Clostridia > Oscillospirales > CAG-272 > HGM12713. Next base: position 27,541 of record SVUJ01000017.1, on the reverse strand, counting down.
GGTTGGTAGGAAGTAATATCCTTTATATTTCTGGTTTTTCCATTTTTCTGCCATAGCAATAGAGTTTGAAAAATCGCCTTTCATAGACAAAAATTGAACCCCCTTGGCGTAGAAGTCAAATTGAATAGAAAGGGACACACCGTCTGATATGGGAACGGAAAATACCACACCCTCAACAGCTTCAACGCTTAAGTGCTCTATAATATATTCTACGGAACAAGGCTTAGATGTAACCTTGGCATTTTCTTTGTCAGGGCCAGCGAACTCAGTTATTATCCAATCGCCTTCTGGAGCTTTCAAGAATAGGTATGCATGACCGACTTCCATTAAGCCTTGCTCTCCATAATCTACAACGTAAATGGCATCAAAATTTACTGTAGCCGTATCCACATAAGGATTAATGCTATATCCATAGCCTGTACTGAGCCACGCTTCATAGGCGTAGGGGGGTAAATCATTATTTAATCTAACGAAATCTCGCGTGGAGCCATCGTAAGAAAAGCCTAATTCTTCCCAAGATACATTTTTGACCGTAATATTACAGCTCATATATTCGCCGGAACCGTCCTGGGTTTCCGCCCAAAGAATTGCCTCTCCGGCACTGTGTGCTGTTACGCTGCCAGTGTTCGGGTCTACTGTAATTATATGCCGATGTTCCTGATTAACTGACCATACTATATCTTTGTTAATTGCATCTTCGGGAGTTATTGTTGTAGTGAAGGTTCTGGTTGAACCTACCGCCATAATAGTGCTCGACGGATTGATAGTTACCTTACTTACAGGAGTACCTACTCTAATGGGGCAGTTCATATATTCTCCGGAACCGTCCTGTGTCTGTGCCCAAACGTTAGCTTCTCCGGCGCTATGCGCTGTAACTCGTCCGGTGTTGGGATTTACCGTGATTATATTCTGATCTTCTTCGTTGACCGACCATACTATGGTCTTGTTGATTGCATCTTCAGGTGTTACAGTTGCGGTCAGCGTTGTGGTCGAGCCTATCGCCATAGCCTTGCTTGACGGATTGATGGTTACCTTGCTTACAGGAGTACCTACTCTAATATGGCAGTTAGCATATTTGCCGGAGCCATCCTGTGCCTGAGCCCAAACGTTAGCTTCTCCGGCAGCATGAGCTGTCACAAGTCCGGTGCTGGGATTTACCGTGATTATATTCTGGTCTTCCGCATTGACCGACCATACTACCGTCTTATTGGTAGCATTCTCGGGGAGTACGGTTGCGGTCAGCGTTGTAGCCGAGCCTATCGCCATAGCCTTGCTTGACGGATTGATGGTTACAGATGTGACGGGGACTTTTTCAACTGTCACGGTGCAGTAACATCTCACATTACCGCCATCGATAGATTTGGCGTAAACCTCGGCAGTGCCCTCGCCAACGGCGGTCAGAAGTCCGCTATAAGCATTTACAGTTACTATATTGCGATTTGTCGAAAACCATCGTATCTCGCTGTTCGTGGAGTCTGTAGGGCAAACTGTTGCACTAAGCATTGCCGATTCTCCGACACGCAGGGTCGTAGCTGAGGGAGATACTCTTATCGATTTTACGAGAATATCCTCGGTTACTTCTACTATTCGGCAATGACCGCTGCCTTCGCCGCCATCGTCAGGACCTACACATATCTGGGCGCTTCCTGCGGAAACTCCGTATACAACGCCGTCTTCTACGGTTGCTACGCTCGGATTGTGACTATGCCAAGTGAAGGTCTTATTAGTCGCGTTCTCGGGCAATACTTCTAGTTCCAATTCTCTTGAAGAGCCCTTTTCTATACGGATACCGTTATCTTTTATATATACCGCATAGATGGGAACTGTATCCTTTACGGTTACACAAATATAATCTGTGCATCCGCTTCCGTCTGCTGCGGTAGCGTGTATTTTTGTTGTACCGTTACCCTGAGCGCATATGTAGCCTGTAGACGGATTTACAGTAGCTACGCTCGTGTTGTCGCTGCTCCAAGTCACTTCCTTGCAGTCAGCATTTTCGGGACACACCGAAACCGATGCGTCATAATACCATTCGCCTCTTGCCAAAGTCAGCTCGGCAGGGCATACGTTAATTGAATTTACTTTTGTCATTTAATTTTTCTCCTTTATTATACCATATTTTTCCTATTTGTTCAATTGTCATATTAGAACATTTTCTCAACGATGATTTGTGCATTTATTACAAGATCAAGGTTGAATTTCGTTTCTTCGCCGTCGTCGGTGTCGATGGCGTGGCAGTTCTTGCCGTACTGCCAGATGGCGATATCCTTTCTCTTTATACAAGAGGGCGCGAAGGGCTTCCAATTGTCGGGGTGAATGAGGTGAGAGGTGGTCATACTGTCGTATTCCTTCGCGGTAGGTGATACTGCCCAGATAAGGCACTTCTCAAAGATATCTCTATCTGTCATCATACCTCGGCAGAACTGGCGGTCGAAGATATACTTCGCGTCGGTGTTCGCCTTGAATGCGGGGGTATATCCCTCTTCGATCAGAGAAGCCGCAAAGCCCTTCAAAAAGCCGCGTGTGAGCTCCTCATTTTCTCTTATCTCAAGGAAGATAGCAGTACCCTTGGGGATACCGAGCTCGAACGCGGTGACGTTTATCTTCTTTGCGAGTACCGCGCCCGCTTCCTCGGAGTTCTTGGGGGTGTTATCCGAGCAGATGGGGGCTATCTTACAGCCCTTGGAGTGAATGAAATTGATCTCCTGTTTAGTGAGGGCATTCTCTCCAACGATATTTCTTCCAAGAAAATTGGGGTATATCTTGTTTCTTACTATCCACTCAAAGTGGTCGATATTGTTCTGAAGCAGAATATCTGCTCTGACGTTTGAGTCCGCGCCGAACAAAAGTCGTTCGACGGGCTTCACCCTTGCCGCGCTCTGAGGTCTGCTCTGCGCTCTCGCAGGGTTATTTGACTGTCTTCTTCTGTAAGCATTTCTACATGCCATAATTTTTGTTTCTCCTTTTCTTTTTGAAAATTTAATTTATTTATATTTGCAGATAATTTAGAGGTTTTTACCGCCTGCAACTACAGTTTACCTCCAAACCCTGACAAATCTTGTCAGGGTTTAAAAAAGTTTTTTAAAAATTTTTCAGTTTTGTGAAAAATCTTTCGGATTTGCTCCGGGCGTGTCTTTCCTCGCTCCTGCCGAGCAGCCATTTGATAAGGCAGAGCGCCCCCTCTGCCTTATCGGCAAAGTCCTCGGGGTATTCAAGCTCAAGCTCAAAATCGGTCGCGCCCAGATACTCGTTACGGTCGAGCATAAGCATAACCGTATCGGACAGAAAAACTGTCGTTCTGTCTGTTTTCAGCTCGCCCGCAAGGCAGACCCTATCCCCCTCAAAAACCATACTGTCAGGGATACCCTTTGTTTTGAAGCTTTCCTCGGTAGACCGTCCGTCCCCCAGATGCCGTTTTACCGTACCCTTCGTTTTTCCGTTTTTCTCTCGGATGCGAAGGGTTATATTTTGCTCTCTGAGTTCCTGGCGGGGGGTGTCGTAGTAGTAATTTGTCTGCATTTCTCTCTTCTGCGCAATCCCCTCGAAGAGCTTTAGCAGATAGGCGTACTCCTCGCCTGTGAGCATATATTTTATCTCGTGCTCGGTGTATATCATCTTGCCTTCCTCTTTCCGCCCGAAAGTCTTTCGAGCTCGTCACGTATCTCTATTTTTGAGGGTATCTGATGCGCGGGGAGTTTGGAGCGGCATATCTGCATAACTTCCGCCACCGAGGAGAGATCGCCGCACACGGTTATACCTATCTCCTGTGTGCCGCCCGCGTCATATCCGTACACTCTTACCTCGCGTATCCTCTCGTCCGCCGAGAGGGCGTTTTCTATCTCGGCGGGGTATATATTCATTCCCGCGCGGATCATCATATCGTCGCGTCTGCCCTTTATGTAGAGCAGACCGTCCTCGCCTATGAGGGCGAGATCCCCAGTGCGCAGCCACCCTCCTCGGATCGCCTTTTTTGTGAGGGCGGGGTCTTCAAAATACCCGTCCATAAGGCTGTCGCTGCGGACGAGTAGCTCGCCCACCTTGCCGCGGGGGAGCTGCTTCCCCTTTTTATTTACTATGCGAAGCTCGACAGAGGGCAGGGGATACCCCGCGGCGGTGGGGTTTTTGTCAAACAGCTCGCTCGGCAGATACGCCACGCGCGGCGCGGCTTCGGTGAGCCCGTAGCCGCATAACACACGGGCGCTTGGAAATGCTTTTCGGATATTTCTTGCCGTGCCCTTGGAGATACACTCTCCGCTCACCGACAAGGTCTTCAGGGGTAGCTTATCATCCCCCCGCACGAAGCGAGAGAGCAGGGAGAGCAGGGTGGGGGTGCTTCCGAGGACGGTGACGCCCTGTTTTTTTACCGTTTTTAAGATGCCTATCGGGTTGAAGGGCTCGGAGTTGAAAACTATCCTCGCCCCCGCGCAGAGCGCGGTCAAAAATTCACCCGTCAGCACCGAGGAGTGATAGAGCGGTCTTGATATAAGTATGGTATCCTCGGCGCTTATCGGAAAATAAGAGGATATGCCCTCGACGTTTGAGAGGATCGCCCCCTCGCCGAGCATAACTCCTTTGGGCGCTCCCGTGCTGCCCGACGTAAAGAGGATAACGGCGGGCGCGTTTTCGCTGTCCTTGACTGTGGAAAAGTGCTCGGTCTTAAATATCTCAAGCTTTCCGCGAAGGTCGGTCAGGAGCATATTGGGCGGACAGCGCCGCAAGATTTTTCTGTAAAGATCCTCTCCGTATCGCTCGGGCAGGGGGACGGCGGTTTTCTCCGCCGCGATACAGCTAAGCAGAGCCATCGCCGCCGCAAGCTCGGAGCGGCAGAGAATGGCGTTGTATCTGCCCTTGATATCCCCTGCGTGCGCTTCGGCATAGATGCAGAGCTCCTCGTACGTAATAGATGAGTTCCCCTCGCAGAGCGTTTGCGAGGGATGCTCCATCAATTTGGCGCGTATATGATTCCAAAGCTTCACGGCAGATTCTCCAATATTTCGACAAATCTGCCCAGTATTTCCTTCTCGGCGGTCTTTATCTTGGTAAGACCGTTCGCGATGCTGTCAAGCAGGGCGTCGTTTCGTTTTTTGTGATGTACCGCGTACATCATTCGCAGTCTGTTTGCTCGGTCAACCACCGCCTTGTATTCCGAGCTCAGCTCATCTCCAAGCCCCCGCTTTTCCTCGACGGCGCGTATGCGGTCGTACATACATCTTTTATGCTCCCACACGGGGCGGAGCGCTCTCCAATCGAGCATTTCGTAGGGTATACTTCCGTCCTTCAGCTTCTGCATATATTGCGCTATGTAGTCGTGTGTGGCTATGCCGTATACCATAGAGCTTTCATTGGGCGACTTTTCGGTGAGATATTGCCTGACGTTTCTGAGTATGCGGTCCTCTCGGAGCGTGAATTTTCCGTCCTTTATCCTGTATGCTATGAGAACGCCGTAATTTCCAAGCTCAAATGAAGAGAGTATCGCCTTGCCGAAGGCGGCCTGCGGCACGGGGAAAAGGTCGAAGACCCAGTTTGTATTGTAGGCGGCGATAGAGAAGGTGTCGGCATCATCGTCGTAGCCGCATATGATGCAGTCGTGCGCCATATGGCGAAGCCCATACCAGCTCTTGCCCGGCAGATAATAGTCGTCCACGCCCGTACAATGGATATAATATCCCTCGTCCAGCATATCCTTTATTATTTCTCTGTAATACTTGTGCGTGAATTTCAGGTTTATCCAATAGCTGTCAAAGCCCGGCATCACCTTGTAGTGCATATTGGTTATGTTTGTATTTATAAAATAGCTGCCGCTCATAAATTTCGTGCTGCACTCGAAGCTCGTTGCTTCGTTGAGAAATATGTTGTATGCCGTGGGATGGGTGTCAACGGCTATCGAGAGCGCCGCCGCCCATTGATTGCCGGCAAAGGTTGGGAATTTATATGGCAGCATGACCGATCTTTTCATTTTTACTTCTCCTTTACGTATCTGAAAACAAGACGGATAACGTCCTCAACCGTCAAAAGTGTATATGGGTCCATATCGCTCTCGTCGAGCTCTATGCCGAAATTTTCTTCTATCATCACCAAAAGCATCACCAGCTTAAGGCTGTCAAATCCAAGGTCGTCTATAAGGGTGAGATCCTTGTGCTCTATTTCCGTAAGTCCTATCTCGCGGATCAGCTCTATCACCCTGTACTCTGTTTCGTTCATTATTTTTTACCTCCGTATATCTTATCTGTTTTTTTAATTATCTGTTCAAGCGCCGATTCGATATCGCTGTCCGAGCGAACCAGCAGCCCCCCCTCGGCGGCGCATATCCTCAGATATTCCTCGCGCAGACGGTACTGAAGCTCAAGGTCAACGTATCTGTCCTTTTCCTCGGGACGGGAGCGCACTCTTGAGAGTGCCTCGGATACGGGGAGATCGAGAAATACAGCGAGGTCGGGGCGGGGGATACTCTTTGATATCTCGTACAGCCATCTGTCATTCTTATATCCCCTCGCCCTCAGATTCGCAAGGCAGGAGTAGATATATCTGTCGGATATCACGCTCTCGCCGCGCATAAGCGCGGGAAGAATTATGCACGAGCTGTGTTGTACTCTGTCGGAAGCCGCAAGCAAGGAGAGAGCCCTGTAGTTATACGCGCTGTGGTCGGCGCTGTCCATGTAGGTGCGGAATATATCCGAGCGCCTCACACTCTCCGAGGGCTGTTTGGTAAGGGTCACCCGCTCTCCCTTTTTTGATAGGTGTTCCGAAAGCTTGGCTATCATCGTGGACTTGCCGCAGCCGTCAAGACCGCAAAAGGTTATGAGCACTCCGTCGGTGTCGTGCGGCTTCATTCTGAGCGTTCTCATTCGCTCACCTCCCCCAGAAGAGATGCTCTGTTGATACAGAAAAAGCGCTTTTTTATATCGCTCTCGGTATAACGGTAGAGTTTACCGTCCGAGGGTGATATCACCTCGTCAAGGCGCTCTGTGGAGAAGTTGCGAAGAAAAGCGCGTATAGGCTCTCGGCTGACACCGAAAAGCGCCTCTGCGCTTTTCAGCGAATAGGCAAGCTCGTGGGCGCAGCCGTATTTTATAGCCGCTTCTATCACCTCGGATATCTCTGTGTCCGACATACCGTCAAGGAGAAGATATAGGTCGCAGTATTTGTAAAGCGTCATATCTCTGCCCATCTTTATCCAGGGCAGGGTAGTAGCTTCCTTATAAAGGTGTGAGCAGAGGTGTAGGAAGAAATCCTCGGGTGCGAGAGTTTTGAGGTTAGCATCTCCAACACTGACCTTTTTGCTTCTCGCCAGCATCTCACGCAAGATCTCGCCGTTGCCGTTTTTGTAGTCGAGCGAGAAGTTGAGGTCTACCTCAAGATATTTTATAAAGGGGTGGCGCGTTTCCCTGACGAATGGCACGGTCTCTCCCCGTGTCATTCTTGATTCGATTATCTGCTCACGCGTGGCGGGGGTGAAGCTCCAATCCTTCAGATATCCCTGCTTAAAGCCCGCAAGCTTAAGCCTTGCCGATATCTTTCCAACGTCCTCGGGCGCTACAAGTACGTCTATATCGTTCGAGGTCCTGCAACCGATGGGATAGAGATTGCACAGGTAAGCGCCCTTTAGCAGAGCATAATCAACGCCGCAGGCGTCAAGCTCGGAGCTAAGGAAGTTAAGACAACCAACGAATTCTCGGTTAGAGCGCCTGTTGACCGTGGCGATATCGCGCAGAGAGTTTCGGAATTCTCTGTTGGTCTTTCCAAGCAGATCAAGCTCCCTTAGTGTGTGGTAAGCTATCCCCGCCATACGGTTGGCGAATATCATTCCAAGCACCCCCGGGGTGGCTGCTCCGTTCTCTATAAGCTTTTTCAGTTTTTCTTTGTCGGGGTCAATAAAGCGACAGAGCCCCCAAAAAAGTTCCTTTTCTTGTTTGTTCATTTTCTTTTTCCTTTCAAATTTCTTTTTGCCGAATAAAAAGCGAGGATATCCTTGAGAATTTTTATCTCTGCCGTGTTTAATGAGCAGATAGAGGATTCCTCTGCTTCCGATATGATCTTTTTAAGGAGCGAGGCTTCGCTTTCCTGTAGGGCGTGGGGGTATATTGAATATGTGTCGATAAGGAATACCCCTCCGCCCTTGCCTGGGAGCGAGAATATAGGTCTTGACGTGCTGAGTATATCTATATCGCGCATAACGGTGCGCTCGGATACCTCAAGCTCCTGTGCGAGCTGCCCGATAGGCGCTCTGCCCCGAAGCATCAGTATCCGGACCAGCCGCTCCCTGCGCTCGTTTGAATTAAGGCGCATAGATCTCCTTTCCTAAAAAATAAGACGGTCAAGCGCGCAGAGTTGCCTCTGCGATACCTGACCGTCTTGCGGTTCTGTGGTTATTTGCGTTGTGCCGAGATTTATCGGCGTTGTTGGTTAAAACGTTTTAGCCTTGTAAAGTTGCATTGTAGCATAGGCTCCCCTGTGTAAGGGGAGCTGTCAGCAAAGCTGACTGAGGGGTTGTATGTCGTAAAATACAAACAACAATCCCTCCGTCACGGAAAGCCGTGCCACCTCCCTTTACACAAGGGAGGCTGAAAAATAGGTTACCGTATCTGTGACAGTAGGGCGGCTTCTGCGGAAGTCTAATTGCTTCACGGTAGAAGGTCAAGACCTGTGTTTTACTTTTTTATCTATTATCTCGTATCCGCCGCCGTTTTCGCTCTGGGCGAGTTTTATGCTGTAAAGGGTGTCCCTCAGGACTATATCTACCACGTTTGACTGAGGGTCCCACTTGAAAAGCAGTTTCCCCTTTTGCTCCTCGCTCCTTATTTCTATAAACAAAATTATCTCCTTTTTGAAAAAACTCTTGACAGAAGTTATTTTCTGTGATAAAATCATAATCGGAAGTTATATTCCGATATGATGATAACACATAATCGGAAGTTTGTCAATAGTTAATCGGAAGTTTTTTAAAAAATATTTGGAGGACAGATATATGAGATTTGGAGAAAAGATAAAGGCGGCAAGACTTGCGTTGGATCTTTCTCAGGCGGAATTGGCGCAAATGACGGGGATAACCGAGCGCTCGCTCTACAGCTACGAGCAGAACGATACTATTCCAAGGACTTCAAACCTGAAGAAGCTGGCGCAGGCGCTGGGCGTGTCGGTAAGCTACCTTATGGAGGAGAGCGAGAGCGATACGCAATCGGGTATAAATGAGGAGATATTTCTGGCTAACGTAAAGAACGAATACGGAAGCCGCGGAGCGAGGGAGGCATCTGAGGTACTCTCAAGGGCGTCGGCGCTTTTCGCGGGCGGAGAGCTTGACGAAGAGGCTAAGGAGATATTCTTTCAGTCGCTGATGGAGGTATATCTTGATTCAAAGGCAGAGGCGAGAAGCAAATTCGCGCCCAAGAGCAGAGCCAGCCGTAAACCCAAGAGCAACTGAGGAGAATAGCATAGAATGCCCACGACCGATTACATTAGCAACAAGGTAGAAGGGATAGTAAAAAAATATCGAACGAGAGATCCGTTCGAGCTCTGCGAGGATATGGGTATCGGAGTAAGATACCGCGATCTCGGAGAGCAGCTTAAAGGATTTTTCTTCTATCAATCAAGGATAAAAACAATAGTACTTAATTCCCGCACCGACGAGATGCTGCACCGCGCACTCTGCGCCCACGAGCTGGGACACGCCGTGCTTCACTCCGAGCTGCTCACGGCGATGAGAAGCTTTCACGAGCTTGAGCTTTTTGATAGCGCCATACCAAGTGAATATGAGGCTAACCTCTTTGCGGCAGAGCTGCTCATATCCGACGAACAGCTGAGCGAGCTTCTTGAAAGTGCCGGGTATTCTGTCTTTCAGGCGGCTTCGATACTGCGAGTTCCGATAGAGCTTCTGGATTTTAAATTCAAATCAATGAAGAGCCGAGGCTATGAGATAGACCCCCTTTATATGGCAAATTCCGATTTCTTAAAATATATTTAACAAAATTATTTTTTCAAACCCTGACAAGATTTGTCAGGGTTTAGTTTTATAATGGAGGTGTCGATAGGGGATTTTTTAAAATATAGAAAGGAAAAAATATGTATAAAATAAAAGATGAAATTATAAAAGAAGTATGCGAGAGGCTTGACACTATCTCAAGGCTTTCGCTTGAAGCGGCGCAGCTACTCAAAAGCGCAGGAGTCGATGAGATGAGGATGAATGTGGACTACGATCCCGATGAATATATCCTTCAGCATCTGCAAACAAAAATAGAGCTGAACGGAGGTGGAGAGAATGTCTGAGATATTAAGGGGAGCGGTGCTTCCCGCAAGCGTTGTTCTTTGCTATTCTACGGTAGAGCTTATCAAGAGGACAGGCATAGGAAAGGGGAAAATAAAGGAGCTTTATCCTGTTATCTCAACGTTTGTAGGATTATTGCTCGGAGTGCTCTCTTTCCTTGCTGACAGCGCTATAGGCGGCGACGCGCTTATCGAATGGGCGCTCAAAGGTATGGCAGGCGGACTTTCGGCAACGGGAGCGGATCAGCTTATAGGACACCTTAAGAGGTACGCCGAAAAGCCGCAAACCGAAGAAAACGAGGAGAGGAGGTAAAATATGGACATAGTTATATCTGTTATCTCAACTACAGCCACAACGGTTATAAGCGGCGTGATCTTGTTTCTTATGAAGCGATTTTTCACCGAACAGCGAAGGAAAGAGGAGAGGCGAGATAAGGCAAAGGAAAGAGATAATGTCTTGATATTAAAGGCTATCAATGCCCTCGGAAAGCTTACGGTCGCCGACAGCATAGCTCTGCGTGACGGAAAGACCAACGGCGAAATGATAGCGGCGCTTGAGGAATACCGAGAGGTAGAGCGTGAGCTTTACGAGCATCTTATAGGGTATCACGCAAAGCGAATATGAGTTGGGCGGGGCGGGGGTCGGCAGTGCCGACAGCCAAGCTTCGGGGCAGTTCGAATTAATTGTTTGTAATCATCCTACGGTATTTTCACCGTCGGGTTGGAATTAAGAGATAGGGATAATTACCCCGATCTATTACCGCGGGTTTTACCCGCCCCGATGGTGAGGTTTTGCTTCATAGCCTTCTCCTGTGGGAGAAGGGGGACCGCATAGCGGTGGAAGGAGAGTGCGTAATTTTAAATTTAGATTAATTTTATCGTAACGCGTTCTCCCTCAGTCGCCTACGGCGACAGCTCCCTCCCGGAGGGAGCCTTTTGATAGTTCGCCTTAATTGTTTGTAATCATCCTACGGTATTTTCACCGTCGGGTTGGAATTAAGAGATAGGGATAATTACCCCGATCTATTACCGCGGGTTTTACCCGCCCCGATGGTGAGGTTTTGCTTTATAGCCTTCTCCTGTGGGAGAAGGGGGACCACGGAGTGGTGGATGAGGAGTAGGTTTTTCTCGGGAGGAGCAAGCTCGCCCCTACGTCGCGGGAGGATAATATCCTCCCCTACGGAATACGATATTACTTATCTTTGTAGGGGAGGCGTTTCGCCTCCCGTTTTACAATCATTACAATTCAATTTTTCCACGGCGTGGGGCGGGTCATAAATTTTTCTAAACAATACATACTAAGATCGGAGGTGGGAAATGAAAAGGGTTGCTGAGGTGGTATTTATTTTTTTCTGCGCGATCTTTGTCCTGCTTTTTGGGGTGGCGATATTCGCTAAGCCGCAGAGATATTTTTCCGAACAGGAGAACAGAAGATTGTCCGTTTTTCCGCGTGTGTCGGTATCAAGCGTTTTGAATGGAAAATTTTCGCAGAGCCTTGGAGATTTTTTTACCGACCAATTTCCGCTTCGCGCAAAATTCACCGATCTCAAAGCAAGGTCTGAGCTTTTAGCGGGGCGCGGCGAGAACAACGGAGTGGTCTTCGGCAGCGACGGATATACCGTGATAAAGCCTGAATACGATAGCCTTGAGCTCTACCGTAAAAATCTCTCTTATATAGAGGATTTCTGCGCCGAGTACAACGAAAAGGGGATAGAAACCACCGTATTTTTCGCCCCGAGAGGGATAGATGTCCTCACAAGATACATCGCGCGCCCCGCGGGGGATCGCGTGTGGGAGATAGCCGAGAGCGAGAGTTTAGATATCATAAACGCAAACGCCGAGCTTTGCGAGGCGGTGTGGCGGGGAGAGTACGTATGGAACAAGACCGACCACCATTTTACAGCTCTTGGGGCGTATATTTCATATCTGAAGCTTTGCGGGGAGCTTGGTATCGAGCCTATAAAAAAAGAAGATCTGAAGCGCGAGATACTGAGCGAGGAGTTTTTTGGCACGGTCTATTCCCGCGCGGGGCTTGAAGATGCCGAGAGCGACGAGCTTTTTATCTACAGGTGGTCGGGCGACGGGGAGATAAAGGTTATCAACGGCAAGAGCATATCGGGGCTTTATTGCCTTAAAAAATTAGAGCAAAAGGACAAATACGAGGTTTTTCTGGGCGGAAATTACGGACATATAAGTATATGCGGCGAGGGAGAGGAACGTCCTACCGTTATGGTGATAAAGGATAGCTTTGCAAACAGCGTGATGCCTTATCTCGCAAGGGATATCGATATGGAGGTGTATGACCTGCGGTATTTTTCGGGGAGCATCACAGATGAGATAGAGCGCGTCCGCCCCGACAGGATAGTGATATTCTGCGGTATAGACACGGTAGCAACAGACGGGTCGTTCAGGAAATTGTTTTAATTATTCACCGTTGCGCGACGTTGGGAACAAAAGCCTTCTCCAGTGGGAGAAGGTGGCGCCGTTAGGCGACGGATGAGGTGTTACACAACATAAAACAACTCCTCATCCACCGCTATCGCGGTCTCCCTTCTCCCACAGGAGAAGGCTTTTTATAAAAATAGTGTGAAAATTTTTGAAGGGGCGGGGAGCCCCCGCGGGCAATCTTCGGGGCAGTCCGCCTTAATCGTTTGTCTCGCCTCGATGGTGAGATTTTGCTATATAGCCTTCCTCCGGGAGGAAGGTGGCACGGCGCAAGCCGTGACGGAAGGAGAGTGCGGTATATTAAAATTAGTTTAGTGTTATTGTAACGCGCTCTCCCTCAGTCGCCTACGGCGACAGCTCCCTCCCGGAGGGAGCCTTTTTTGCGGACAGCGGGGAGGCCCCGACAGCCAAAGATCGGGGTAGTTCCCACTATTCGCTTGCTCCAACCCGATGGTGAAAAGTGTGAAAAGGTTTGGAGAGGGTCAAGGGAGAACCTTTCCTTAAAAGGTTCTCCCTTGCGCGTCCCCTTGCTATCTCTTCTTTCTCAATGACAACATTCCGGATACTATGAGCATCACGCCGAATGCTTTGCGTAGGAGCGCTTGTCCTACCACGTTTGAGAGCAGAGAGCCGACGACCGCTCCCGCTATCCCAAAGAGTATCATAGTGAGCACGGCTGTTCCGAGTATCTGTCGTTTTGATATGTGAACGCAGACGGCGCTGCCCGACGAAAAGAGAAAAAACAAGAGGTTCATACCCTGCGCGGCAAGCTGAGGGGTGTCGGTAAACAGATTGAGAAAGACCACGAAAAGTCCGCCGCCGCCAACTCCGAGCCCCGACAGCAGGGCGATAAAAAACGAAGCTATAACAGTAACTATCAAATCCGCGCCCCCTTACTTTATGATAAGCATAACGCCCGAATATATCACGAGCGCAGCGAAAAGCTTTTTCAGAAAACCGAGGTTTATCTTTCCAAGAATAAACCCGCCCACAGCGCCGCCGAGTATCGCGGGAATGGCGTACACGCCAACGCCGCCCGCGCTCAGATTTCCCGACACGGCGTAGCTTATGCAGGACACCGCCGACACGGGCAGCATCACGCACAGGGCGTTCGCGAAGACATCACGCCTGTCCGAAAGTCTGTCCGAGAGGGCGTGGTCGAGCGCGTATACTATGATTATTCCGCCCCCCGCGCCCAAAAGCCCGTTTGCTATTCCCGCGGCAAAGCCCATAAGCGGAAGAAAAAATTTTTTCATCGACTTCAGCTTCATTATATCTACCTTAAAAATATCGTTTTTTATAGAAAGTATTTCTTGAAAGTGGGAAAAATATGTGTTATAATAATTTTGTATATCTATTGATAGTTTAACCTGTGCAAAACAAAATAAACGCTTGGTAGAAATAAAGATAAAGGAGATATCCTTCAATGGCTGATAAGAAGGTTAACGCCAAACAAACACAAAACGCTAAGGTAAATAAAAAGACGGACAAAAAGTCCGCGCCCGAGGTCGAGGTAAGACCGAAGAAAAAAGAAAACTCCTTCCTTCGCTCGGCTATGCCGTATATAATGATACTTTTGGGCGTAGTTCTTTTAATATGCTTCTTCACCGTCCATATACTCGGTATCGACGACGGAGTGGGAGTTCTCGGATACTGGATACAGCTCTTTTTCTGCGGACTTCTGGGTGTATCTGCGTTTGCTATCCCGTTCGTGCTTATATACATAGGCGTAAAGTGGATACTGTATAACCTCAAGCGCAAGGAGAGAATAGACGAAAATGAGCTTGAGCGAACAAGAAAGAGAAACGTATTGCAGACCGTTATGGCGGTGGTGCTTATAGTTATGCTTTCGACCCTCATAGGTGTCTTTGCCGACGAATTTGACAGCTTTGATATCGTTGGTATGTGGGTAGAGGCAGCCGAGGACCTCGTTGGCGGAGGAATCATAGGCGGCTCTCTGGCCGTGCTTATGGTGATGGCATTTGAGAAGGTGATATCCTCTGTTATAATAATCTTCGTTATAGCCATTTCGGTGGTTCTTATGATAGGACTTACTCCCGACAGAATAGTTGCTTATGCGAGAAACAAGGCGATAGAAAAGAAAGAGGAAAGACTTGCCGCAAAGCAGGAGGCTATGTTTGCTGCCGAGGAAGAGAGAAGAGAGGCAGAAAAGCACAACAGAAGAATGGCGGCTGCCGCGCCTGTGGCAGAGAAGCCTAAAAAGAGCGCCAAGGCTATGTCGGTGGACGAGCTGATGGACGAGGACGAAGAGGAAGAAGAAAAGGAAATATATATCGGCCCGTCCGAGGAGATGCTGGGCGCTGCTGCTAAGACCGAGGACAAAGAAACAGAAAAGACCGAGAATCTGGGCGAGGATTTCGGCGGCGACCCCGTGCTTGACAACTCAGAGTTCAGCGGAATTTCCGACGTATTGGCAGGTCTTAAGTCCGAGAGGGAGATGCCCCCCAAGGAGGAAGCCACCGAGGAGATAGATATAGGACTTATAACCGAGGAGGAGCTGCTTTCGGATATGGCGGCGGTCGCTCCCGACGAGGACGGCGAGGATATCGTGGAGCTCAATCTGCCCTACGTTTTCCCGACTGTCGATATGCTTGAGAAGAACAAGAATACCCAGCAGGCTGACTTTACGGCTGAGCTTCAGGAGAACGCCAAGATACTTATGGAAACTCTGCGAAGCTTCAGGGTAAACGTCAAGGAGATAACCTATTCAAGAGGACCTACGATAACCAGATACGAGCTCAAGCCCGAGGCGGGAACGAGAGTCCGCGCCATAGCGAACCTCGTTGACGATATCGCGCTCAATCTTGCTACGTCGGGCGTTCGTATAGAAGCGCCTATCCCGAACAAGCCCGCGGTAGGTATAGAAGTGCCTAACAGAGAGAGAGCGACGGTCTATCTGCGCGACCTTATAGAGTCCGCCAAATTCACCGATGCCAAGAGCAAGCTGACCGCGAGCCTTGGAATGGACGTCGGCGGAAATCCGATATATTTTGATATAGCAAAGATGCCCCACCTGCTTATCGCGGGTGCAACGGGTATGGGTAAGTCGGTGTGTATCAACACGATAATCGTGAGCCTTCTTTACAAGGCTAAGCCCGACGAGCTCAAGCTGATACTGGTTGACCCCAAGAAGGTCGAGTTTAATATCTATAAGGATATCCCCCACCTTTACGCTCCTATCGTGAGCGACCCGAAGAAGGCGGCGGGCGCGCTCGCGTCGGCAGTTGCCGAGATGGAGAGAAGATTTGAGCTTATCGAGGAAGCGGGTGTCCGTGACATAGCTACCTATAATGCCGTAACGGCTGATGACCCCACCAAGGAATTTATGCCTCAGATGGTCATTATAATAGACGAGCTTGCCGACCTTATGATGACCGCGCCCGACGAAGTCGAGGCGTCGATATGCCGTCTTGCGCAAAAAGCGAGAGCGGCGGGTATCCACATCATAATCGGTACTCAAAGACCTTCGGTAGACGTTATCACAGGTCTTATCAAGGCTAATATACCCTCGAGAATTGCTTGTACAGTCGCTTCGCAGATAGACTCGAGAACCATTCTCGATATGGCGGGAGCCGAGAAGCTGATAGGCCGAGGCGATATGCTCTTTGCGCCCGTTGGTTCGTCGAAGCCGATGCGTGTTCAGGGCGCGTTCGTCAGCGAGGCCGAGGTCGAGAGGATAGTAAGCTTTATCAAGGAAAATAACAGCAAGGCTAAGTACAACAGCGACTTTATAAGCCGTATCGAGGAGGAGGCCGCTAAGTGCGGAATGAAGAAGGGCGCAAGCTCGGGCGGATTTGACAGCGCCGAGGGCGGCGAGAGCGAGGGCGGCGATACCAAGTTTCACGATGCCGTTAAGCTGGCGATAGAGGAAGGAAAGATATCTACCTCGCTTATGCAGAGAAGGCTCGGAGTCGGATACGGAAGAGCGGCTAAGATAATCGACACTATGGAGCAGATGGGTTATGTTTCAAAGCCCGACGGCAATAAGCCCAGACGAGTGCTTATAACTATGGACGAATATCTCCGCCGCCTTGAGAATAACGACCTCGGAGAGGAATAAGAGATAGCAAGGGGGAACTTTTTATAAAAAGTTCCCCCTTGACCCCTTCAAAAACTTTCACACTATTTTAAGCTACAGTGATGAGGTTTAAATTGTAATGGTTGTAAACGGGGCGTCGAGGACGTCGCCCCCTACAATATGAAATGTCCGCTGTGGTGAAGTACACTATAACAAATTGTACGTTGAATATTAGTTAACTTGTAGGGGGCGACGTCCTCGACGCCCCGAAAAACAAACAAATAAGCAAAATATAAATTAGAAAATCAAATGTCACCTAAAACCGTAGGGGAGGGGTTTCCCCTCCCGCGAAATGTAGGGGCGACCTTTCGGGTCGCCCGTATACTCTGGATATTTGCTCGTTTTGAAGATTTATTATCAAAATTAATGCAAGCCCTTGATTGTTCTTGAGCGTTGTGGTATAATTTTATTATAGATCTGAAAATAGTTCAAGGGGGATATAAAAATGAACACAAAAGCAGTTAGACTTTACGGCAAAAAAGACCTCAGAGTAGAAAGCTTTGAGCTTCCCGAGATCAAGGCAGACGAGGTCCTTATGAGAGTTATTTCCGACTCGGTATGCGCCTCTACATATAAGGCGGTAATACAGGGCTCGGACCACAAGAGAGTTCCCGAAACCATCGCTGAGCAGCCTATCGTTATAGGACACGAGCTCTGCGGTGAGATAATAAAGGTCGGAGACGCACTCAAGGGCGAGTGGAAGGAAGGCCAGAGAGCCGTTATCCAGCCCGCTCTCAAGCTTCCCACAGGCTACGACCCCGGATACTCCTATCCTTACGTCGGCGGAAATATGACCTATGCGGTCGTTCCTCAGATAGTTCTTGAGAGAGGCTGTCTGCTTCCCTACAACGCAGAGGACTTTTACAGCGGCTCGCTCGTTGAGCCTATAGGATGCTGTCTGCGCGCATTCAAGGGAATGTACCATACAGATTACACCAATTACAAGCGCACCGACGGCGCTAAGCGCGGCGGAAGAATAGCTATTCTTGGCGGAGCAGGACCTATGGGACTTGCATCTGTTGAGCTTGCTATCGGATACGCGGGCTGCGCTCAGGTAGTTGTTACCGACATAAACGCTGAGAGACTTGATTACGCGAAGGCTCAGTCCACCCCCGAGGCTGCAAAGGCAAAGGGCTGTGAGCTGATATACCTCGACACCTCTTCTTACGAAGATCCCACAGAGAAGCTTCTTGAGATCTCCGAGGGCGGATTTGATGACGTTCTCGTTATGGTTCCCGTTCCCGCGCTCTTTAACGTAGCCGAGAGAATATGCCGTGAGGACGGTTGTGTAAACTTCTTCGCAGGTCCTGCAAAGCACGACCTTCAGGGAAGCATCAACCTCTACCGCGTTCACTACGACGGAATACACGTTGTAGGAACAGCGGGAAGTATCCCCGAGGATACCGCGGACAGCATAGAGCTTATCGAAAAGGGAGTTATCAACCCCGGAGTAATGGTATCTCACGTTCTCGGACTTAACGCAGTTCCCGAGGTCATCTACGCTATGGAAAGACCGAGCGGAGTTAAGAAGATATGCTACAACCATATCGACATTCCGCTCGTAGCCATCGCCGACATTCCCGAGCTTGCTAAGACCGACGCTATGTGGGCAGAGATAAACAAGATCCTTCAGAAGAATAACGGACTCTGGTGCGCGGAGGCAGAGAAGTATCTGCTCCAGAATGCTCCCAAGATATCCGAATAAGGAAGGTCAAAATGAAGAAAATAATAACGATAACACTCAATCCCGCGTTTGACCTGCACTACGCTATGGACGAATTCCGCGCGGGCAAGGAGAATTACGTAAAAAGCTCGACCTGTGATGCGGGCGGAAAGGGAATAAACATTTCCAGAGCGCTCCTTTCCAATGACGTGGATAATACCGCCTTCGTTATACTCGGCGATGAGAACGGCGCGGCGTTCGAGCAGGGACTTATCAGGGACGGCGTTAAGTATACTCCTCTTCATACACAGGGAAGAATAAGAGAAAACATCACCATACACCCCGCAAGCGGAGCTGAAACGAGAATAAGTCTTGACAACTTCTCGCTTACAGACAAGACGCTTACCGACCTTGGCGTTATGCTTGAGATGGCTGTTGACGAGGATACTATCATAGCTTTCTCGGGAAGAAACCCCAAGGGAGTTACAAAGCAGGACGTTATGGCGTTTCTGAAAAGACTGAAGGACAAGGGAGCGAAGATCGCGGTAGACTCGAACTCCTTCACGCCCGATGACCTTATGCTCATCCATCCGTGGTTCATCAAGCCTAACGAGCAGGAGATAGCAGCATTCCTCGGCAGAGAAATAAACGACGTTGAGGACGCGGCGGCAAGAGCTAAGGAGCTTGTAGAGCGCGGTGTTGCGGAAGAGGTCATGATAAGCATGGGCGGACTTGGCTCGGCTTGGTCCGATGGAAAGAGAACGCTTATCGTGTCTGTTCCCAAGATAGAAAATCCCGTTTCCACGATAGGAGCGGGCGACAGCACAGTTGCGGGATATATCGCGGCTACAGCCAAGGGGTACAGCAAAGAGGATTCGCTCAGACTTGCCTGTGCGTTTGGCACGTCGGCGTGTATGACCGAGGGAACTCGTCCGCCTATGGCAGATGACGTAAAGAAGGTCTACGACAAGGTAGCTGTAAAATAAGAATTATATGATTATAATATAGCCGAATGGGCGGTCGATCTCGACCGCCTTGGCTATTACGAAGCGGAGGTAAAAATTATGCCAGGACCAGGCGGAGGATCACGTGGCGGAGGCTTTGGAGGAGGCTCGCGCGGCGGTGGATTCGGAGGCGGCGGAGGCTTCGGCGGAGGCTCACGCGGAGGTGGATTCGGAGGTCCTCGCGGACCGCACGGACCGCACAGACCGGGAGGGTTTGGTTGGTATTTCGGCCCGAGAAGACCCTATTGGGGAGGCTACTACGGAGGAGGCTGCCTTGGAGGACTTCTTGGTATGCTGATGCTGCCGATATTGCTTATTCTTATGGTGGTCATTATTTTTATGAGCACTATAGGAACGTCTCTTACAAACATTGCCAACGGAGGCTACGTTTATTATGACGAAGCGGAATTTCAGGAATACGCGAATGCCGAATATCAGGCGGCGTTTGGCTCGTCCTCGGCGTATGAGGACAATCTGCTCATAGTCTTTCTTACAAACGAGGAGCGCGACGGATATTACTGTATCGCGTGGATAGGCGACAACGTGCGCGGAGATATCTCGAATATGTTCGGAGATGAAACCACCGAGTTCGGACGTACGGTACATTCCTCTATAAACAGCGAATATTATGCTTATTCGCTCGGCTCAAATCTTACTACGGTCATGGAAACTATGACGGCTAAGGTCGGCGGACTTGGGCTTGCCTCCTCGTTCCGCACACCGAGCAACCATACGAGAATGGCGGAGTCTAAGCTCATCAACCGCACAGATCTGAGTGTTTCCTCGGAGATAGTCGACAGCGCCCTCAAGGAGTTTACAGCCGAAACCGATATTCCTGTGGTCATCGTGGTGAACACAATGGAGGAGGTCTTCGGAAAGACCCTGACAGCGACCGACATATTCACGATAATTATGCTCATAGGACTTCTTGTTCTTGCTATATGGATGATAGTTCGCACCGTAAAGAACAACAAAAAGAAGGACGGCAATAACAACGGCAACAATAATAACAACGATAATAATCGCTATAACAACGGCGGAAGCGGTCATTATCAGAGGAATTATTAAAGGAAGCTATAATATATTTAAAATTTTTCAAGGCAAACGGTAAAACCGTTTGCCTTGAATTTTTTATTTTTAATTGTTCTTTGTGAAATGGGTCGTCGAGGGCGCCGACCCCTACCGATTATAAATATCGTTTTCTACATCGTGGTGAAGTCGGATTATAATATTTGTGGTAGGGGTCGGCGCCCTCGACGACCCTTATAATAAACAAAAAAGTAAAATATAAATTAGAAAATCAAACATCACCCAAAACCGTAGGGCGGGGGCTTGCTCCCGCCAAATGTAGGGGCGACCCACCCAACATCGCCTCCCCCAAAAAAGCCTTCTCCAGTGGGAGAAGGTGGCACGGCAACGCCGTGACCGATGAGGTGTTTTCAGCGTCAAACTAACTCCTCATCCACCACTCCGTGGTCCCCCTTCTCCCACAGGAGAAGGCTCATATACACAAAACCCCACCGTCACGGCGGGTTTTACCCGCCCCGACGGTGAAGACACCATTGGAAAGATTATAAACAATTAAGGCGAACAAAACAAAGCCTCCCCTGTGTAAGGGGAGGTGGCGCGGCAACGCCGTGACGGAGGGGTTGTAAAAGAATATTAAAACAAAAAACAATCCCTCACCCGCTATCGCGGGAGCTCCCTTTACACAAGGGAGCCTATGATAGGTAAAACCCCCACCATCGGGGCGGGATAAACGATTAAGGCGAACTACCCCGAAGTGTTACCGCGGGTTTTACCCGCCCCGATGGTGAAGACACCATTGGAAAGATTATAAACAATTAAGGCGAACAAAAAGAAAGCCTTCTCCAACAGGAGAGGGCTTTCTTGTGATTATTGCTCAATAAAGGGGATACTTCTTGCAGATCTGTGCTACGGTCGCTCTCACGCTGTCAGCGCTCTTCTCAAAGTCGGTAGCGGTCAGCTTGAAGAGCTTCGCTATCATCTTCATATCCTCTGTGCCAAGTCCTCTTGAGGTAACTGCGGGAGTTCCAACGCGTACGCCCGAGGTAACGAAAGGCTTTTCGGGGTCGTTGGGAATAGCGTTCTTGTTTACCGTTATATGGACCGCGTCAAGTCTTGCCTCAAATTCCTTGCCCGTTATCTTCATAGGACGAAGGTCAACCAGCATCAGGTGGTTGTCAGTACCGCCCGAAACGAGGTCAAAGCCCTCGGCGAGAAGGGCGTCGGCAAGAACTCTTGCGTTCTCAACTATATTGTGCTGATAGGTCTTGAACTCGGGCTTCAGAGCCTCGCCAAAGCAGACAGCCTTTGCCGCGATGGTGTGCATAAGAGGGCCGCCCTGAGTGCCGGGGAATATAGCCTTATTGAACTTCTTTGCAAGTTCTTCGTCGTTTGTGAGTATCATACCGCCGCGAGGACCTCTGAGGGTCTTGTGGGTGGTAGTGGTAACAACGTCAGCGTAGGGCATGGGAGAGGGGTGTTCACCCGCGGCAACAAGTCCCGCGATATGAGCCATATCCACCATAAAGTATGCGCCTACCGAATGAGCAACGTCTGCCATTCTCTTGAAATCTATCGTGCGGGGATATGCCGATGCGCCTGCGACTATAAGCTTCGGCTTGTGCTCACGCGCGAGCTTTTCAAATTCATCGTAATCTATACGCTCGGTCTCGGCGTTGAGCTCATAGGGAACAAAGTTATAATACATACCCGAAATGTTTACGGGGCTTCCGTGTGTGAGGTGTCCGCCGTGAGCGAGGCTCATTCCCATAACGGTGTCGCCGGGCTGGAGCAGGGCGAAATATACCGCGGTATTTGCCTGAGCGCCGCTGTGAGGCTGGACGTTCGCATAAGCCGCGCCGAAGAGCTGCTTTGCTCTCTCTATAGCTATATTTTCAACAACGTCAACACAGCTGCATCCGCCGTAATAACGCTTTGAGGGATATCCTTCCGCATATTTGTTTGTAAGCACCGAGCCCATAGCGCACATGACCGCCTCGGACACCACGTTCTCCGACGCGATAAGCTCAAGACCGTCGCGCTGACGGTTAAGCTCCGCCTGTATGGCAGAAGCTACCTCGGGGTCTGTGAGAGCTACAGTGTTTATCGTTTCCTTAACCATTTTTAAAACCTCCGTTATTTTTTAAAATATTGTTATAATTATAAACCAATTCTGTCAAAAAAACAAGAGATATTTTAAAATATTTATTCGTCGGGGTAAATAAATATTCAATACCGTCTTGACAAAATGCGCTTTTGGGTGTTATAATAAAACATAGTCTGCATTGCGACTATGGCTATAGGGTATTTCTTACGGAGGGGAGATATAAATGGAAATTGCTATAATCGCTCACGATATAAAAAAAGAACTGATGGCTCAGTTTTGTATAGCTTACTGCGGAATACTCAGTAAGCATAATATATGCGCTACAGCTGTCACAGCAAAATATATATCCGAGGCTACAGGCCTTCATATAGACAAGCTTATGTCGGGAGAACAGGGCGGAGAACAGCAGGTCGCCTCAAGGATAGCTTACAATGAGATAGACGTATTGCTCTATTTCAGAGATACACGTCCGAACGCAAGCTTTAATCCCGCCGAGTATGAGCTTCTCAGAATGTGCGATATATATAACGTTCCCGTGGCAACCAATATCGGAACTGCCGAGGTCATCGTAACCGCGCTTGACCGCGGTGACCTTGATTGGCGTGAGATAGTAAATCCACACTCGGAATATAACAAGAAAAAGCGTTCTTAAATCAATATAAGACGGTCGAAGATACGTCCGCGCAAAAACGGTGTTACAGAGAGGGAGAGTTGCTGAGAGCTCCTATATACGTTTGTGTGGATACCACTTTGACTTTGAAGCTGAATTTAATAAATTTGAGTTAAAGCTTCGGGTGGAACCGTGCGGAATTTTCCACACCCCGAACAGTTAAAGCTGTTCGGGGTGTGTTTTGTTTTAAATAAAAGAAAGGAAGATATAAAAATGAAGATCTTATTTGGCGACAAGATAGTCGAGGCAAAGGACGGCGTCAGCATATATGACGCGGCTGCAGAGGCGGGAGTTATCGACCGCAGCGTTATCGCGGCAGAGGTGGGGGGAGAGCTTCGCGCTCTTACCTATATCCCTGCAGAGGGCAGCGAGGTAAAGCTTCTGCGATTTGAGGACGAGGGTGGAAAGCACGTCTTCCGTCACACGGCTTCTCACATTCTCGCGCAGGCGGTAAAGCGCCTTTATCCCGCGGCGAAGCTTACTATAGGTCCTGCTATCGAGAACGGATTTTACTATGACATAGACAGCGAGATATCCTTCACTCCCGAAATTCTTTCGGCTATCGAGGACGAGATGAAGAAGATAGTTAAGGAAAATCTTCGCATAGAGCGCTTTGAACTTCCGCGCGAGGAAGCTATCGCGTTTATGAAGGAAAAGGACGAGCCCTATAAGGTACAGCTTATCGAGGAGCTGCCCGAGGACGCGGTCATCAGCTTCTACCGTCAGGGAGAGTTCACCGACCTGTGCGCAGGACCTCACCTCTTCGCAACGGGAGCGGTCAAGGCGCTCAAGCTCACACAGTGTACGGGCGCTTATTGGAAGGGCGACCAGAAGAACAAGATGCTGCAGAGAGTTTACGGTATCGCTTTCCCCGCAAAGGATCAGCTCAAGGCTTACGTAGAGGCTGTTGAGGAGGCGAGAAAGCGCGACCACAACAAGATAGGCAGAGAGCTTGAATATTTCACAACTGTAGACAGCATCGGTCAGGGACTTCCGATACTTCTCCCCAAGGGCTCGAGAGTTATACAGACACTCCAGAGATGGGTAGAGGACGAGGAGCAGAAGAGAGGATATATGCTCACCAAGACCCCGCTTATGGCTAAGAGAGAGCTGTTTAAGATATCGGGTCACTGGGATCACTACCTTGACGGAATGTTCGTTATGGGCGACCCCGACGACTACACTAAGGAGTGCTTTGCGCTCCGTCCTATGACCTGTCCCTTCCAGTATCAGGTATTCCTCAACAAGAAGAGATCCTACAGAGATCTTCCTATGCGACTTGGCGAGACCTCGACACTTTTCAGAAACGAGGACAGCGGCGAGATGCACGGACTTATCCGTGTTCGTCAGTTCACTATATCCGAGGGACACCTTGTGCTTCGTCCTGACCAGCTCGCTGAGGAGTTCAAGGGCTGTATCGAGCTTGCTAAGCATTGCCTTGAGAGCGTTGGACTTTGGGAGGACTGCTCGTTCAGATTTTCGCAGTGGGACCCCAAGAGAACCGACAAGTACGAGGGAACGCCCGAGCAGTGGAACGAGGCTCAGAGCATTATGGGCGAGCTTCTTGACAAGTATCTCGGAGCGGGCAATTATGCCATAGGCATTGATGAGGCGGCATTCTACGGCCCGAAGCTTGACATTCAGTGCAAGAACGTATTCGGCAAAGAGGACACGATAGTTACCATACAGATAGATATGCTCCTTGCCAAGAAGTTTGGAATGGAGTATACCGACTCGAATGACAACAGAGTAACACCTTATATCATTCACCGTACATCTCTCGGTTGCTACGAGCGTACGCTCGCGTTGCTGCTTGAGAAGTATGCGGGAGCGCTTCCTATGTGGATGGCGCCCGAGCAGGTAAGATTTATGCCCATCGGCGACGAGCAGGTGGCGTATGCACGTCAGCTTGCTGACGAATGCTCGGCAAGGGGAATGAGAGTTACCGTTGACGACAGAAACGAGAAGATAGGCTATAAGATACGCGCGGCTCAGCTTGAAAAGATCCCCTATATGATAGTTATAGGCGAGAAGGAAATGACCGAGGGCACGGTATCTGTCCGTTCGCGCAAGAAGGGCGACATGGGCGTTATGGCATCTGGCGAGTTTATCGAATTTGCCGACAAGCAGATCAAGGACAAGGTTCTTGACAACTGAGTTGTAATAATAAAGGACACGGGAGAAGTCGAAGACTTCTCCCGTGTCCTTTATATCATATAATGTTTTAATTTTTATCCGAATCGAGATCATAGGGTCTGCCGCATATACTGCGCTTTCCGCAATTTGGACATTTGAGGTAGGCTCTGTTTCCCGCAAACGGACGGGTGGTTATCTTTTTCGAATGAAACCGGTGTCCGCAATTCGGGCAGACGAAGGGATCGGAAACAAAGTCCTTGCGGTTTTTCAAATAACGCTGGTGTATATGAATTTCCCAAATGATCTTCGGAATAAGTATGACGAGCACGATTATGCCTAAAATGATGTATTTTTCCATAGCTCCACCGCCTTTCTAAAATCATTATATCACAAAAATTGGAAGATGTCAAATGGTGGCGTTTGATTTTCTAATTTATATTTTGCTCATTTGTTTATTATACGGGGCGTCGAGGACGTCGCCCCCTACAATTTGAAATGTTCGTTGTGGTTAATTGCACTGTAACAGATTGTACGTTAAATATGAGTTACCCTGTAGGGGGCGACGTCCTCGACGCCCCGAAAACAAACAATACAAACAAACGCCACCACGGTGAGGAAAACATTATTTTATAACCGTAAAAATCAAAAAGGACGCCCATCGGCGTCCTTTTGAGAAATATACCGCAAAATCATTCCGTGTATTCATACATTTTGGCGGGATAATATGTCTGCGGAATTTTTGAATTTGGGTCATACACCACCAGATAAAATTTATCGTTTTGCGAGGTTATTTGATAATAAGTGTTTGAATATATACGAATATCACCGAATTTTTGAAAATGAAAGATTTTTTCCGTTATATACTTACGGTGTCTTACGACAGTCCGTTCTTGCTTATAAAGAACTTCATCTGTAAGAACGGAAAAGTTTCCCGCTTTCAATTTTTTGTTTTGAGATATCGTGACGGGAATACTTCCTACAAATAAGAGCAACAAAGCAATACAAGCAAATAAAGATAAAAAGTATAGTATCCAACCCCAAAGAGCAACCTATCTGCCGTCAAACGCAAAAGAATAAATTAATGAAAATAATATGATTGTAAAGATAGCCCAAATAGTGGAAATGATACCGGCAGTTCGGATATCCTTAGTATTTTTTATCAAAAGTTCTTTTGCTATCGTTTCTTTTGTTATAATGTTTTTTGTTATTTTTTCTTCTGTCATATTTCCACCGCCTTTCCGGGGTCATTGATGCTGTCAATTTTTATATTCAAAATAATCGGTGGGATATGTCATAACTATCTCACCCGTGTCTTTCTTTGTTACGACCGTAAAAATATCTCCGCGGTGCGTCATCTCATATAACGTGCGATCCGACATAGGACATTCCTTGCTCCATACGTAGTTATTCTTCGGTATGTTATATGTCTTGCCGTCCTCAAAGTGCATTATGTAAACACTCGTATATCTGTTTATTCGGCTTCGATGATTGCTGATATAGACTTCCTCTTTAATGTGAGAAATAGCTTCGTTTTTTATTTCATAGTCCTCGATAGATACGTTTTTTATACTTTTTTTCTTGCGGAAACGGTCAACGGTAAGATATGCCGCGATAATTATAATCGCAACAAGCAGTACTAATTTGTAATGAGCTTGAAAAGCAAGCATTCCTACGATAACTAATCCATCAATCACAAGCAGGGGGGTCAGAGATTTGCGGTACTCGGCGTTTGAGAGATTAGCCGGACGCTTAAGTATGTTTTTTATATCATTTTCAATATCGGAGTTTGTCAAGATCTGTTTTTTGGGCATAAAAATTCCACCGCCTTTCCGAGAAGATTATATCACAAAAATTGGAAGATGTCAAATGGTGGCGTTTGATTTTCTAATTTATATTTTGCTCATTTGTTTATTATACGGGGCGTCGAGGACGTCGCCCCCTACAATTTGAAATGTCTGCTGTGGTGAATTACACTGTAACAGATTGTACATTAATTATTAGTTAACCTGTAGGGGGCGACGTCCTCTGTCAAGAGCAAGATTGTAAACAGTTGTGCAAGAGGATTGTATACACATTTTATGTCTTAGTCTTATGCTTTTGGAAGCCGAACGGAGCGTAGCGGAGAGAGGCTTCC
>SVUJ01000016.1 GCA_015063305.1 Oscillospiraceae bacterium | reverse complement strand
CTACAAGTTTGATAGGTCGGAGGTGTAAGCACAGTAATGTGTTCAGCTGACCGATACTAATAGACCGAGGGCTTGAACTATAAATGTTCAGGAGATACAAATTACTTGAGTTTCGTTCTTATATTCACTATCTTTTGTTCGGTTTTCTATGGGCATATTAATTACCGCAGAGAGATACTCTGCGTTTTTTTTCTTTATTGTAACCCTTGACATATTGCAAACAATCTGCTATACTTACAATAAGAGATTCCGAGGATATGAGAGAGCTTTGCTCTGCAACAGCCGCGCCGCGCTTGAGAGCGGAATTAGGGTCTCAGTTAATAGCGGAGAATAATTCTCCACCATCGTCCATTGTGCCGGCAGGCTTGCAAACCTGAGATACCGCAATGGGCGATATTTCTATATTCTTTACATTATACGATCATCGTATAGCTCCGTTGTTAGCGTTCAATTTTTTTCGCTCAATCGGGCGAAGTATTTCAATATTTGATATCCTGATAGGTTTGTTATAATCCGAATATTTCGATTCAATTTTTTTCGAAGTCTTGTCCTCAAAATATTTTTTCTCCGATGTTGTTGACAGTTTCGATCTTTGTGATATACTAAAAGCGAGATATCGTTTTTTAGAGCGTATCCCTCGTTTGGTTTGGGGCGCTCAAGACCGTTAATTCGGTCGACGGTATCTCTTGTTTTGTTTGTGATATCATAAATATGATATCCTGTCTTGTTTTTTGCCTTTCTACATTCAAGTAAATCATTTATTTGTTCCATGATAGAACGCCTTATCAAACTGCTTGACAAAACCGTACAAATCGGATATACTAATCATAGAGCTTGTGTCAGGTCTTGACGAGGAGGAATTCGTTCCAAGTTGTCCACCGACAAGCTCTATTTTTATTCTTTTTAGATTATACGCTCACCCTCGAAGTATTATATTCAGAAGCTTTTTTCTCCGATTTAGTTGACAACTCCGAATTTTGTGATATACTATTATTGGAGACATCATAGACGGAGCCGGCGGCTTTTATCAAAGTTTGACCTGCAGCGCCGTTTGTGAGGTCTTCTTTTTTTGCATATTTTGTAATAGAGGTAATATAAAAGCCATAACCGTAATTACGGTTATGGCTTTACACAATTAAAAAAGAACAACCACGGTTCAGAATAAACCGTGGTTGATCTCGTTATATAATATTCAATTTGTTAAACAATCTCTTTTTGTGTTGTATAAGATTTAGTCCAAGCAGAAAGACGATTATGCACACGGCAGAGCCAAGAGAGGCGTTCATAATTACTATTTCTGTTTCGGTCATTCCCTCAAATGATACGAGCATTGAGCGTTGCAATGCAAAAATGGAAACAAAGGCATCTGCGAAAGATATGTTTCGCAATGTTATTAATTTTGCCGATGTACTTTTTCGTGATCTTATTAAATTTACCGTTGCGAGGGTGATCTTAGTAAAGGCGTATGCCGCCATTGCTATCATTATGATCATATGAAATTTATGTCCTCTGTCACGGACTACAGAGAGAATAACAGTTCCAAGAAGAGGAATGCTTAATATCATCAACATCCACCCCGTGAACTTTGCAATAGAGCGTTCCTTTCCTTTTGTTCGCAGCACCGCAAATCTAACTATGCTCAGAATCAAGTAATAGGAGCCGAGTGTTAGTAGCCACCACGATTTTGTCTTCGCACCAAAGATAAGATGATACGAACCGAACGCCATATTAAGCGCCAAGCTGATGAGGGAAATTTTAAAAGTTCTATCCATCTATCTTCCTCTCGCCCATTACGCAATCGATTATTATCTTAATTATGCTATCCATCTCGTCCGAGCAATTTTTATCGAGCCATTCCATAATAATAGCGAACACACCTGTCAGATAGAATTTCATTATGTAGGGGCGTTCATTTTCGGGCACGTGGAAGCGCGCAAGGATAGGGCTAAATATATTCTCAAACATCTTTTCGTATACCTCGTCCATATTCATAGAATGAAATTCCTTGATAGATACTCTAAACAGACGCTGATTTTCCTTGATGAAACTCAGATAGGGTTTAAGATACTCATCGGTGATAAACAAAAGATCCTCTCGCTTACAAACTTCAAATTGCAGAGATATCCGTTGCTTGTCTATCCCATAGTAGGAGAGGTGTTTATCGATTATGTAGCGCGTTGTTTCCTTTAGCAGATCTGAGGTGTTTTCGTAGTGTAGATAAAAGGTGGAACGGTTTACCCCTGCCGTATCGCAAAGCTCCTTAATAGTGATATACTCAAAGTCTTTTTTTTCAAGCAATGTAATGAGGGCTTCGTCCATTTTGATCGCCGTATTAAAATATTTACTTTCATTTTTATTCATAAGACGACCTCCGTGTGTAAAAACTTATTTTCCTTCGCTGATCTCTCGTGCAAGCTCCACGATCTCAAAAGCATACTTCTTTTTGCCTTTTTCGAGCATTTTGGTATAGATGGGATAATTCACACCGCAACCAAGCATACCGACGATACCGATAATAATACCCAGCACCATATTGTTACCGATAACTTGCATAGAAAGGCACATTCCTGTACCCAATACAAGTGTTGAAAGGATTCCGAAGGTGTATGTGAAGATGGTTGCGGGGCGCTTTGCTTTTGCATCAAGCTTGCGAAGAGCTATTATTTTTGATTTGTCCTTGGGAGCGTACTCCTTTGCGATGGATTCTGCGTAAATTTTGTCTGTGTTCATTTTGTTTCTCCTTTTAGCTTTGTTGTGAGCTTATTATACCAAGCCCAAAAGGAGATAGGAACAACAAAATTTGCATAAGGTGTTGATTTTAAGATTTTAGAAGGATAGATTATATCAAAAAAGTAAAAAGGACTGAAATTAAAGACGCATAACGCACCGCCAATTCATATCGGCGGTGCGTTTGTTTGATATATTTACTCAGCTAAGAACAATAGAAAATCGGATATGCACCGTTCAATTTAAAACAAAACATCCTTCTTTTTTACAAGCGCGTGGTAGAGTATCATACCGAGCAGGTATATTGACAATATCTCACCTATGCCAACGGTGAGCATAAAAACGGGGATAGCGCCCTCGAATTCGTATCCGTAAGCGAGAACGAAGGGGATTATGAGTGAATTTGCCAAAATGGGAGGGATAGGCGCGAGCCACTTGAAGCATCGAAGGGCGTATGTGCCGAGTGCGCCAAGAAGTGTGGCGAGCGTGCCGAATACGATATCCTGCCATATAGCGCCTGTCATAAGGTTAGCGCACAGGCAGCCTATGGTAAGTCCGGGTATTGCGGAGGTGGTAAAGACGGGGAGAATGCAGAGCATTTCCGACAGTCTTATCTGGATCACGCCCGATGAAATACCCAACGCCGACGCAATAAAGGTAAGCACCACATATATGGCGGCGATGAGGGCTGCTCTACAGGTAAAGAGTGTTCGTGTGTAACTTTTTTTCATAATTTTTATCTCCGTAGTTTTTATTATAGTGAGGATGGTTTCGAACTCACTGCGATATATTATACGACATTTTTTCATGTTTGTCAATAAATTTATTAAAGCACTTAACAGTATACTTTTAAAGATTTCAAAGTATAATTGCATAAACAAAGACCCGCTATCGACCAAGGTCAATAGCGGGTAATTTTTGTGAGTTAAAATCCCAGATATCTTATTATTTCGATTCTTATATTCTCGGTGAAGAAATGCTTTCCCGAAATCAGAAGAAGGGCGTCATCCGACAGCTCACCAAGCATTTGCTTTACAGCTTTTATCGAGGGCATAGCTACTATCGGAATGTCCTTTTTCAAGCCTTTTGCAAGTGTTTCTGTTTCGTCGTTGTTCTGGGTCACCGTATATATCCGCTCAACGGTATAGCCTCTCGCGCCAAGCATATCGAGATAGGTGTTGATCATCTCGCTGTTTGGGGGCAGGCAAAGGGATATTCGTCTTCCCGTTATCTCGGAAAAATCAAAGAGCGATTCGCAGACCGTTTCTATTGCTTCGAGCTTATAAGTGCTATCCGCTATTATGGTGGGATTTACCGAGAGGACCTCAAATCGGGAGGGTATTCTCACCGAAGAAAGACCTTTGTGTTCGGCTTCCTGGGATATGTTATAGCCCATTCTGCGAAGCACCTTTACAGTTTCTATAACGGTTATAGCGTTTGTGGTTTGAAATCTTCCGCAAAGGCTGAGCTTATATTCCTCGCCGTTATAGATGAATGTTGTTCCTATAAGAGATAGTTGCTTTAACGTAAGCAGAGAACGTATCGGAACTGAAAGTCGGCAGTTTATCGCCGCGCAGCTATCGGATATCATTTTATACGAAAGCGGATCTTGCGGCGCGCTGATGACCTCGGTTATTCCTCTTTGTATGTATGTTTTTATCCTTGCCATCTGCGCAGGGTCGCTGTTAGGTATAGCTCCGCATATTACGGCGGCAGAGGGCGGTTTTAAAAACAGGGAAGGATCGTTATCTGTGTTTGAGCTCTCTATTATGCAAATATTACAGTCGTTTTTCTTATAGAGTATAAGGGCGCAAAGCAGAAGTATCTCACCCTGTGTAAGCTCGGGGGAGAGAGAACCGTTCAAAAGTGTTTGGGGTATCGCGGCAAGGTCGGCGTCAAGCTCTTCTTCGCTAAACAAAGCTGCCTTTGCAAGTTCAATATTGTGACGCATAAGATTGGCGGTTTGGAATACGGTCTGCACGGCGCTTGTGAATTCGGGAATAGAGAGCGCGGAAGAGTTGATGCGGATATTCTCCTTTATATCATCGAGCACCGACATATTCAAAGAACAAACGGTATATCCCGCACGGCACAAAATGGCAGATGTGAGGGCGGAGCATATCGTTTTTCCGTTACTTCCCGCAAGACGGATATAGTTTAAGTTTTTATGCGGCTCTCCGAGGAGCGCCGACATATATAAGATACGGTCATGTGAATGGCTGCCTGTGTCGGCAGTCGGAGCGGACAAAATGTATTTTACGGCGTTATGGTATGTCATTTTTGCGTTTGTGTTCCAAGCAAAAAGTCTTTTGCTTTCTTGTATTCCTCTCTCGCACGTTGTGCGGCTCTTGAATTTTCGTTCCAACCGTTCATTTTTATAGCTCTGAGCATTATATTTTTAGGCGCGTCCTCAACAAGCTCAAGGGCGGCGGTGCGATAACCGTTTGCCTCGAGGAGTTTAAGGCGAAGCGCGTCTGTCGCCGCGTCGCAGAATTTTTGCCTGAGCATAGAGTGCTCGGCAATAAATGAGAGCGTGGGACAGTTGAGTGTATGATTTAATTCGTGATGACAGCAGGGCGTGGAGAGAATGACCTTAGCTCCCCATTTCATAGCTTTGTCTATCACGATATCGGTAGCGGTGTCGCAGGCGTGGAGCGACACCACAAGGTCGGGGGTGGGTTCACAGACAAAATCGTTTATATCCCCGCAGACGAAGCTAAGACCGTCAAATCCAAGCTGCTGCGCGACCTCGTTGCAATACTTAACGACGTCGGGCTTGAGGTCTACTCCCGTCATTCTGACCTTATAATTGAGTACGTTGGCAAAATAGTGGTATACCGCAAAGGAGAGATAGCTCTTTCCGCAGCACAGATCGCAAATGGTTATCTCGTCTTTAGGGAGATGAGCCTCAACGTCGCGTATCATCTCCACAAATCGGTTTATCTGACGGAATTTGAGCTGCTTTTTGTCGTATATCCTTCCGTTTACGTCGGATATTCCCAAGAGTTTAAGAAAGGGATCTGAGCCGCTGAGAATATGCTTTTTCTCTATATTGTTTTTTGATATCTCAACCGTCTTTACGGTATCCGAGCTTATCGCACGTCTTAGCTTATCTCCGCCGATTATTACCGAAGAGCCCGACTTTGAAACCTTGTACTCACAATCTCCCGCGGTGGAGATGAGGTTTATCTGCGAGAATGTATCCGTGACAGATAAAAGAATATCCTTAGCATCGGAGAGCGCTATATTCTTATGTGTTGCCTTGTTATCCTTATGGAAATATTCAGCCTGCAGAACGGGCTTTGAGCCGATCTCGCGAAGTGTCAGCACCATTTTGAGGATCGTTTTATCCGACGGCTTTGAAAAAACAGCCTTTTTTAATACCTGCTTCTCTGTGGCAAGTAAAATAAGGTCAACCAAAACCTCTGAATTGTTTGAAATCTTTTTCTGTTCCATAACGCTTTAATTTGACTTTTCTTTATTTGTATTTTCTTCTTGGGGTACTGTGGGCTTCACGCTCTTTTTGAAAGAGAATTTGTTTTCCTTGCCCTGCCAAAGTCTCTTGATATTCTCGCGATGCATAAATATGACGAGCGCCGCTATAAGCATAGCGATGATTACGTACGCGCCTGTAGCTCCGTTGAACCATTTTTCAACACGGTCGAGTATAACAGGATATAGAAGCATACACATTACCGAGCCGAGCGAGATGTATTTTGTACAAGCAACTATTATTACGAACAAAACAAAGAGGATAACAAATACAATGGGATTGCACATAAGTATAGAGATCGCTGCCGTAACAACGCCCTTGCCGCCCTTGAATTTGTAGTATATAGGAAACATGTGTCCGAGTATACAGAAAAGTCCGGCTATATACGCGCCGTACTGACCGAGCAGAGCATATCCGACAAGTCCCGAAACAAACGCCTTGAGTGCGTCACCGAGAAAGGTTAGTCCCGCGGCGCTCTTGCCGAAGGTACGCATCATATTCGTTGCTCCCGCGTTTCCGCTTCCGAAGGTACGGATATCCGCCCCATATCTTGTCTTTGATATTATTATAGCAAAATTCAAGCTTCCCAAAAGATAGGGCACAGCTATACAGACCATAGAGGAAATTATAATAAGAATCCCCCTGATCTCCTCGCTGCAGGAACGTGAGAGGGTGGATACTACACCGTAACTGAAAAATTCGGTCAGAGACATTAGCAACCTCCAAAAAGAAATAGTATTTATCCTATACAGTATATCATATTTCGTCTTTTTTATCAAGACGTATATTAAAAAAGTTACTTCCTGTTTAAATATATAGAAGAAGGTCGTTGATTTTTTGGGCGGTATGTGTTAAAATGATAAAAAGATCGGGGAAGACCTCGGTCTTCCCCAATGATAAATTAAATTCAGTTGTTGGCAGCGAGAGCCGCGGTATCTCTTGCGATAACAAGCTCCTCGTTGGTAGGAATAACGTATACAGCGGTCTTTGAGCTCTCGGTGGATATTCTTACGTTGTCCGACTGACGGAGAGTCTTTGCGTTCACGTCGCGGTCAAGCTCAATTCCGAGGAATTCCATGTTCTCACAAACAAGCTCTCTGAGTATAGTGCTGTTTTCGCCTATTCCCGCGGTGAATACAACGGCGTCAAGACCGTTCATAGCAGCCGCGTAAGAGCCGATATACTTCTTTATCTGGTATACGAGGATATCGTTAGCAAGCTTGCAGCGCTCGTAGTTGGGATCGGAAGGACCTGCTATCAAAGCGTCCTCGATATCTCTGGAGTCGGAGGAGAATTCGGTAACTCCGAGGAAGCCCGACTTCTTGTTCATAATGCTGTTTATCTCAGCTGCGGAGAGGTTTTCCTTCTCCATTATGTATGTCACGATAGCGGGGTCGATATCGCCGCAACGAGTACCCATCTCAACACCTGCAAGGGGAGTAAAGCCCATAGATGTGTCAACTACCTTGCCGCCCTTTACTGCGGAGATAGAAGAGCCGTTACCGATATGGCAGGTAACTATCTTGGTCTCCTCAACGGGCTTGCCGAGAAGCTTTGCCATCTCAGCGCTTACGTATCTGTGAGAAGAGCCGTGGAAGCCGTAACGGCGAATTCCGTACTTCTCATAGTAGGAGTAGGGAAGCGCGTACATATATGCTTCGGGCGCCATAGTCTGGTGGAACGCCGTGTCAAACACGAGAACCTGAGGCTTTGTGGGCATGATAGCAAGACAAGCCTTGATACCTGTGATAGCCGCGGGGGTGTGAAGAGGTGCGAAGTCACGGCAGAGCTCGAGCTTTGCGAGTACGTCGTCGTTCAAAAGTATGGATTTAGAGAAGTAAGAGCCGCCGTGTACCACGCGGTGACCGACAGCCTCTATCTCGTCCATAGAAGCGATACAGCCGACCTCAGTGTCTGTGAGCATCTCTACAACGAGCTTCATAGCAACAGAATGGTCAGCCATAGGAGTTTCGAGCGCGCGCTCAACTCCCTTAACGAGCTGCTTGTGCTTTATTTTTGAGCCCTCGATACCGATGCGGTCGCAAAGTCCCCTTGCGAGAACAGCGTCGGTGTTGGTGTCAAAAAGCTGATACTTCAGCGAGCTT
Source organism: Oscillospiraceae bacterium (assembly GCA_015063305.1). GTDB lineage: Bacteria > Bacillota > Clostridia > Oscillospirales > CAG-272 > HGM12713. The sequence continues at coordinate 23,502 of SVUJ01000016.1, read as the reverse complement.
GAACCTGCATTAACTACTAAAACGTTCATATTATATTCAGTCCTCCGAAAAATAATAAAAATAAAATTACAGAACAATTATACTACAATAAACAACTTATTTCAAGTAAAAAAAGAAAATAAAGTAAAAAATATAGAAAAAGAGAGATGAGAAAATGTCTGTATACGGAATAATATCGGAATTCAACCCATTTCACAATGGCCATAGATATTTGTTTGACGCCGCAAGACGAGATGGGGCGCAGGCTATCGTTTGCGTTATGAGCGGAAACGCGGTGCAGCGCGGAGAGCTTTCTGTTACAGATAAGTACCGCAGAGCGCAGATGGCGCTTTTGTGCGGAGCAGACCTTGTGCTTGAGCTTCCGTACCCTTGGTGCGCCTCGGGGGCGGAGAGCTTTGCTCGCGCAGGGGTTCATATAGTTTCGGAATTTGCCGATACGCTCTTCTTTGGCTCTGAGTGCGCCGATATAGCCGAGCTCCGTGCGGCGGCGCAAATATGCGCCAAAGATAGCTTTGCCGAGGAATATAAAGAAAAATTAGTTGGAAATTCGGGCTCGGCGCAAACTTATTTCGACCTGCTCAGGCAGAAAACGGGCAGAGAGTACCTCTCAAACGATATACTCGGAATAGAATATATCAAGGCGGCGATGCAGCTTGGGAAGGATATGGCGTTTTCAACTGTAAAAAGAGAGGGCGGCGCGTATCTTGCGGACGAGGTGTGTGGCGGAGATATCCAGTCGGCAACGGCAATACGAAAGCTTATTCAAGGCGGCAAGATAGAAGAGGTGTCAAGGTTTATGCCCGAGCAGTCCTTCTCGGTACTGAAGCAAGCCGTGTCTGACGGAGCGGTCAGCGATCAGGGAAGAATTGAAAACGCAATAAAGCTCTTTTTCAGACTTTCAAATCCCGAGGACCTCGCAGAGATAGCTGAGCTTGATGCGGGACTTGCCGCAAGAATATGCAACGAGGCGCGAGAGTGCCCAGGTGAGCTTATCGAGGCGCTTAAAACTAAGAGATATACCGACGCGAGATTAAGACGCGCGCTCTTGTCCGCGCTCTGCGGTGTGAAGAAGAGCGACCTTGCGCGTATGCCCGAATATGTAAACCTGCTGGGAGCGAACTGTGTGGGCAGAGAATTGCTCTCTAAGAGAAGAAAGGATACCGGGATAGCCGTACTCGCTAAAGCGGCAGATATCCCGAGCACAGAGCTCTCGGCAAGACAGGCAGAGCTCTCCGAGCGCCTTGACAGCATATTTACCCTCTCGCTCGGCACTCCGGGCAGCGCCTCGGAAATGATAAAAAAAGGGCCGATCATAATATAAATAAAGTGATATTTGCCCTCGCCCGGGAATATGTTTTTATAGAATATATTCCGCGTAATGGGGGAGGAAGCTATGGGATACTCTGAGAGAAAGAGCAGAAAAAAGGGGAGAAGTGAGGATGCGCCGCCGCTTGTATCTGTTTTTAAAAGCAGCTTGATGGGATTTGTCGCGGCTCTTGCATCGGCGCTCGTGCTCTGGATAGCGGCGTCCGCGATAGCTTATGCTAACGACGACCCCGACTCTGTCGTGGGAGCGCTTGGCTTGGGCGTGATATACATATCCGCGCTTATCGGAGGATTTGTTTCGGTAAGGCAGAATAAAAAAGACGCGCTCCTGTGCGGCATAGTCAGCGGAGCGATGCTCGCTCTTTGCTTTTTTGTCATATCCCTGTTTTTTGCAGATGGCTCATCGTCATACTCATTTTTGATAGAGCTTATTCTAAGAGGAGCTATGCTGCTTATGTCGGTCTTCGGCGCGTTTGCGGGACTCAACCGCGGCAATAAGCGCAGAAGGAGAAGATGACCTTTCATATCAATAATATAAAAAGCACCTGTGAAATACAGCTTTCACGGGTGCTTAAAAATTTTTAAAAAATTTTTCAAAAAGCTATTGACAAGAGAGAAAAGTGATGTTATAATTTATTCGTAATCATTCTTAATAAGGAACGCTTATGAATAACAAAAGAAACACATTACAAAAGAAAATAGTGTTTGATGCTTTCGAGCAGATGCACAATCACCCGTCGGCGGGCATGGTGTATGAAAAGGTGAACGCCGAATATCCGGGTATCAGCAAGGCTACCGTGTATAGGTTGCTTTCGGAGGCGGCAGACGAGGGAAGGATACTTCGCCTCAAGCTCAGCGACTCGTCCGACAGATACGACGTGACAACGAGGAAACATTGTCATATCGTGTGCAGAGGGTGCGGAGCTGTGGCTGACGTTGATATTGACTTTGACGACGAGCTGTTTGCCAAGAACGCGGTCGGATACGAGGGCTTTGCCGTTGAGGAGTGCCGTTTGGAGTTCAGCGGACTTTGTGGAGAGTGTGCCAAAAAAGAGAACAATTAAATTAAAATCAAAAAATAAAAAACATACTTAAAGGAGAAAACATTATGAAAAAGTGGAGATGCAAGGTTTGCGGAGAGATCGTTGAAGGAGCACAGGCACCTGAGAAGTGCCCCTTGTGCAAAGCACCCGCAGAGAAGTTTGAGGAAGTAGTTGAGGCAGAGATGACATGGGCAGCAGAGCACATAGTCGGAGTTGCTAAGGACGCTCCCGAAGAGATAAAGGAAGGACTCAGAGCTAACTTTAACGGCGAGTGCATGGAAGTTGGAATGTATCTTGCTATGTCCAGAGTAGCGGCAAGAGAGGGATATCCCGAGATAGCGCTTTACTGGAAGGAAGCAGCGCTTGAGGAAGCAGAGCACGCAGCTAAGTTTGCGGAGCTTCTCGGTGAGTGCGTATCCGATTCCACAAAGGAGAACCTCACTGTAAGAGTAGCTGCGGAGAATGGCGCTACCGCAGGTAAGTTTGAGCTTGCAAAGATGGCAAAGCAGTTGAATCTTGACGCTATACACGACACAGTTCACGAGATGGCACGCGACGAAGCAAGACACGGCAGAGCCTTTGCAGGACTTCTTGAGAGATACTTCGGCAAATAATTGAAAAATATTTTGAGGGCAGACCGCGGTCTGCCCTCTTTGTCGTATAATGGATATTATGTTGTCAGGTTTTCGGACAGGCGTCCCCGACTGTCCTTAACATCTCAAAAGATACAATAAAAACTCCGCGGTTGAAAATTTAAAACAACCGCGGAGAAGTATTTACTTTTTATAGCACACAGAGAACCGTTCCCTGTGTTCCTGCGATTATAGCATAGTTTGGAAGAAAATGCAAGAAGAAACCCACACTTCAGAGCTTTGCCTATTTGTTCGCTTTTCGGGGCGTCGAGGACGTCGCCCCCTACAGGTTAACTGACATTTAACGTACAGCCTGTTATAGTGTAGTTCACCACAACAGGCATTTCAAATTGTAGGGGGCGACGTCCTCGACGCCCCGCGGAACGATCATTAAAATTTAATTTTACCACGGTATGAAAACATTACCTTGTAATTGGTGGGGGCGACCACCCGACGTCCGCGGGCGATTCGTGAATCGCCCCTATGAATAAAATTACCTCAAAAGATACAATAAAAACTCCACACTTGAATGTTTAAGTCCAAGTGTGGAGAAGTATTTACTTTTTATGTGTCAGGGAAGAGCGGATTGTCAAGACTTTCATCCTAACATGGCAACTTGAATTTATTTTTTACCCAATTTTGCTTGGATTTTGTTTTTGCGCCCTTTTACTTATTTCCTTAGTCGGTTTTCACGCTAACCGTCCCCTGTGTTAGCATGAGAGGTTTCTCAAGACAGAGAACCGTCCTCTGTCTTGCATTCTGTTTTTTCGGTGACAGTCCAAGTTCCGAACAAACTTTTGGAGAGCTTGAGGTTGTAAATCGTATTATCTATAGAGAAAGAGTATTCTGCTTGAGCGCTGTAAAGTCGATATAAACCATAGATTTTACCTTCAGAAGAGTGACAAGTTATATCATCTGCTGTAATTTCAAAATCAGATCCATGTTTTTTTTGTATTGTCTCGTCAGAATAAATGAAATTTAAGGCTACATATATATCATCACTTTTACCTTTTCCAAAAGAGGTAGATTCACTCATATATTTAGTATCAGTTCTGCTATACATTTTAGCACTGTTTTCCTCTGTTATGTCAATCGAACATCCGAAAAGACCTAATAGCATAATAATTACTCCAAACAATATAAAAGTTTTATATTTTAGCATGCTTGCCTCCTATATTACCATCTCACCACCAAAAAGAGACCTTGAACACAGGGGACGGTTCTGTGTGTTATTGGTCGCCCTGTTGCTTTATTATGATTATAGCATAGTTTGGAAGAAATTGCAAGAAAAACTCCACACTTGAAAGTTACCAAACAAGTGTGGAGAAGTATTTACTTTTTATGTGTCAGGGAAGAGCGGTTTGTCAAGACTTTCATCCTAACATGGCAACTTGAATTTATTTTTTACCCAATTTTGCTTGGGTTTTGTTTTTGCGCCTTTTTTGTTTCTTCACAGGACGGTTTTCACGCTAACCGTCCCCTGTCTTTCCTTTTCACTCTCGGGTGAAAATAAATATTCTGTCGTTTACATCACACAGAGTTCCTGAAATGTCAAATGGCGTTGCTAATCTTGAAGCTGTCACAACAAATTGATCGTTTGAATATTTAAAATATCCTTCCAAAACGCATATTTCGTTTTCGTTTTCATCCTCGTAATAAAAGATTATTTCAGCACCATAGCCAAGGTGAACATCCAAAACGATTTCTTCGTCATTTTTTGAAGTCCATACAATATTAGTTATTAAGGTAGGATTAGATTCTTGGGATTTGCATTCAAAACGAATATTAAGTTCATTGTTATGCCAAATGCCGCTAGATGGGATTTTATGTGGTAAAGAACAACTAGAGAAAATAACCATCAAACCCAACAATAGCGATACACATATATTGTGCTTCATAGATAACCTCCTTTGTTAACTAAATTCAATTAACTAATCAGAAAAAATTCGTTAAAAGTTAAGTTATTACTTGTTAGAAATCGAGATTAATACCCCCATTTTCCTCTTTTTTGATTTAAACAGATATGAAAAAATAGAAGGGCCCAGGTTGTCTGGACCAGAGCTATCTGACCAGGTATTATATCCAAAAAGACAGGGGACGGTCTGTGTCTTGGCGTTCGTCGCCCTGTTGATTTATTATGATTATAGCATAGTTTGGAAGAAAATGCAAGAAGAAACTCCACACCTGAAAGCTTCCGATCAAGTGTGGAGTTTTAGTTGTTTTACGGTTATTCAAATATCATCGTTCCGAAGCAATGAGGCTTATGGAAGGTGAAGGGCTCCCCTACGATAGGACTCCAGGAGAGGTAATTTGCGGGCTCTGTGAGGTCTGAGCATTTGTAGCAATTTGCTTGCATCCTCTTGCCGCTGTAGACCTCGAAGTTCGGGAATATACGGCGAATAAAGCTGTAAGGAATAGAGTAAAAAATCTCCCAGCCCTTTTCGGTCTTTGATATCTGATGGGGGAAGAATTTCTGTTCGGGATCTTCGGGGACTATCCTTATCAGATCTTCCACCGAGCTTCCAAAGCCCAAAAACATACAGCCGTTGGAGTTGAACTCAATATTGAAATATCTTGAGTCGCCGTCCTCGGGACAAAAGAAAAATTCAAGGCAGCTGTCAAGGCAGGGAATTCCCACGATACCGCGCTCCTCGGCGCGGGTATAGGGCTCGTTTGCCCACAGGTGCACCAAGAGCGCTTCGTCGTTATAGCAGAGCTGGGCGCTTGCGGTGACGTTGTTAGGCGTATCAAGATAGGGCGTGGCTATATTAAGTGTAGGTATTGCGCTCCAATCGGGAGAGGAGTATATCTTCTTGATAGAATAGGTATTCATTTTAGGGGTATCCTTTCTTCGAGAATATGTTCGGATTTTATCTTGCTAATATTTTACTGATATTATACATATTCCTGTAAAAATTGTCAAGAAAAAGAAGGTATATTTTGAAAATCCATTGACAAAATTTTTGAGAGGGTGTAATATTTAAATAGTTGAAAATTCGGAGGAAGCTATGTATATAGATATATTCGGCAAGAAAAGACAAAAGGTAGGACTTCATATACACACCAATCTGTCCGACGGAAAAAAGACCCCCGCTGAGGTGGCAGAGGTATATAAGGCTGCGGGCTATGATGCTATCGCAGTGACCGACCATTGGCATTATTACCGTTCGGGAGAGATAGGCGGACTCAGAGTGATATCGGGAATAGAATACGATATCGGCGGAAAAGCCACCGAGAACGGAGTTTATCATATAGTCGGACTTTTTGCCAAGAACGATCCCGACGTTAAAAAGGGTGAGGACGGCGTTCAGACGGTAATAGATAAGATACACAAGGCGGGTGGACTTGCGGTCCTCGCGCACCCCGCGTGGTCGCTCAATACCCCCGAGATGATAATGAAGCTGCGCGACGTTGACGCAACCGAGATATATAACAGCGTGTCGGCGGTGGGGCAGTCCTTCAGACCCGACTCGTCCCTGCTTATTGATATGGTAGCCGCGCAGGGCAGGGACTATCCGCTGCTTGCGACCGATGACACACACTACTGTAACGGCATAGACAACTGTATTGCATACATTATGGTCGAGAGTGACAGCACCGACCCCGAGAAGATAAAGGAAGCTATCATAAACAGACGCTTTTACGCAACTCAAGGCCCTGAGATACACTTGAGCCGCGACGGAGATAAATTCCGTGTTGACTGCTCACCTGTAAGCAGCATATATTTTGCGTCTAATACGGCGTGGTGTCCGAGAACGGCAAAGGGAGAGAAGATAACCTCGGCTGAGTATACCCCCGTTCCGAGCGACAATTTTGTACGCGCCTTTGTCGTTGATGAGAACGGCAGGACCGCATGGAGCAATATAATTCCGTTAAGATAAGCATTTACAGCCTGTTTTCGATTGAAAACAGGCTGCTTTTTTGTTAGTGGGTGTATGTGCAAAATGCACAAAGTTTTTTGAAATCCAAGAAATTTATCATATACTATTTACAAATATATGGTATTGTGATATAATATAATCGGAGATATAAATATCTCCGGCTATTTAAATTTCAAGGAGGCTCCAAGATGAAAGTTAACATTATCGGAAGACAGATGAACGTTTGGGACGAAATGAAGGAATCGATCGAAATAAAGCTCAGAAAGCTTGATAAATATTTTGATGACGAAGCTTCAGCCACAGTGACCCTCAGCTCCAAGCACAACAAAAAATGCCTTGAAATAACAATAACCGCTTCGGGAATCATATTCCGAAGCGAGGTGGAGGAGGAGACCTTCAGAAACGCGCTCGACCGCGCTGTATATTCGATAGAGCGTCAGATACGTAAGAACAAGACCCGACTCCAGCGCAGACTCCGTCAGGGAGCGTTTGACAACGGAATAGTTGAGACCAACGAGGATTTCGAGGAGGAGACCGAATTTAAGGTCAGGGAAAAATCCTTCCCGCTCAAGCCTATGTCCACCGAGGAGGCTATAATGCAGATGAATCTGCTTGAGCACGAGTTCTTCGTATTCAAGAACGACAAGACGGGTGACGTCTGCGTGGTATATAAGCGCCGCGACGGAGCTTACGGTCTTATAAATACTGAAGGGTAAAATGTTGCTGTTTTGAAGATATAATATATTTTCGCTCCCTGCGCCACGGCGCAGGGAGCTTTTTGTTGCTTTGATGACAATATTTATTTATAAAACTCTTGCAATATGGTAAATAGATGTGATATAATAGTCTGTAATTATGTATCAGGAGGACTTTTTATGTCGAACTATAAAATAGAAACAAAATGTATACAGTCGGGATATACCCCTGCAAACGGTGAGCCGAGAGTTCTGCCTATCTGTCAGAGCACCACGTATAAATACGACAGCGCTGACCATCTTGGAGATCTCTTTGACCTCAAAGCACCGGGACATATGTATTCACGCATATCCAATCCCACGGTAGACGCGGTGGAGAAAAAGATAGCTGACCTTGAAGGCGGAACGGGAGCAGTTCTTTGTTCGTCAGGACAGGCAGCAAATCTTCTCGCTATACTTAACATCACCTCGGCAGGACAGAACATAATCAGTATGTCCTCTATCTACGGCGGAACTATCAACCTCTTTGCAGTCACACTTAAAAGACTTGGTATCGAGGTTAGATTTGCTACCCCCGAGATGAGCGACGAGGAGGTTTCGGCTCTCTTTGACGAGAATACCCGCCTCTTCTTTGGCGAAACTATAGCTAACCCCGCGCTGGTTGTCTTTGATTTTGAAAGATACGCGGCGCTCGCTCACGCTCACGGCGTACCGCTCTTTGTTGACAATACCTTCGCAACACCCTTCCTCTGCCGTCCCTTTGAGCACGGCGCGGATATAGTTATCCATTCTACCACTAAGTATATGGACGGACACGCTCAGGTAGTAGGCGGAGTTATCGTTGACGGCGGTAAGTTCGATTGGACGGCGGGCAACAAGTATCCCGAGCTCACAACTCCCGACGCTTCCTACCACGGACTTGTATATACCGACACATTTGGAGTTGACAATGCTTTCTACACTAAGGCACGAGTACAGCTTATACGCGATTTCGGTGTGGCGCTCACACCTATGTCGGCATATCTGCTTAATATAGGACTTGAAACTCTTCCGCTCCGTATGGAAAGACACTGTTCAAACGCGCAGAAGGTTGCCGAGTTCCTTGAGAATAACGATATGGTAACCTGGGTGAATTATCCTAAGCTCGAGGGCAACAGCCAGTATGAGCTTGCACAGAAATATCTGCCAGACGGCGCGTGCGGCGTTGTATCCTTCGGAGTTAAGGGTGGACGCGCGGCGGCTGTTAAGTTTATGGATAGTCTTAAGCTTGCGGCGATAGTCGTGCACGTTGCCGACGCGAGAACCAGCGTTCTTCACCCCGCAAGTACCACACACCGTCAGCTCACCGACGAGCAGCTCGTTGACGCGGGTATATCCGCGGACCTCGTAAGACTCTCGGTCGGAATTGAGAACGTAGAAGACATAATAGCAGACCTTTCACAGGCACTTGAGGCAGCGAGAGGTTAATTAAATTAAGCTTTAAAGGAGTGCGCTATGCCGATAAAAATACCTAATCTCCTTCCCGCAACAAACGTGTTGCTCAATGAGAATATATTCGTCATATCGGAAACGAGAGCTATAACTCAGGATATACGTCCGCTTAAAATACTTATGCTCAATCTTATGCCTAAGAAGATAGAGACCGAGACCCAGATAGCAAGGCTTATCGGTAACACACCGCTTCAGGTGGAGCTTGAGCTGCTCCAAACGGCAACGCATAAGTCGAAGCATACCTCGGCAGAGCATATGTTGGCGTTCTACAAGACCTTTGACGAGGTGAGAAATAATAAGTACGACGGATTTATAATCACGGGCGCGCCTGTTGAGCATATGGAGTTTGAAGAGGTGGAGTATTGGGATGAGCTCTGCGAGATAATGGAGTGGAGCAAGACCCACGTCACAAGCACCTTCCATATATGCTGGGGCGCTCAGGCCGGACTTTACTATCATTACGGAGTGAAGAAATATCCGCTTGAGAAAAAGCTGTTCGGTGTCTTCGAGCATCATCTTGACCATAAGCACGCGATACTTTTCAGAGGCTTTGACGATACCTTTGTCGTTCCTCATTCAAGACATACGACCTGTCGCAGAGAGGATATCGAGGCAGTCCCCGAGCTCAAGATAATCTCAAGCTCAGAGGAAGCGGGAATATTCGTGGTTGCTACAGACAAGGGAAGACAGATATTCGTAACGGGTCACTCGGAATATGACGCCAATACCCTCAAGAATGAGTATGAGAGAGATAAAGCGGCAGGACTTCCGATAGAGATACCGAAGAATTACTTCCCGAATGATGACGATACGAAAGACCCGGTTGTCCGTTGGAGAAGCTGTGCAAATCTCCTATATTCGAACTGGCTCAATTATTTCGTATATCAAACAACGCCTTACAATATTGATGAAATTGAATAAACAAAACAAGCCGACGGCTCAGCCGTCGGCTTATTTATTTTGTTTCAATTTCTGTCAAGATAATTCTTAATAGCGCTCAAGGTATCGTCGCTGATATGATGCTCTATTTTACAGGCATCATCGGCGGCGATCTTTTCATCCACCCCGATAGATATCAAAAAAGAAGTGAGAATTGTGTGGCGCTCGTATATCTTTTTTGCGGTGTCAAGACCATTAGGGGTAAGACAGAGAAAACCGTTCGGGTCGAGCTCAAGAAGTCCCGCGTCCTTCAGAAGTCCGACCGCGCGGCTGACACTCGGCTTTGAAAATCCCATGTGTTCACTAACGTCTACCGCTCTTACGTGCGTTCTTTCCTTTGATAGCAGATATATCGTTTCAAGATACATCTCTCCCGATTCCTGAATATGCAAAGATCTCACCTCCGTCAAGTCTATATTAAGATTATAGCACACAACCAAACCAATTACAAGAGCGCTTTTTAAAAATATAATTAAAAAAGCTCCCACACAACGGTATATGACAAATTTTTTAAACTCAGGGTGATAAAATGATTATCAATAAGGAAAAGTCCGCAGGGGCTAAATAAAGGAGGTCAAAATGATAAAGAAGAACTGTCTGTTTGAAACCGATATCAAGGGCGACATTTTAAACGTAGCGCTCAAGGGAGAGATAGACCACCACAGCGCCGTGAGCGTAAGGGGTGAGATAGACAAGCTCATATACGAGGTAAGACCGTCAAAAACCGTGCTCGATCTGTCCGAGATAGATTTTATGGATAGCTCGGGGTTGGGTCTTATAATGGGACGTTATGCGCTTATGCAAAGAATAGGCGGAGAGCTGACGCTCAGGCGTCCCAACGAGAGGATAATCAAAATATTTGATCTTGCGGGGCTTGGCAGGATAATAAGGATAGAAACAGACAAGGAGGAAGAGAAATGAAAAGGGATCAGGATAAAAAGATACTCAATGAGATGAAGATAAAGCTCCCGTCGCTTTCGGTGAACGAAAGCTTGGCGCGGTCTGTGGTGGCGGCGTTCTGCTCGCAGCTCGACCCAAGCGCCACCGAGATAGCCGACGTAAAGTGCGCCGTGTCCGAGGCTGTGACCAACTGTATCGTACACGCCTACAGAGATACGATAGGGGTCATATACATAAACGTAAGGCTTTACGAGGGCGGAGTGGTAAGGATAGAGATAAAGGACAAGGGGTGCGGAATAGAGGACGTTAAAACGGCAAGACAGCCTCTCTTTACCACCGATGCGGCGAATGAGCGTAGCGGTATGGGATTTACTGTTATGGAGAGCTTTTGCGATAAGGTGAGGGTGACGTCAAAGGTAGGAAAAGGCAGCTCGGTGACCCTTTTTAAAATATTCGGAGGAAGATGATACTGTGGGCGGAGAGCTTATGCAGACAGCCGAGGGGAAGACAAAATTCGACGAGAACAGACTGCTGTTGGAGCTTGCACAAGGCAAAGACGAGGATAGAGCGATGCGGGCGACCGAGGCGCTTATCGAAATGAACCGAGGACTTGTGAGGAGCATAGCCCTGCGCTTTCGGGACAGGGGCGTTGATATGGAAGACCTTATGCAGATAGGTATTATCGGAATGATAAAGGCGATAAGGAGCTTCGAGCTTGAGAGGGGAACTGCATTTTCGACCTACGCCGTGCCGCTGATATTCGGAGAGATACGAAAGTATATGCGCGACGAAGGGCCGATAAAGATAGGCAGGTATTATAAAAAGCTTGGGGCAGAGCTGATGAACCTGAGAAATAAGATACTTGCCGAGGAGGGCAGAGAGGCGCATATTACCGAGCTGGCAGAGAGGTGCGGAGTAAGCGCCGCCGAGGCGGCTATGTCGCTTGAGGCGATATCTCCTATAATGTCGCTCTCGGATAATCCATACGGAACGGAGAACGAGAGGGGGACGGAGCTTGGCGATATCCTTAGTGACGGCGAGGATGAGATGGAAAATCTGCGGGAGAATATAGCTCTCAGTGAGGCGATATCGGTGATGCCCGAAATGTGGCAAAAGATAGTGCTTATGCGATATTATCGCAACATGACACAACAGCAGACCGCGCAGCTTCTCGGGGTCACACAGGTAAAAATATCACGAGAAGAGAAGAAGCTTATTCAGTTTCTCAGAGAAAAAATGGGATAAAATACGCCCGAGCACCTTTTTTGAAGGTGTCGGGCGTGATTTTTGTGAGAAATGCACAAAAAACTTTACTGCATTTCTATGAATAGACGGTAAAAAAGTACACAAAATCCCTTGAAAAGATTGGAATTATATTGTATAATATTTCATATGATGGTTTGTTGGCGGAGCGAATTCTGCCTGTAAATAAACTGTAATTAAATTTATTTTTGCTTTTCGCCCATAGTGCGCGAAAGGAAGGAGGAAGCCAAATGGCGGTATTTGAAACTAAAAAAATAAGAAACATTGCATTGCTGGGTCACGGAGGATGCGGAAAGACATCTCTTGCTGAGGCAATGATGTATATAACGGGAGCTACCGACCGTCTCGGAAAGGTAACAGACGGAAACACCGTTTCGGACTTTGACGCAGAGGAAGTTAAGAGAGGATTTTCTCTTTCCACCTCGATAATGAATACAGTATGGAAGGATTGCAAGATAAATATCCTCGATACTCCCGGATATCTCGATTTCGTTGGCGAGGTCAAGCAGGCGCTTCGCGTTGCTGACAGCGCGGTCATCGTTGTTGACGGTAAGGCGGGCATAGAGATAGGAACTGAGCTTGCTTGGGATTACGCAGAGGCGGCAGGTCTGCCCCGCGCATTCTTTATAAATAAGTTTGACGATAACGAGGCGCGTTTTGCTCGCGTTCTCGACTCTATGCACGATACCTTTGGTAAACATATCTGTCCTTTGACCATTCCGATGGTAAAGAACGGAGAGGTAACAGGCTGTATCGACCTTATAGACCAGTCTGCTCACGTTTTCGATGCAAACGGACGCCATAGTGTGGAGATAATCCCCGAGGAGTCCAAGGAAGCAGTAGAGAAGTACAGAGATATGCTTATGGAAGCAGTTGCAAGTACTGACGAAGACCTTATGATGAAGTACTTCGAGGGAGAAGAGATAACTCCTATGGAAGCTATCAACGCGGTGCATGAGGGTATCATTCACGGTGAGATAGTTCCCGTGTTCTGCGGTGCGGCTACAAAGCTGTGGGGCGTATGGACTATGCTTGATAAGATAACCGAGTCCTTCCCGCGTCATACCGCAAAGAAGGAAGAAACACTTGCAGACGGAAGCAAGAAGGAAATAGTTACAGAGGGAGAGCCCACGCTCTTCGTGTTTAAGACCGTTGCTGACCCGTTCGTTGGAAAGATGTCCTTCTTCAAGGTCATGGGCGGAAGCGTAAAGAAAGACCTTCTTATGAAGAATAACACCACGGGTGACAGCGAAAAGCTTGCTCATATATACACGATGAACGGCAAGAAGCAGACCGAGGTAGACGAGCTCTGTTGCGGAGATATCGGAATGGTTGCAAAGCTCACCTCTACCAATACTAACGATACACTCTCGTGGAATACAGAGATAAGCTATTCGGCAATCGAGTATCCTACATCCTACTTTGTAAAGGCTATAGTTCCGCTTTCCGCAAAGGACGAAAGCAAGATCTCGCAGAGTATCGCAAGAATGCTTGAAGAGGATCTCACGCTCGGATACGAGAACAATGCTGAGACCAAGCAGATGCTTGTATCGGGACAGGGCGATATGCACCTGGCAGTTCTTGAGGCTAAGCTTAAGACAAGATTTGGCGTTGGCATCAAGTACGAAGAGCCCAAGATGGCGTACAGAGAGAAGATAACAAAGAGAGTTGACGTTGAAGGAAAGCACAAGAAGCAGAACGGCGGTTCGGGTCAGTACGGACACGTAAAGATAAGATTTGCTCCCGGTGAGGAAGAGGGACTTACATTTACCGTATCTGTTGTTGGCGGAACAGTTCCGAAGAACTTCTATCCCGCAGTAGAGAAGGGACTTATCGACTCTATGGCGCGCGGTGTTGCGGGCTTCCCGCTCGTAGGACTTGCGGCAGACCTTTATGACGGTTCTTACCACGATGTTGACTCGGATGAAATATCCTTCAAGACAGCGGCTAACATAGCATATAAGAAGTGTCTTGAGCAGGCAGCTCCTGTTATACTCGAGCCTGTCGGAGATATGGACATAACAGTACCCGAATCCCTGGTTGGTGACGTTATGGGTGACCTTAACAAGCGCCGCGGAGCGGTTATGGGAATGGACGCTGCAGATAAGAAGGGATACACGGTAGTACACGCGACCGCGCCCAAGGCAGAGGTAGTGGATTATCCGATAGCACTTCGCGCTATGACTCAGGGCAGAGGCTCGTTTGAGTATGCGGTAACAGGATATGACACAGTTCCCGCAAACATCGCGGCAAAGATAGTTGAAAAATATAAGACTCAGGCGTAAAATGCAAAGGGGAGAGCGAATAGCTCTCCCTTTTATTTAGTATTTGAATATAATAGTAGGCATACTCTCGCCGATATTGACCAGATCAACGCCTCGGCTTTGAGCGTACTTCATAGCCTTATACGCCCCGCCCGAATTTTCCTGAACAAATGTGACAACAAGGTCGCTGTTATCTATCATCCACTCGTTTCTCTTGGCGATAGCCGCCTTGAAGTGATGTTTGCCCTCTACGGGAATGATGACCTCGTCATAAAATTCCTCGTAATATTCGATATCCTTAACAACGTAAGGAAGTGTAAGAATAAGGGCGCTCCGTTCCTTGCCTGTGCGACGTTGAGCGCGTTTTATTGCCGATGCGACCGAAATATCGAAGTCACCGTTTCGTCCGACGTAAAACTCCACGAATTCGTGATTTCTTATGAGTTCAAAGGCAAGGTCTTCTAATTTTTCCTCTAATACGGTTATCGCATATAAGGTCCTGTGACCGAAAAAAGAAACTCTGTATGAGAACATATCCATCTCCAAAAACAAAAAAGTGCGCCAACCGAAGCCAGCGCACGAAAAACGCAAACCCCGATTGTCGCCAAACAAATTTAAATAGAATTAGAGTATTTCTACCATAATCATTTAAGTGGAATTTGCATTTTTACCAAATTCTAAAAATGATTATGGCGAAAAAAAGGTACAGTATTCCCATAAAGAAAAAATACCTCTAATTCTAATTATTAAATTTGTTTGGCAGATTTATTATACCACACAAAAATATATTTGTAAACAAGAAAATAAAAATAGGGAATAAAACTTTAATATCGGTAGGGGTCGGCGCCTTCGACGACCCTAAATGAAGCAAGACATAAAATCATATAATAATGTTTTTATTCCCGCCGTGAAATTAATATCATTATGTTTTCTCCTTGGGTCGTCGAGGGCGCCGACCCCTACCAATTATAAGGTAATGGTTGCCACATCGTGGTGAAGTCAAATTGTAATGATTGTTTCCCGACGCCCCGAGAAACAATCATATAAACAAAACATAAATTAGAAAATCACCCCCCACCCTTACCGATTATCAAATATCGTTTTCTGCACCGTGGTGGCGGTAGTTTGTATCGTTTGCAAAACGGGAGCACCGAGGTGCTCCCGTTTGAGTATCTTTATTACTTTATCTTTCTGTGCTCGGCTATCATCGCGTGCTTGATATCCCAAAGCTTCTGAGAAAGGTCAACGTAGTAGTTGTGGGGATTGGTGAAACGTCTTACCTCGTCCCACATACCCTCTATCTCTTCAGCACAATGCTTACGTATCTCCTCGATGGTGGGAAGAGTGTATACGAGCTTTCCATTCTCGTATATTCTTTCCTGCAAAAGGGTAGCGGTATAATCGGTAAGCGTCTTGCGCTTCCAGGTGTGGTCGGGGTCGAAGAGCTCGATGGGCTTCGTGTCGTCCACAGTTTCGTCGTAAACGCAGAGAAGGTCTGCCTCTGCCTTGCCCGTCTTCTTGTCGCGCAAACGGTAAAGCTTCTTGAAGTGAGGAGTGGTTATCTTTCCAACGTTCTCACTTATCTTTATCTTGGGAAGTATCTCGCCGTCCGCGTTCTCAACAGCGCAGAGCTTGTATACGCCGCCGAATACGGGATCGCTCTTTGCGGTTATAAGACGCTCGCCAACGCCAAAAGCGTCAACCTCTGCGCCCTGACGGATAAGCTCTCTTATGATATATTCGTCAAGCGAGTTTGAAATCACTATCTTACACTCGGTAAGACCCGCCTCGTCGAGCATCTTTCTTACCTTTTTGGTGAGATAGGTGATATCTCCCGAGTCTATTCTCACCGCGCATTTTGTGATTCCACGGGGGAGAAGCACTTCCTTGAATGCTTTTATCGCGTTCGGAACACCGCTCTCTATGACGTTGAAGGTGTCAACGAGAAGAGTAGCGTTGTTGGGATATATCTCACAGTAGGTCTTGAATGCCTCGTACTCTGTATCAAACATCTGTACCCACGAGTGAGCCATAGTTCCTGTCGAGGGAACGCCGTAGTCACGGTCAACTATCGTGCAGGCGGTAGAGCCGCAACCGCCGATATAAGCCGCTCTTGCTCCGAGCATAGCGGCGTCAGCGCCCTGAGCGCGTCTTGAGCCAAATTCGCTGATAGCTCGTCCCTTAGCGGCTCTCGCGAGTCTTGATGCCTTGGTCGCTATAAGCGACTGATGATTTATCATCATAAGGACAAAGGTTTCGATAAACTGAGCCTGAATGGCGGGAGCGCGTACAGTCATAAGCGGCTCACCGGGGAATACAACAGTTCCCTCGGGAATAGCCCAGATATCTCCTGTGAATTTGAAGTTGCGGAGATATTCAAGGAATTGGGGGTCAAAACATCCCTTTGAAGCCAGAAATTCTATGTCCTCTTCGGTGAATTTAAGATTTTCGATATAATCTATCACCTGCTCAAGTCCTGCGGCTATGGCATATCCACCGTTGTCGGGATTGTTGCGGTAGAAAACGTCGAAATATACAATGCGCTCTCCAATTCCGTGCTTGAAATAGCCGTTGCCCATAGTAAGCTCATAGTAATCACAGAGCAACGTGAGATTTTTCTTAGTGTCCATATTGTTTTGTCCTCCTTGGAAACTGTTTTGTGGGTTTGATTTAAATCTTTATTTTTTGAACAAAATATATTTAGCTGTAAAAAATAAAAATGTCTATTGTAATTTTGCAAAAAAGAATGTATAATGGAAATGTTATAAGGAAAGTTATCGACGATAACTGTTTTAAGGAGTTTTAAATGAAACACGGATTTATAAAAGTAGCTGCGGCAACTCCGCGCGTTACTGTGGCAGACTGCAAGGCGAACCTGTCCGAAATGAAAAGACTTTTCGGCAAGGCGCAGACAATGGGGGTCAAGGTGCTTGTCTATCCCGAGCTTTGCATCACGGGATATACTTGCGGTGACCTCTTTAATTCCGACGTATTGCTTACGTCCGCTACAGAGGCTTTGCTCAAATTTGCCAAGAGCACTTCTGTATCCGATATGATTAGTATAGTCGGTTTGCCCCTTTCTGTCAATGATAAAATTTATAATTGCGCGGCAATTTGTCAAAAAGGACAGATTTTGGGCGTAGTACCCAAGAAAAATATACCAAATTATGGAGAATTTTACGAGCTTCGTACCTTTTCTCCCGCGCCCGAGCAGACCGAGAGCGTTCGCATAGGTGAGGAAACCGTGCCCTTTGGCACAAAGCTGATATTCACCTGTACCGATATTCCCGAGCTCAGGATAGCTGCCGAGATATGCGAGGATCTTTGGACGGCGGATGCCACATCGAATTCTCACGCGGCGGCAGGCGCAACGCTTATTGCAAATCCCTCCGCGTCTAATGAGGCGGTCGGCAAGGACGATTATCGCAGATTGCTCGTTAAGTCGCAATCGGCAAAGACATCGTGCGCGTATATCTTCTCTTCTTGCGGAGAAGGGGAGTCTACAACCGATCTCGTTTTCGGCGGTCACGCCATAATAGCCGAGAACGGAACTATACTCGCGGAGCGCGTGCCTTTTGATAGTACCTCCGAGCTTCTTGTTACCGAGGTCGATGTTAGCCGTCTTGCATTTGAGAGAAGAAGGATAAACACATCTTCGCCCGCGCCGACGGGATATACCAGAATTGAATTCTCGCTTGAGGTATCGGATACCGAGCTTACAAGATACGTAGAGCCTCACCCCTTCGTACCCTCGGATGCCGCGCAGAAGGATAGCATATCCAAATATATACGTTCTATACAGGCAAACGGACTTAAGCAGAGAATAGAAAAGGCGTACGCGAAGAAGTGCGTCATAGGAATATCGGGCGGACTTGATTCCTGCCTTGCTATACTCGTTTGCGCCGAGGCGCTCGACCTTCTCGGACGTCCGAGGACAGATATACTCGGTGTTACCATGCCTTGCTTCGGAACTACGGGCAGAACACGCTCGAATGCCGAGATACTTTGCGAGGAGCTTGGCGCAGAGCTGAGATGCGTTGATATAGGCGAATCGGTAAAGCTGCACTTTGCCGATATAGGACACGATGAGAACAACAGAAACGTTGTTTACGAAAACGCTCAGGCAAGAGAGAGAACACAGGTGATAATGGATATCGCCAATGCCGAGAACGGTATAGTTGTCGGAACGGGCGACCTCTCGGAGCTTGCGCTCGGCTGGGCGACCTACAACGGCGACCATATGTCGATGTACGGAGTGAATTCCTCTATCCCCAAAACTCTTGTACGCGCACTTGTTGAGTGGTATGCTCAGAGGGCTAAGGCACAGGGTAAGGAAACTCTTTATGATGTTCTCAAGGATATTCTCGATACACCCGTCAGCCCCGAGCTTCTTCCTGCCGACGAGGGCGGAAAGATAGCGCAGAAGACAGAGGATATAGTAGGACCTTACGAGATACACGATTTCTACCTATATAACATGATACGCTTCGGCTTTGCACCCGATAAGCTCTACCGACTTGCAAAAGAGGCATTTGCAGGTGAGTACAGTGACGAAGTGCTCCTGAAGTGGCTTAACAATTTTGTTAGAAGATTTTTCGCACAGCAGTTCAAGCGCTCTTGCTTGCCCGACGGGCCTAAGGTGGGGTCGGTAGCCCTCTCTCCCAGAGGCGATTGGCGTATGCCGAGTGATGCTTCGCGCGAGGAATGGATGAGAAATATAGATAAATTATAAAGATGTGCGGTCACCCCAAATTTGGGGTGACCGCTTTAGTCTATCTAAAGATTTAAAGTCAAAGTTTGCAAAAAAGCCTTCTCCTGTGGGAGAAGGTGGCGCCGATAGGCGACGGATGAGGAGTTGTTTTAAAATCAAGGACACCTCATCCACCGCTGTCGCGGTCCCCCTTCCCCTACTGGGGAAGGCTTATCTGTAATTCGTGCAAAACTGCGAAGACTATTTTTATGAATCAATATGTGAAAACTGACTGTTATACAAGTCAAAATAGAAGCCGCGTTTTTCAAGGAGCTCCTCGTGAGTTCCTTTTTCTATAACGTTTCCGTCCTTCATTACGAGAATAAGGTCAGAGCCTTTTATAGTCGAAAGACGGTGAGCAACGATAAAGCTTGTTCTGCCCTCCATCATAGCGGCAAAAGCCTTCTGTATACGTATCTCGATACGTGTGTCTATAGAGGAAGTGGCTTCGTCGAGGATAAGCATTTCGGGAAGAGAGAGCATAACTCTCGATATACAGAGAAGCTGTTTCTGTCCCTGAGATAGCGCACCTCCACTCTCGCCTATAACGGTGTCATATCCCTTGGGAAGTCTTCGGATAAAGCTGTGCGCGTGCGCTGCCTTAGCGGCGGCTATTATCTCCTCGTCGGTAGCGTTGGGCTTGCCAAAGGCGATGTTATCTCTTATCGTGCCCTCCGAGAGCCAGGTGTCCTGAAGCACCATACCGAAGGAAGAGCGCAGAGCTGATTTGTTTATATCCTTTATATTTTGACCGTCAAGCGATATAGAACCCGCATCAACGTCATAGAAGCGCATCAAAAGATTTATAAGCGTTGTCTTTCCGCAACCCGTAGGACCGACGATAGCCACCTTTTGTCCCGGAGTTACCGAAAGGTCAAGATGCTTTATGAGAGGACGGTCCTTGGAATATGAGAAGGATACGTCGGCAAAGTCTATTCGTCCTGCCACTTTGATATCCGTGGGAGCGCTGTCGGATAGGTCTTCGGGGATAGGCTCTTCTATGAGCTCAAAAACTCTCTCGGCGCAGGCAAGCGCATTCTGAAGCTCGGTCACAACGCCCGATATCTCGTTAAATGGCTTTGTGTACTGCGTGGAGTAAGCAAGAAAGCTTGAGAGCATACCAACACTCAGAGCCGCGCCGCCTGTGGAGATACAGGTTAGAGCTCCAAAAAGAGCAACAAGCGCGTAAACGGTGCTGTTGAGAAATCTCGTTACGGGATTGGTTATTGATGAATAGAAGATAGCGCGCAGAGATGCCCCTTGAAGGTCTGTGTTTATCTTGTCAAAGCGCTCCTGAACTTCTTTCTCTTGACCGAATGCGGCAACCGTTTTATGTGAGCCTATCATTTCGTCGATAAGAGATGTCTGCTCGCCGCGTATCTCGGACTGACGCTTGAAGAGCGAATAGGTCCGCTTGGCAATAAAGGCAGCCACAAAGAGAGAAGCGGGGGTCACGATAACCACTATCGCGGTTATCGACGGACTTATCGTGAGCATAAATATAAGTGTTCCCAGAATGGTGACTATACCCGTAAAGAATTGGGTAAAGCCCATAAGAAGTCCATCAGAGAATTGGTCAACGTCTGTGGTCATACGGCTGACTATCTCACCGGTTGAGTGGGAGTCGATATAGGAAACGGGGAAGCGCTGTATCTTCGCAAATGCTTCTCGTCTGATGTTCTGTACGATACCGTATGTCATTCTGTTGTTCAGTACGTTGGTCAACCACGTAAGCAGAGCCGTTATGAGTACCGACACAAGAATGGTGATAAGGATAGTCTGTATTCTGTGAAAATCCACCTTGTCCACACCCACGGCTGCATCTATCGCCTGTCCGACAAGAACAGGCACGTAGAGAGTGAGCGCTACCGACACGGCGGTGAAGAGCAGAGAGAGCGCAAAGTGAAGACGGTAGACCTTAAGATATCTGAGAAACTTTATAAAGGTCTTGACGGAGCTTGTAGTTTTCTGCTTTTTCATTTTGCTTCACCTCCTGCCGAGAACTGAGAGTTGAATATCTCTCTGTATACCTCGCAAGACTCTATAAGCTCGTCGTGAGTACCCGAGCCAACAAGCTCTCCGTCCTCAAGAACGAGGATAAGGTCGGCGTGCATTATAGACGAGGTGCGCTGTGAAACTATAAAGGTGGTGGGGGTATAATCGAGGTTAGATACCGCGCGGCGCAGAGCCGACTCGGTCGCATAGTCAAGCGCCGAAGCGCTGTCGTCGAGGATGAGTATTCGGGGCTTTCGTACAAGCGCCCTTGCTATCGTAAGGCGCTGGCGCTGTCCGCCCGAAAAATTGCTTCCGTTTTGCTTCACGGGCTCGTCAAGCGCACCCTCTTTTTCGCGGACGAAGCCGTCCGCTTGGGCTAAGCTCAATGCCTCCCAAAGCTCTTCGTCGGTGGCATCGCTCTTTCCCCAAAGCAGATTTGAACGTATAGTCCCCTTGAAAAGCGTGGGCTTTTGAGGAACGATACCTGTCATAGAACGGATATCCGACTTGTCATAAAGAGCAACGTTCTTGCCCATAACGAATATGTTGCCTGCCGTGGCGTGATAAAATCCGGGGATAAGATTTACAAGAGTGGATTTTCCACAGCCCGTAGAGCCTATGATGCCCACGGTCTGCCCCTTCTTTACCTTAAAAGAAAGGTCACTGATCGCGGGATCTCCCGATTCGTTGTAGGAGAAGCTAACAGCGTCAAACTCAACGGCAAGCTCACCGTCGGAGTATTCCTTATTTACAGAGAAGGGGATATCTGAGGGGGTGTCAAGCACCGAGCTTATACGCTTTGCACTTGCAGAAGCCTTGTTAAGAGTTATTATAAGACTTGCCAGCTTGATAAGCTCAACAAGTATCTGCGACATATAGTTGTAAAGAGCAACGAGCTGACCTTGCGAGATAATGCCGTTGTCCACGCTTATAGCGCCCTGCTTTATCAAAACTATGACAGCAAGGTTTACTATAACGTAGGTCAAGGGGTTCATAAGCGCCGATATACGACCCGCAAATAGCTGTATTTTGGTAAGCTCTCGGTTTCTCTCGCCGAAATCCTTTATCTCGTCCGACTGCTTGTTGAATGCCCTTATAACGCGAGTGCCGTTGTAGTTGCCGCGGGTGTTTGCCACAACGCGGTCAAGCTTCGACTGCACCTTGCGGTATATCGGGATACTTATGAGCATTATTCCAAATACGACCACCGCGAGAGCGGCTATCAATATAACGAATATAGAAGCGAGTTTGGGATTTATGGTGAACGCCATTATCATAGCGCCGAAAACAACGAACGGGGAGCGCATAAATAAGCGCAAAAACAGATTAACACCTGTTTGAAGTGTGTTGATGTCACCCGTTGTGCGGGTTATCAGCGTAGACGTGCCTTCCTTGTCGGTTCTGGAATAAGAGAAGGATTGAATGTGGGAAAACAGAGAGCTTCGCAGAGCACTTGAAAATCCCACCGCCGCCTTTGCGGAGAAGTACTGGGCGCAAAGCGCACAGGAAAGTCCTATCACACCGAGTGCCACCATAACACCGAACATTATATATATGGTAGACTTATCGTTTTTCAGTATTCCGTTGTCGATTATCTGAGCAACTACAAGAGGGATCAAAAGCTCAAACATTGCCTCAAGCATTTTAAAGAGCGGGGCAATTATAGATTCCTTGTAGTAACCCTTGAAATATTTTAAAAGTTTCTTCAAAGCAAGCTCCTATAATTTTATTGTAACACCATAATTATAATATATATGAACAGGTTTTTCAACTGTTTTGAGAATAAAGTATATTTTTTCAAAAAAATCATAAAAGGTATTGACTTTTTTGCTTTCGGTATGATATAATGATACGCGTTTGGAGGCATAGCTCAGTTGGTTAGAGTACATGCTTGACATGCATGGGGTCGATGGTTCGAATCCATCTGTCTCCACCAACAAAAAACGCACTTTTGTCTTATGACAAAGGTGCGTTTTTTGAATGAAGCGCGCCTGCGGCGCATGAAGACGCTTCGCTAATGAAGCAGCTTTCGGCTATGAAGCGTGGCTTCGCCACATGAGGATGCGCGCTTCGCTTCATGTTCCGCTTGCGGAACACTTCATGGCAACGCAACTTGTTGCAGTTGCCGCTTCATATTGCCAGCGGCAATGCTTCATTGACAAACGGAGATAAATATGATATACTTATACCAAAAGAGGTGATGTTATGAGAAACGATAAATTATCTGTCCAATCTATGGATTTTGCAGTTCAAATCATAAATCTTGTAAAATCACTTAAAGAAAAGCGAGAATCCATAATATCCAATCAAATAGGCAGAAGCG
>SVUJ01000022.1 GCA_015063305.1 Oscillospiraceae bacterium | reverse complement strand
CTATTACTCTAAAAAAGAACCTGGCGTTGATCAACGCCAGGCCTAAAAAAGTTTTAAATTTTAAAAATCCACTGGATTTATTTGAAGATTCTATCAAAAAGTGTTGCACTTAGCTTGACAAATCATCGTAATATCTTTTTTATTTCTTATCCTTCGGCATTTTCTCTGCCGCGAGGCGCAGAGCTCTCGACTTTATCCTGTACGCTGTGCTCCGTCCTATTCCCATAAGCTCGGCGCACCGCTCAACGCTCTCTCCTTTTATGTAGTGATAATAAAGCAGCAACTTTTCATCGCTGTTCTTCAGGCTCATAACAAAATGTCTTATATCAAACATTCTCGCCCTCGCAAGGGGCGCTTCTCCAAAAGCCTCTGTGTCGCCCTCGTCGGTGTGAAAATACTCCTTCTCATACCTCTCAAGCCGAAGCAGCTTCCGGTTGAGCTGATATCCGCGAAGATAGTTATCTGCTCTTACCCTCATTTCCTCTTCGCTTGTATTTATATCGTTCATCATATCTTATTTTTATATTATAGCAATCAACACAGTACGGTTTTCCGTATGAATAGACTATGTCGTCATACTCGCACAATCTTACGCCGCACTCGCTGCATCGCCCTATCATTTTTCCCATCTCCGCACTCTCTCCATCATAGGACGGACACGAGGGCGGACATATGTATTTGCCGCATATTCGGCACATTATACCTCCTTTTTCCTTTCTTTGCTTTATATCTTTTTAAAGATGCTGTTGACAAATCTTTTTATTTGTTTTATAATTGTCTTAGCAATTATATTATATCGCATTTCCGAAATATTGTCAACACTTATTTCGCATTTCCGAAATATTTGTTCAACTGACCAAAAGAGGTGTGAAAATGGACTATAAAAAATTCGACGCTTTGTTGAAAAAGCATAATACCACCGTTTATCGGGTGTCAAAGGCTACCGGCATCGCCCCCTCCACCTTCTCGGATTGGAAGAGCGGCCGCTCCTCGCCAAAGGCGGATAAGCTCAAAAAAATAGCCGACTATTTCGAGGTCGGAATTGAATATATGATAGATGCCGACACTACCTCTCTCGCCCTTTACGGCGAACCCGCTCACCCAAAAAAGAAGATGGTTCCCATAATAGGCGAGATCCGCGCGGGCTCGCCGATTATAACCAATGAGACCCTTATTGGCTACGAATACGCGGATATCGGAAACAGCGAGGACTATTTTTATCTGCGGGTCTGCGGCGACAGTATGAAGAATATCGGTATGATAAACGGCTCTATCGTTCTCTTCCGCAAACAGCAGTACGCCGAGAACGGGGATATCGTGGCGTGTCTTGTGGGCGGCGACAGCGCGACCGTCAAGCGCTTTCAGCGTGAGCATAAGCGGGTACTGCTTATCCCCGAAAACGAGGATTACTCCACCATCGAGCTCTCGACCGACGATTTCGAGGCGGGAGAGGCGAGGATACTCGGCGTTGCGATTGAGGTCAAAATAAAACTCTGACAGACAAGGAATAAAAATGATAGCGATAAGTGTAAATAAACTCGGGCTTTCGTTTGGCGCTGACGAGCTTTTCAGCGATATCAGCTTCGCGCTCAACGAGGGCGACCGACTTGGAATAATAGGAGCTAACGGGTGTGGAAAATCCACGCTCTTCAAGCTCATTTTAGGGGAGTACACCCCCGATGAGGGAAACATTTTTATATCAAAGGACAAGACGGTTGGCATTTTGCGTCAGGACGGCGCTTTTGCCGATTTTAAGGTAGACGACAAGAGCCTTTCGGCGCTTGAGGTCATGTACCGTTCCTTCAGAGAGCTTCAGGAGATGGAAAAATCGCTCAAAACTCTTGAGCGAATACTTGAGCAAAGGCTTTTTGAGGGCGGACGAAGCGAGGCATCGTATATCTCGGAATACACCGCGCTCAATGAAAGATTTATCAGAGAGGGCGGACTTGAATTCAGGGCGAGATGCGCCTCAACTCTTCAGAAGATGGGCTTTGATGACGAGGCTATGCGCCTTCCCTTCGAGCTTCTCAGCGGCGGACAGAGGACCCGCTTGGCTCTCTCGATAGAGCTTTGCCGCGAGCCCGATATCCTGCTGCTCGACGAGCCGACAAACCACCTTGATATAGAAACGCTGGGTTGGCTTGAAAACTTCCTTTCGGGATATAAAAAATGTCTGCTCGTGATATCCCACGACCGTTATTTTCTCGACCGAGTTACGACCAAAACGCTCTGCATAGAGAACAAGCGGGCGGCTCTGTATAACGGCGGATACACCAAAAGCATGAAGCAGCGAGAGATAGACCGAGAGATAGCCGAGCGCCACTATAAAAACCAGCAAAAGGAGATAGCTCGGCAGGAAGCCTATATCGCCCAGCAGAGGGCGTGGAACAGAGAGAGGAATATCGTTGCCGCAGAAAGCAGACAAAAAATGCTTGACAAGATGGAAAAGCTGGAGCGCCCGAAGGACGCGCCCCGCGCCATCAATATCAAGTTTTCCTCTTCCCTTGCGAGCGGAAATGACGTTCTTACACTAAAGGACGTAGGCTTTGGCTACTCGGTTCGGAATACTCTGATAGAGGGGCTGTCCTTTCAGGTAAAAAAGAATGACCGACTTTTCATAGTCGGCCCTAACGGTTGCGGAAAATCCACGCTTATAAAGCTCATAATGGGAAAGCTTTTGCCAAGCAAGGGATATATAGAGTTTGGATATAACGTGAAGGTGGGATATTACGACCAGGAGAACCAAAATCTCGTGGGCACGAATACCGTGCTTGAGGAGCTTTGGGGAGAATACCCCAACCTCACCGAGCTGAAGATAAGAAGCACCCTCGCGATGTTCCGCTTCTTCGGAGATGACGTTTTCAAGAGCGTATCTATGCTAAGCGGTGGCGAGAGGGCAAGGCTGACACTCTCAAAGCTGATACTCTCAGAGGTCAATCTGCTCATACTCGACGAGCCGACTAACCATCTTGATATAGATTCAAGAGAGGCGTTGGAAACGGCGCTCGAAGCCTTTGACGGAACGATAATCACGGTGTCGCACGACCGTTATTTTCTCTCAAAGCTCGCTACGCGAATAATAGATATGACAGCTCTCGGCTCACCCTTTTCGGATATACACATCACACGTGCTGGTGAGGCTTATGACGAGCTCTGCTCTGACAGAGAAAGAAGGAAAGGGCTCTCTGTGAGTAGCGAAGCGCCCTCTGTGGCTGTGACGACCGAAGCTCCCTCAAACAAGGAGCTTTATCTGAAGAACAAGCAGAACGCCGCCGAGGAGAGAAAAAGGAAGAACCGCATTGAGCGCCTTGAAGCCGAGGCGAAAAAGCTTGAGGCGGAGCTTGAAAAGATAGAGGAGCAGATGATGGGCGACGCCGCCACAGACTACGTCCTCTTGTCCGAGCTCGACACCAGAAAAGCAGAAATAGAAGACCGTCTTCTCGAGATATACGAGGAGATATAGAAAGCATAGTAATAAGGGAGAACCTTTTGGGGAGCGGGTATGACCCGCGGCAAAGGCTCGGAGATGTTCACCCTAAATTGATTAACCTCACCCGATGGTGGGGTTTTTCTTATTTTGTTTGTTCTTTTCCCCTTAACCCCCTTCCAAACCTTTTCGAAACATTTCTAGCTATAGTGATGAGGTTTAGATTGTAATGATTGTAAACGGGGCGTCGAGGACGTCGCCCCCTACAATTTGAAATGTTTGTTGCGGTGAAATACCCTATAGCAGATTGTACGTTAAATATTAGCTAACCTGTAGGGGGCGACGTCCTCTGTCAAGAGCAAGATTGTAAACAGTTGTGCAAGAGGATTGTATACACATTTTATGTCTTAGTCTTATGCTTTTGGAAGCCGAACGGAGAGTAGCGGAGAGAGGCTTCCAAAAGCGGCGCACGGCTCAATCAAGACGCGAAATGCGTCGGTTGAGCAGTTGCTCTGTTCGCATATCAAGCTCCGCAATTTTGTAATTGCGGTAGCAGAGCGAAGCAAAGTCCGCGCCTTCCAGTCGCAACTCTAATTCTGCTCCCACCATAGATTCACTCAGGTAAAATACCTTGCTGTCAAACCTCAAATATCCCTTAAAGTTTACTTTTAACGTGCGATACAATCCGCTGTATTCATACGACTCTATTTTGTCAGGATATTTCCTCT
>SVUJ01000004.1 GCA_015063305.1 Oscillospiraceae bacterium | reverse complement strand
CTCAGTCCTCCAGCGAGCCTGCACAGTCCTCCAGCGAGCCTGCTCAGTCCTCCAGCGAGCCTGCTCAGTCCTCCAGCGAGCCTGCACAGTCCTCCAGTGAGCCTGCACAGTCCTCCAGCGAGCCTGCACAGTCCTCCAGCGAGCCTGCACAGTCTTCCAGTGAGCCTGCACAGTCCTCTGACGAGCCCACAACCGCTGAGCCCACAACCGCTGAGCCCACAACCGCTGAGCCCACAACCGCAGCTACAACCAAGGCAGCAACCACAGCAGCTACAACAGCAGCTGAGGAAAAGGGATGCGGCAAGTCCATAGCACTTTCCGCTCTCGCAATAGTTCCTGTTCTTGGTCTTGGCGTTGCAGTTGTTTCCAAGAAGAAAGAGGACTAATTAATTAGTTAGTATTTAACTAATAGTTACTTAATCTAAACAATCAATCCCACCGACATCTGTCGGTGGGATTTTTCATAAGGGAGAACCTTTTAAGGAAAGGTTCTCCCTTTGACCCTCTCCAAACCTTTTCAAGCTATTTTTACCGTCGGGTTGGAATAAGCGAATAGTGGGAATTTACCCCGAGGATTGGCTGTCGGCACTGCCGACCCCCTCAAAAACTTTCAAACTATTTTTAGCTACAGCGATGAGGTTTAGATTGTAATGATTGTGAAATGGGGCGTCGAGGACGTCGCCCCCTACAATTTGAAATATCTGTTGTGGTGAATTATACTATAACAGGTTGTATGTTAAATATTAGTTAACCTGTAGGGGGCGACGTCCTCGACGCCCCTAATAATAAACAAATAAGCAAAACATAAAATAGAAAATTAAACATCCCCCACAAATTGTAGGGGAGGATATTATCCTCCCACAACGTAGGGGCGATTCACGAATCGTCCGCAAAGTAAACAAAACTCCACCATCGGGTGGAAATAAACGATTAAGGCGAACAAAATGAAGCCTTCTCCCGTGGGAGAAGGCTTTCCTTTTTAAAATTCGTATCTGTCAATTATCCGCTCAACAACCGCGGGTATCTCCATACATATTTCCGACATCGCATCGGAATACATATCAAAAAATTTATCCGACAGCTCGGTGTTCTCATCAATGATGAGCATTGCTGCAAGATACATTATCGCCGCCGTTGTGAAGCGTTCGCAACACGGAAACTCGGTATCAAGATCAAGAAAGACCGAGCTTACCTTTTTTGCAGCCCCAAGTGAATGGGCTTTTCTGTACGCGGTGTCAGTTCTTGATGATTCACAACAAAAGTTAGCTATAAGATAGGGGGCTCTCTCCTCGTAATCATCATTTGCTCCGTCCACACATTTCTCGGCAAGCACTCTGAGCGCCGCGTCGTATATCTCTCTGTTCTTCAAGTTCTCTCTCCTTTCTCTTTCCCACCCAAATAAATTGGGTGGGAAAGATACCGATCTCTAAAATCAGTTGTTTACAGTTACGTCAAGAACAACAAGCTCCTGAGGATATACTATCTTTGCGCCGAAGAGGTAAAGTCCCTTTACTGCATCGGCAAATCTTCTCTCGGGACGGTATGCGTTGATCTCGGAAAGCTGCTCTGCAAAAGCGATAGCTCTCTTTGTTCTTACCATACAGCTGTGCTTTTCTGTGTCACAGTCAAGATTCTTGAGAATATTGTTGGAGATGTATACCTTACAACCTGCAATATTGCCCATATAGCCGTTTTCAACAGAATCTACGTTGTCGGTGGAGATGTTCATCTTCTCCTTGAAGAGTCGCTCTGCAACCTCGGGAGATACCTCAACCACGATGTCGCTTGCATCCGCAACGTTATTCTTGTAAAGTATAGTACGAGCCTTAAGGATATAGTCTATGAGGTTTGCCGCGGTATCGGTTACCTCGATCTTTGTCTGTGCCTGGGCCGCGAGATTGTATATGTATGCGTCGGCACTGTTTGCAAGACCCGAAGCCGCAACCTTCATAGCCGCCTCCATAAGCTTAGGTGTGCACTGTGCCTTGTCGATATCGTCTATCTGGAAGTTGAAATATTTAGCCTGATCTATCGCAAGCTCAACCACAGTATCCGAAAGATCCTGAGGGATACTCATATCGGTGTTCTTGGTGTAGTTATCTACACTCACCTCACCTACTCCGCAGATCTTTACTACAGATCCCTTTTCTTTTATATCTCCTTCAAAATCTCTGTTACTGTTCGCAACCGCGATATACTTCTTATCAAGCTCTGTGTAAAGTGTTTCACTCCATATTGTGGGTATAAAATTTGAAATAGCCATATTTTTTAATTCCTTTCTTTTTTGTTTTTAGTTCCATTTTTTCATGGACTCAATTATTATAGCGTAATTTTTTTTGACCTCCGCCGCAGACATTTTCTTTACCTCCGAGGGAGAGTAATATATGCTCCCTACCTCTCTGCCAACGGCGCCCGAGCTTCGCTCGGCGTTTTTTCTGTTTACCTCCTCGGTAAACGCGGCGCGCGCCTCTGCCTTTTTTTCGTAAAGTGCATACGCCGCCGCAAGCGGTACTCCGCTTTTTACTTTATCCCAAACCTCTTCGGGAACGCTTTCCAAGCTCTTTTTGGGAAAAAGCTCGGTAAATTCTCCTATCTCCTCAAGCACCCTTTCGTTTTCTCTCTGCTTATCCGCAAGAGCTGAGCGGAGGCTCTCGATCTCGGCACGCAGATCCTCAAGTGTTTCTGTTTTATCCTGAACACTCTCCTCGATACTCTCCTCGGTGTCTATCTCGGAGATGTGTGGCCCATCTTCGGGAAGATCTGCTTCTTCTGTAGAAACAGTATCCTCCAATGCCACCTCTGCGGCAGACTCTTCCTCAGTTATTGTCATCAAGTTCTCTTCCATTCTCTGCACTCTCCTTTGCTTTATCCTCTATCTCATCTATCAAAGCTTCTCTGTCGTGTATAATACCTGCGGGCAGGCGTCTTACGTACGCCGAAGCTGATATATATCCACCATCAAGAAGCTTATCCAGCATATTCTGTGCGCCAACCGCGGTATATCTTGCCACGGGGGCTACGTCTATCCTTGCACAGAGCATTCCCTGCTTCATACTCTTAAGATCGACCCTACCCACCGTTATCTCTCCTTCGGAGCTGTACGGCAGAAGTCGTTCTGAGGGATAATACGCGCATATCATATCCGCCCATATATCTCCCATATCCTCAATACATCTGTAATAGCTGTCTCTGATCTGCTCAAGTGATATTTTTGAGGTTTCCTGAAGCGCAAGTATCGCGCTGGTATTTTTGGCGTCTATATTACCCAGAGCCGAGTCGGTAGCGCCCATAAGCTCTTTGGTAACGCTAATGGCGTTGTTTATGAGCTCCATATAGCCACTCTGCATATCTCCCACGCCAAGAACCGATACTGCATCCGAGATATTTCCGCCACCCTGTGCGGCGATCGCCTCGCCAACCTCATTCGACCACTCGGGTATTCTGGATTTATCGTAAACTACCTTTGAAAAGGCTGTATCGGTCATGTGCTTCATAACCAGCGCATAGGCTCTGTTTATGAATTTCTGGTTGGGTATAAGCGCCGTGATAGGCGACGTACCGTGAAAACTGTTTTTTGTGGGATACCAGTTAAAGTAAGCTACGGGGTAAAGCCTACAATCGGTATATACCCTCTTGATCACACATTCACTTGTGGATTTTTCAAAAACCACCTTTCCGTCCTCTTTCCAGAACTTGATTATGTAGGTAGTCTTTTGCTCCTCTTCTCCTTCGAGCTCGGCACTTCCGAGGTCGCCCGACTGTCTGTCGTATATTCTGTCCGCCGTTATTTTAAGCGCTTGCTCGGCAGATACCCCGTGCTTCATAGCCTCGCGTCTGAGTGAGGAAACACTCGCGCGGCTTGAGAGGATTATATAGTCCTGCGACTGTATATCCGCGCGGTTAACATCCGAAACGAAGAGATTGACATTGTCTATAACCTCTGTTACGATATCTCCGCGAAATCCCTGCGGACCCTTTATATCGGGATCCCAATAGCAATAGATCACGCCATCGCCCGATACTGCCGCATCGCCGAGCAGTCGATTTATCTTTCCGTCCATTCTGTCCTTTTCCCAACGGTAAGCGGTGTTTTTAGCGAGCACCTCAAGACCGTCTCTTATAGTTTTTATTTCGTGGGGATCGGTCATATACGGAAGATTTTCGTCTGTATATCTGAGTACTACATCGGTAGAAGATATCGAGCATACGAGAAAATCGATCACACGTCTTATAACGTTAAACACGGGCTTGGGAAGATTATCCGCCGCCGAGCCGTACCATTGATCGCCTCGGTAAAAGCGCTCGTTACGACGGTTATTTTCATAAAGTCCTATCCGGCGCTTATATTCGAGCCCGGCTTCGTACTGCTCCCAGGCTTTGTTCTTTTTATTCATATTTTCCTTTCTCCGTTACGGCTTCACCGTAACAGTCATATTGTATATTCTTTGCGTGGTGTTTGGATCGGCATCTATCCTCAGCGCCGACCTTACGAAACGATCGGAAGAAAGTCTTTCGTGATAAGATCTAACACCCTCACCGCCGTCGTCCGTCACGGTCTTCTCTTCTTTTATTTTGTTATCCGAACAAAATTCAAGCTTTAGATCTCCCTCTTTTGTGTCCGCCACAAGGTCAACGCTTGACAAACGTTTTTTGCGTTCGGGATATCCAAAATCAATAGGATGTGTGCAATAATGCGCCTCTATCACCTGTCCGCCACACGAGGAGAGCATATCAAATTCCATATCTTTATCAAAAAGATATATCTTGTTTTCCCTTATAAATCCAACACCTTCAGGACCGTCAAAGAACTTATCGGCATATATACCCTCGTAGATATACCATTGTTTATTGTCTTCTCCATACACGAACATTCGCCCGTTGCCACTATTGGGATCTCCAAACAGTATTTCTCGGTTGTATTTGTCCTCGTGAACGATGGCGTTTTTGAAAAAGCTATCGTCCAGAAGTCCCTCCAGCTCATTTGATATACTGTAGGCATTACAATCGTTAAGCTCGTCGGTATTGGTCGTCCATCTCACTATCTGTCCTCTGCTAACGCTCACAGGATCATTTCCTATCTTTGCAGTACCAAGGGGAGAAATACAGCCTCGGCTGACGTTTATACTCATAGCAGGAAAGGCCTCTACACCGCATGCCTGGCTGTCTGCCATCCAGGTCTCGTCATCTGTGAAGAGGATAAGACGGTCGTAATGCCTGTTTACAGCGTTTATCTCGTGCATGCCATCGCCAACGTTAAACTCATATCCTTTTGGGAAATAGAGCGCTCCGCAGTCTGAATATATCTTTTCTGCGTGCTGCAGATTATCATACGTAACGTATCCCGAGCTGTACATAACAGTTTTGTGCTCACCGCCCCACATAAATACTCTGCTGTTACTTGCTCCGCCGAATATTGCTGCCCTTATGTTTTTTATGACCGCCGATCTGTCGACCGTGCCGTCCTCATAAGTGAGATATAGCTCTACGCAATCGTTCTTCTTAAGCTTATAGTTGTCTACGGTAGTATATTGGGTATTTATATCGTAATCGCAGGGATCTGCAAGCTTTCCGTTTATATACATAGCGTCCACCTGCTTTACGGGATAAAGCGTTGGCAAAAACACTCCGGTTTCATCTTTTATGATATAGGTTATCCTCGCCTTTGGCGTTAGCATATTCAGCGGTTCATTTACCTCTCCGGGATATCCCGCTCCCCAATCCTTTCCCAAAAGGGGGGCATATCCCTCGGTACGTACTACCTCTGTTTCTCTGACGTCGTATATTTCCTGACCATCGATAAGGTATATTCGTCCAACGTAATAGAATATGGTTGCCTCTCCTGTTGAGGTTTTGATATTTCCAATAAGAGTTGAGGTGTTAGTAGAAAAATCATATTTGTAGACCGCGCTTCCGCTGAGTACGTAGGTGAGAAACTCAGAGCCGAAATATCCGCTCATTATTGCTCTTATTTTACTGGGAAATTTGGTAAGATATCTATAACCGTTTCTTTTTTTCAAAGAGCCGTCGGGGAGTATCCTGAAATTGACCGTTTCCTTCGCCTTGTTTCCGCCTTTTGCGGCGGCTCGCAGGTCAATTCCGCCAAAGCCCTTG
The DNA here is from genome assembly GCA_015063305.1 of Oscillospiraceae bacterium. GTDB lineage: Bacteria > Bacillota > Clostridia > Oscillospirales > CAG-272 > HGM12713. The sequence goes on along the minus strand of SVUJ01000004.1, from coordinate 129,786 downwards.
AATTCGACCCTTTCAATATTTTTGTTTTTATTTGAAAATGACATTTGTCACCTTGCCTTTCTACACAGACCGTCAGTCGAAAAACAAGGATTTATTTTTCTTTTTAAAATTAAACGAAAACGACTCCCCCTCGGAAGTGGGCGGTTCTAATCGGCTCATCACAGCATATCGCAACGCCTCGGGGGCGTGGGTAACCGAATGGGGCTCGGACGAAGCATCCTCCGCTCTGGCGCTGTCACATAGCAAAGCCGGCAAACATCTTATAAGCTCGGTACAATCCCGAGATATATTCAGCCTCGGTTTGCCGTCCTTTAACGCCAGATATTCTCTTAGCACCCTCCAACCGGGAATACGTCTGTCATCGGCGGGTATCATACACGGCATTCCGTAAACGCCCTGCATTATCTCAAATCCGCTTCTACCGCTGTCCTGACGTCTGTTCCAGAGGTCAGGGGACGCAACGGCGTATTCTATGCGCAGTCCCTCGCAAAGTTTGCTTACTCTCTGCGCCGCCTGTGAAAGTGTAAGACCGCTCTCACAATGCTCTGCCTTACAGTAAAGCCTTCCGTCCTCCGCCACCGCCATAAGCAATACCGCCAGCATATCGAATCCATAATCGAACGCGACAAAATATTTTACGAATGACGGTATATCGTGAGGTGAGCAAACGTGGACGTCAACGTCAAATTCGGGAAAGAACTGTCCTTCAAAAACATCCCATTTTCCGTACAACCACGCCTCTCTGAGCTTATGCGGTAACGATTCGAGAGAGCGAACATAGTCGGGGTCGCTTTTACAAAGCATTTCATTGTCAAACACCTGAGCCGAGATAAACGAATAATCGTTCGGGTCTTCGTTTGCCCGAAAATCTCTGTCAACAAACAACCGCTTTACCCAAGCATGTCCTATCCCACCCGGATTACAGGTAAGATACATCCTTCTCGGATAATCTCCAACTCCTCGCAAACAAGCCTTGAATATAGAAAAATGATATTCACTCAATTGAGTTGCCTCATCTATAGCGATAACGTCATATTCTCTTCCCTGATATCGCAGAACATCTCTGTCACAAGCGCAAAAGCCGAAAAATATCTTGCTTCCGTTTGAAAAGCTCATGCTTTTCTCCCCGTCGCAATAGGACATCAGCGCTCCGTACTCGCGCAAAAACGGCATTATGTGGTTTGCCTTCAGCTCGTCATACGAGCGTCTGACCATAAGGCATCTTATTCCCGGGTATCTAAGACACATTCCCACAAGCTTTCGCCGCAGCGCCCAGGATTTTCCCCCGCCGCGCGCTCCGCCGTATGCGGTAAAGCGCGTTTTTGAGGCAAAAAACATCTTTTGCTTTTCATTTGGCACTCCGCCTATCGATATACGGCGATATCCTATCTCTTGTTCCTTCATATTCCGTCCTCTAAAATATCGTGTTCAAAAACTATCTTCAGCTGTCCGTCGCAGACCTCGCTGACCGCGCTCTTTTCGTAACCCAATCTTTTCTTCATATATGCTGAAATTATGGTTGGAGAAACGTCGGCATTCAGCGCCTCGTCCTCAAGTGACATCTTTATCTTATCGAATGCTTCGGGAAACTCTCCGCTCAGCCTCTCATATTCGCCCTCGCTTATACCTATATATCGGCAAAAACCCGCCATATTGGGAAATCTTCGCTTTGGCTTTTTAGCACTTTTTTTATCCTGAGAGCAGGTGTCGTCTTCATCTACCTTATAACAGAAAAGAATATATTCTTCGAACAGTTCTTCAAAATCTCTGTTGGGGCACACGCCTTTAGATAAAGCTTCATTTTCCTCCATCCTCTCCTCCCTTCTCTCGGTCTGTGCGTATAGATTTTAACTCAGGAATTTATTCCAATCAGTCCCGCCGTGTCCCACTTCGTCCCATTTCGGAAAAATTTTAAAATAAAAAAGCTTTCACTACCTTTCGATAGTAAAAGCCTTTATTTTTTATCTTTTAAATTGTAGTTTGATCTATATCCAATACTTTAAAATCTTCATCACACGGCAGACAAACGGTGATAATATATATATCATTATTATATTTTAAGGAAAATGATCTTAAATGCACCTCGGTGTCCTTCATTTCTCCCTCGGATAAGCTTTGCGCAAGACTCGCTCCTTTATATTTTACCACAGCCTCCTTGGCTGTCCAGATTCGGTAAAACTCCTCTGCACTCTCCCGACTTTCCTTGTAACGAAGGTACTCCGCCTCGGAGAAAAATCTTTTCGCTATCTTGGGAAAAGAGGGCTTTGACAGCACACGTTCTATATCTACGCCCACCCGTCTGCTTGAAATCGCCGCAACCGAAATATCTCCCGAATGAGATATATTAAAGAAATACGGCGAATTTTTAAAATAGGGTTTACCGTTATCTCCCCGCTGAATTTCAAGCTCACCCTGCACTTCCGTGCGATTGGCAAGATATTTTAGCGCGATCAGCCCGCGAAGCGAAAGATCTCTTGCGCGAAGCGAGGATATAGCATCGATCCGCGCTCTCTCGCCTTCTCCAAAGGCTTCAAACAACCCTATACCTTTGGCATATTTTTCTGCGCCGCAAAAAGGATAACATATAGCTATCGACGTCATTTCCTCACCCCCATTCTCTCGTATAGGAATATTATACATCATTTATCTCTTGTTTTCAACTATAAAATAAATAAGAGCGCACTCTGTGCGCTCTTATTTCAATTAAAACAATTTTTCGGGATACATACCCGCGTCGTGCATTTTCTTAAGCTCGGCGGCAACAAGTGCCTTGTCTTCCTTGTAGGTAACTCCGAACCAAACCGAATCGGTGGACAAAACGCTTACCGTTATAGTTCCGTTCTGAATATAGGTATCGACCATACCGGGAAGCACACATTCGGATTTGATATCCCCTTCCTTAAGAGCGAGAAGAAATCTTTTAAACTCTTCCTCGGCAAGTGCGAAGAGAGCGGGAGTAAATCCCCAGAGGTTCATAGAAACGAGTGTTTCGGGGTCAAGCACCTTTTGATCTCTATCTCTTATTACGTCATTATCGTCTATGGTGATATCGTAGGTTTCGGTAACGCTCTGAAGCTCTCCGTCCTTGACCTTGCAAACGCCTCTGCAAACAGAGCCGTTGCGGCTGACCGTATTTTTGAGCTTATACGCGACCATAGTTCCCTCGTTATCCGAAATGGTCTGAAGCTTATCGTATATTACCTCAAATGCCTCAGAGCCGTAGTAGTCGTCAGCGTTTATGATGGCAAAGGGCTCGTTGATAGCGTCCTTAGCGCAAAGCACCGCGTGTGTAGTTCCAAAGGGTTTTATTCTCTCCGCCGGAACTTTATATATCGGGGGAACAGAGGAAAAATCCTGATAAACAAACTTTATCTCCGCGTTCTTGATATCCTTGCAAAAGCTCTCTATAAGGGGCTGATGCTCCTGCTTTATTATAAATACTATTTTGTTAAATCCCGCCTTGATGGCATCGTATATCGAATACTGCATAAGGATCTCGCCGTTAGGACCTATACCGTCGACCTGTTTGTTTCCTCCGTAACGCGAGCCGAGACCCGCAGCCATTATCAACAAGGTAGTTTTCTTTTCCATGATCAAATCCTCCGATTTTTTATCATAATAATTATACAATCAAGGTGTTTCCAAATCAATCCCAAAAAGATAATAGAAGGCAGAAAAATCCGATATTTATATATCACTCCACTATCTGAAGCTCAAACTTTGTTCTTTCCGCCTTTGCCCCCCTGATCTCTATTATGTAGTCAAGATTCAGAGTGCCGTCTGATAATATATTATTCTCCACCTTTATCGTTCTTACACATATTTCAAAAGGCATTATAGGAGTATTATAAACACAATGGTGTCTTTTACCTCTTTCGAAGAGCAGCGCCGTTGAAACACTCCCCTCACGAAGCATCGTTACAAATCCGGGTGTATCGTTTTCAAACGACACCGAGGTTCGAGAGCCCGCCATACCTGTTATCTCGCTCTCCTCATAAACAAGCTCAACCTTTTTGCCGTCGGTATTCATAACGCCCTCTGTGCAAAGCTCTATTATCTCGTCTTCAAGCTCCATCTCAACGTCGGACGTGCCGCACTCAAGTATATCATCACCCTCATCATTCAAGAAATTCGCAAAGACAGAGCCTTCAACGTCATATCTCTCGGAGCGTATCTTCATTTTTATATTTTGCGTTTCCATATCCGTCCCTCCATACACTTTTTTAATTTTATCATTCTTCGGCGGCTTTGTCAATAAATACCGAGGATTTACATATAATATTTTAAACTCACCTTGATGATAATTCGATAAATTATTCAGAAAGATAAAACACCCAAAAGCCTAAGCTTTTGGGTGTTTTATCTATGCAATTACAATCAGATTTATCACTTAGATGTCTTTGCGATAAGCTCTCCAAGAGTTACATCACCGAATGCGTTCTTCCAGTCCTCCTCGAACATAGCAACAGAACGGTCTGTTGTAAGATGCTCGAGAAGCTTGTACATAACGTCAGCCGATACGGTAGCCGCACCCGCACCCGTCAGCGCAACACTGAGCACTTGACGAACGGTCTTGAAGCTTGCCGCGAGAACCTGTGTATCGGTTTTTGCCGCATCAAAGATAGCCTGAATATCGGCTACTATGGCAACACCGTCCTCGCATATATTTTCAAGACGGCTTACGTAAGGCGCAACGTATGCAGCCCCCGCAAGAGAAGCGATCATAGCCTGAGATGAGCTGAGTACCGCTGTTGTAGTGATGAGATATCCCTTAGATGAGAGGAATTTTGTGGCTTTTATTCCCTCGTCAGTAGCGGGGATCTTTATGTAGGTATTCTTTCCCAGCAACCCTACTATAGCCTCTGCCTCAGCAATCATTCCATCGAACTTAGTCTCTGTGAGCTGAACATGAAATTCCTTAAAGGGACCGATGATCTCTCTTATCTTCTTGAGAAGCTCAACAACGTCTCCACCCTCTGTTGCAAGGATGGTAGGGTTGGTGGTAACTCCCGCAATAGGATAGTACTCGTTAAAGTATCTTATATCATCGAGATTTGCTGTATCAAGAATAAGTTTCATTTAATATAAGCCCCCAAAAATTATCTCATCTGCTGGAGATCGTAGTGAATGTCGTAAGCCTTTTCTTCCTCAGTGAACTTATGTCTGGTGTCGATAACCTTACCGTCGTTCCACTTTCTGTCGTTGATGTCCTCAGCTGTACCGATAATGGTAACGTTTACCTGACGGCGACGAGCGATAACGTGGTCCCAGTCAATGAAGTAGATGTGTGCGAACAGACCAAGGTCGAGCTTGCCGTCCTTGATGGTGAGGGTTTCGCTTCTGCCGAAGAAGCAGGAACGAAGGTGACCGTCGGTGTTCATGCTGGAGTAGTCGCCGGGCTCGTTTACGTATCTACCGTACTGAGCGTGGATCGGACCGGGATGACGGTACTGATGCTCCTCTGCGAAGTCGGGGATCATCTTTCTCATGATGTCGAGAAGGTCGTGCTGGAGGAACTCGAGATCGAAGCTGTCGATATCGTGCGAGCACTCCTGAACCATTACGGAGCAAGTGGTGTGGTGAGAAACGATAGCTACTGTACCGTTCTTAATGCCGGAATCCTCAACCATCTCGAGGATCTCTTTTCTGATGTCATGGAAAGTAGGAATCCAACCTCTGGACTGAAGCTCAAGTTCCTTCTGATAAACTTTCATTTCCATTTTTGTTTTTCTCCTTTGTGTATTATTTTTATTATTTTGCATTAAGTCTTTTGCCCACAGCTCCGCCGGGGTGAATTACTGCAAATTTTTCATTCTTAAAGCCTGTGTAATCAAGCACAGCTGTCTGAAGCGCATCAAATATAGCAGAGGTAACAGCAAAGCTGGTAGTTCCCTGACAGTTATACTTGTCGCACTCTCTTGTGACCTTCATAGCAAGAACTATGTCGGACTTCTCCGCGAGGGGAGAATTTACGTTCTCTGTAACACCTATAACGGTAGCACCCTTTCCTCTGCAGATGTCTGCGATAGGAAGAAGCTCGTCTGTTTTTCCGCCGCGGGAAGCAAGAAGGATAACGTCACCCTTCTGGATAAATCCAAGCGCGCCGTGAACAGCCTCAGCAGGAGAGATGAAACGAGCAGGACGCTCGATGCAGCACATAAGGTGTGCGAAGTGCTGGCAAGCGATACCCGAATGTCCGCAAGCGGACGCGCCTATTCTCTCTGCCTTTGCAAGTGCCTCAACAGCTCTTGCGAATTCGTTTTTATCAAGCACCTTTGCGGTCTCAGCCAAAGACTCGGCCTCGATGGTAAAGGTGTCGAAAGCGTTCTTTACTATCTCGTTCATTTGCCGTTTACCTCGTCCCAAGTCTTTCTGAGTGTCCAAAGCATCTCCTCAGCAGCCGCCTCGGGATCTGCCGCCTTCATAACGCCGCTGGTGCAGCCTGTTGCCAGAGCGCCTGCTCTGATAACGTTTGCAACGTCATCGGGACCGGAAATTCCCGCGCCCTGAAGAACCATGATGTCGGGGTTGATCTTAGCAACTGCATCAATAGTATCTCTTACGTATCCCATATCACTTGCAACGCCTGTACCTATGAGGTCTGTGGGCTCGGCAACGATAAGGTTGGGAGAAAGGAGAGCTATCTGTCTGATCTCCTCAACGGTGTCAGCGCAAACTATAGTAGCAAGTCCGACCTCGTCAGCACGTGCGATGGTTTCCTTAACTGTTTCAAGTGTGAGCTTCTTCTCAGCGTGGTTGAGCATTACACCAACAGCTCCCGCTTCCTTGATGGATTCAGGAAGAACCGAACCAAGTCCTCTTCCGGGAACGAGGGGATCCATATGCTGTGCGTAAACGTGTATGTACTCGGTATTTTCAGCGAGCAATCTGATGTCAGCATACTGGGGAGTAACTATTACGTCAAGATCGTACTTGTAAGCGATCTTGTCAACAGCCTTTGCCAGCTTGAGCATTCTCTCGCCCCACATGAAGCACTTAGGGCCGATCTCGAAATACGGTGCGCGTATCTTATAATTCTTGTACATTTTAAAAACTACCTTTCTTGATTTAATTTAAAAGCTTATCCAGCTTACAGTACTTTTCGTATGCCTCGGTGTAGGACGCTCCCGAGGGGTTGTATTCTGCCTTGCCCTTGACTATAGCATCCGCAGCGGCAGATACCGACTCATATTCTCCCACACCAACAGCGGCAAGTATCGCCGTTCCAAGGCAGGCAGTTTCGCTCTCGCTGACCGTACGGAGAGTCTTGCCCGTAACGTCAGACTTTATCTGCGACCAGAGCTTACTTGAAGCTCCGCCGCCGGTTATTCTTATCTCCTTGACCGCATCATCACCGACGTACTCAAGGTTCTGCTTGAGCGTGAAGGCAACAGCCTCCATTATCGACCTTGCAAAGTGAGCACGTGTGTGCGAGAGATTTATACCCGAGAAGGTCGCGGTAGCATCGGGATTGTATTTCGGCATAGTAGAGCCGCAGAAATAAGGAAGCATAGTAAGTCCGTCGCAGCCCGCGCTGACCTGCTCGGCTATCTTATCAAGCTCCGCGAAGGAATAATTCTCGGCAAAGGTATTCTTGAACCACTTGAGCGCCATTCCCGCGGTGGACGACCACAGAATAAGGCAGTACTTACCGTCTATAGCGTGAACGTGGCAAGGAATTATACTGTCGGGATTATATGGCGGTATCGTGTCACTCATAACGCATATAGCCATTATAGTTCCCGTCATCTCGCTGATCTTTGACTTATCGGTAACTCCCGCGCCGATAGTTCCCGCTATCTGGTCGAGCGCTCCGGTAACGACACGCGCCGCACCGTAGCTTCCAACGTCCTTAGCGCTTGCCTCTATCTTAGGCAGCTTGTCGGCATCAAGACCGATAAAGTCGAGCATCTCGCCCCACCACTCGCCCTTGGTGATATCATAGTAGATAGTGGAGGACTGAATAGTGGGCTCGGTAACGAAGTTACCGCAAAGGCTGTAAAGCACCCAGTCCTCAAGCATGAATATCTTCTTTGTTGCAGACCACACGTCGGGCTCGTTCTTTTTTATCCAAAGGAGCTTGGATGCGGGCCATCCCGCGGTGATCTCGGGCTGACCGGTCACCTCATAGACCTTCTTGCAGCCGAAATGAGCCTTGATCTGCTCAGCCTCCTCGGTCGCTCTGTTGTCGAGCCAGACTATAGCAGGTCTGAGGGGCTTTCCGTTCTCGTCTGTAACGATAAGCGTCTCGCCCTGAGTATCCACAGATATAGCATCGATGCTTCCGCATTCTGCGGTAAGCTCGTCTATAACTCTGCGGCAAATGTTTATGTATTCATCGGCATTGAACTCAATAAATCCGGTGTCGGGATCGGTGTCAAGAGTATAATCCACCGCTCTGAGCCCGAGGCGATTCCCCTCGGCATCGAAGACCGCGGCTTTAAGTGATGTTGTACCGATATCTATGCCAAGATATCTCTTCAAATTTGCCATTGCACAAATTCCGCCTTTTCAAGTTTTCATACATTATTATGATACCACATCTATCCATTATTGTCAATAGAATTTTCCATTTATTATCCTTCAAAAACGGCTTTGTTTCAAGCTTTTTAACCTCCAAAGGCACATAACAAAAAAACATCGGAGAGGTATGCCCCTCTCCGATAATATTATCTTTTAAGTACCGCCTTCATGATCCCGCCGATTTTGGAAATTGTAAAAGCGCTCTCCCTTTCTGTGGGCGCACAAGTCGCATATAACAAACACAGCGAAATAAATCGGTATCGCTATCAACGAGATCACAGGATATGTCAAAAATTCAAGTCCGCCAAACGGAGAATGAATTAAAAACATTGAATTTACGTCATATGCGGCCGCCTCGGAAGCAAGTGCATAAAAAACAAGGTTGCAGTAAGCGCCGATAGCCGCCATTACAAAAATTGAAATTATAATGTTTTTAATATTTCTTTTCACGTCTATACTTATGTACCCGAAAAGCGGGAGCAAAAGAACGTTAAACAAAAGCGTGGCGTGCGCGGCTATACTCTTGAAATTCTCATAATCGGCAAGTGTAGGATTCATTATAAAATCTACATTTGCAAACATACCAACAAGTGTTGAGATTATTCCAAACCAAAAAATATAATCCGCAAAGAACTCTCCAACTTTCGACTTTTTATTCTTTAAGAATGCAAAGATCAAAGCCGACCACATCACCACGTTGCAAGGATAGATAGGTAAGATCAAATTTGGAGTTTCACTTAAATACTCCATCGCACCCCCGCCCGATAAAAGCTTGAAAAGGAACGTGCTGTAATGGAACAGTATAGTAAAGATCGCCGACACAAGCAGAATGATATTCCTCGTTCTTTCTTGCTTCACGTACTTTTTTATCACACACAACCCAATCGCTATTAACGCAATAAGTATAAAATTAAAAATAATAAGCTTGCCCATAAATTTATCCTCGTCAGATCCTTATTGAGTACGATATTATACCATATTTTGTGGACACTTCAATCATATTCGAAAATACCCTCGCTCGGTTTATGAACGAGGGTGTTTGAACGGTCACTTTTGCGTTTTATTTGACCTCACGTGATCGACTGCATTTATAGCCCCTATTACCACAAAAGCAATAGCGAGTATAAGAGTAACAGTCCATTTGCCCATAGGCTCTCCCGATGTGGCAAGAATGATATATGCGACGATTGCTGCTATACCGACTACGATTTGAAAGATAGCGGCAAATAAATTCCATTTTTTCATTTCATTGCCTCTGATTGCTTACTGCTTCTTAAATACGGTTTTCAGAATCCTACCGATCCTGGGAGGTGTGCCGTAAAGCAGAACTCCTACGCGGTAGATCTTTGCGGAAAGAACTCCGATTCCAATGGTAGAGCCGACGAGAATGGCAATAGACGCGGCGATCTCATACCACGCCACCGTACTCATACAAACTCTCGTAAACATAGCCATAGGAGAGGTAAACGGGATATAGGAGCATACAAGCATCGCGGCATTGTCAACCGATCCCGAAGTCATAGAGAATATTACAACCATAAAGGCGATAAGGAAGAGATACGTTATCGGCATAACGGCGGTATTGATATCCTCAAGCTTGGAAACGGTCGAACCGATTGCACCGTAAAGGAAAGCGTAGATAAGAAATCCAAGCACGAAGAACACAATGAGATAAATAAACAACGACAGCGGAATATCAAAGATAGACGCGATGAGAGGGTTGGAAAGCGCTTCTTTATTTACGTTGTAGAGCAGAATTGCCGTACCGAATACGAGAACAAGCTGCGTAAAGCCCGCGATACAGGATGCAAGCACCTTACCGAACATCATAGCGGTGGGCTTTGCACTCGTAACGAGGACTTCCATCGCGCGTGAGCTCTTCTCTGTCGCAACGTTGGTAGCAACCATCTGCCCGTAAAGAAGAATGACCATATAGAGTGCGAAGATCATTATGTAGGTGTAAAAGAAGTTCTGCATCTGATCCTTGCCGAGTGTTTCGGTGCCGCTTTCAATTTGAACAGACATAATCTCTCCTGCCTGCTCGGGCGTAAGTCCGTTCTGCACCATAGCATTGATACGATATACCTCTTGCAACACGGTATCTGCGATGGCAGTATTGCTGTCATACATCGAGAGATTATTTACGTAGTAGGTATAGGAGGACGCGCTGTTCATAACAAAAGCGCATTCTGCATCGCCCGATACGATCTCGTCCTTCAGCTCGTCAATGCTGCCATCCGCAAGCTTTACGTTATAATCGACAAAAGCGTTTCCGAAGTATTCTTTCACAATTGAAGCAAGGCTTTCATCCTCGGCATATACGAGCATTGTGGGAAGGTCAGCGGGCGCGGTATCGCCAACATCATCCAACTCAAATGCCGATATGATGTTGGGTATGAACATTACAATCGCGATCAGCAAAACGAGAAAGATGGTAAAGCCAACGAATATTTTGTTTCTCAGGTAGCCTTTCAGCTCAAATTTCAGTATTTTTCCAAATTGCTTCATTGTTCTGCCTCCTTACACCTGCGCGCCTGCGTACTCTACGAAAATATCGTTGAGTGAGGGTTCAAACACCTTGACCTCATCAATGTCGTAGCACTCAACAAGCCGTTTCATCATATCCCGCTTCTCATCGGGACTTGCAAGCTGAATAAGCAAAGTTCCGTCCTCGCGCTCGGTACAAATATCTCCAAGGTCTGCCTTTATCTTTTTGCCATCCACGGTGCTTACCACAATCTTGTCGCGCGGATAGGTTCTCTTGATTTCGTGGAGATCTCCGCTGATAGCCACCTTACCTGCGTTGATAATTGCGATACTGTCGCAAAATTCCTCTATGTAGCTCATCTGATGGCTTGAAAACAGAACGATCTTGCCCTTGGCGATCTGCTCCTTGACCACGTCTTTAAGGAGCATAGCGTTCACGGGATCAAGTCCCGAGAAGGGCTCGTCGAGGATAACGATATCGGGATCGTGAGCAAGGGCGGTAACAAGCTGGATCTTCTGCTGATTACCCTTGGAGAGTGTATCGAGCTTCTTGTTGCGGTATTCGCTCATACCGAGTCTTGAGAGCCAATAGTCAACGGCTTTGACGGCATCCTTTGCACTCATACCTTTCAGCTCCGCAAAGTACACGAGCTGATCTATGATGAGCTTCTTCGGATAGAGTCCTCTTTCTTCGGGAAGATACCCGATGCCGATCTTATCGTAATCAATAGGCGCACCGTCAATCAGCACCTCTCCGCTATTCGCCGAAAAAACGTTCATCAGAATACGGATAGACGTTGTTTTTCCTGCGCCGTTTCTGCCGAGCAGACCAAATGCTTTTCCACCCTCTGCCACAAAAGATACTCCCCTCAGGACTTCTTTCTCGCCAAAGGACTTGTCAATGTTTCTTAGTTCAAGTACCATTTTTATTTTCCCTCTTTATATGCAAATTTTTTCTTAAAAAATATCGCAACGATTAAAAGAATAATGCTCGGCACGATAAATTCAACCGTCCTTACAATCGCATACACGTATAGCGGAGCAGAGCCGTTATAACCGTCATATTTGAACATATCAAATCCAAACCTTACACCAAAGCCAAAAATCAAGAACGCCGATACCGCAAATAAGAATTTATGTATATTTGATTTTTTCATACCCAAAGCTCCTTTATAATACATTGATACGCTCTATGTATTTGCCATCAACTCAATCCCCTCGCGAGCACTTCTCGGCATCGATCGCGAGAACGAGCATCAAGGCATACGGAATGTCCTGCGAATTATGAACGTCAATCACGTAAGTATCCGTCCAATTCCAGATTTCCTTCGTTACCGTCGCAACCTGCTGACCGCAAGAGTTCAGAATAGAATAGTCCCATTCACACCAATCTCCGTCAACCTGCCAACCGTTATAATCGATATTGAATTTCGGCTTGAAGAAAGTAAATTCCTTGTTGATGCAACCGACATAGCTTCCTCCAAGGTACATTTCGAATTTAGGCAGCCACGTAAAGACCTTTTCCTTTACACAGCCAACCTCATTCCCTATTGCATCATATATTCTCAGAAGGTGTCCCCACGCGAGCTCTCCCTTTACGGTAAAGAGCGTGTTGCCCGCTTCATCATAAATATCGTAGCTGTCAAACCACGAGAAAAAACGTTGCTTAAATAGTAATTTCATTTGCTTTTTCTCCTTTGTATATTCGTTAGTTCATCACGCATCGCCACAATAACAGAAAAGTGCGCCCCACAAAGAGACGCACAAAAAATGTACCTCTCAATGTTGCTACACATTTTTGACGACGTCAAAGGAGAAAGAATACATTTTTACCAAAAAGTATTCCCTTCGGGTCGTAATATTAAAATGTGTAGAGCGATTATAGCACAAAACACAAAGCTTTGCAATAGCTTTTGACTTCCTTTTTCCAAAAAAACAAAGGTAAACGACAAAAATCGTTTACCTTTGTTTCATACGCGCCTTATCAATAGAAGGTTGCAACCTCTTGCTTCGGTGCTACCGCAAATTCGGTGGCATCAACGTATACAACAGGTCCTTTCGCCCTATACACCTTAGCCGCCTCAAGCTTGATCTTTCCCATCACCGTGACCCATTCACCAGTTCTCAAGGGAGATGAGCTCTTGAAGACAGCCGCCATACCGCAAAACTGTATGTCGTCGGCACAGCAGGTCATAACGTGGCGTCCAATGATAAGAGAGTTTGAGGACAGCTTGTTATCCCTTGCCACAATGCCCTTGAAGCGCACAGTTTTGCCTTCAAACGCCGCCATATTTTCGGAAAGCTCTCTGTACCATATAGCATAGTCATTGTCCTTTATGTCTATCACGTCGGCATCCATATCAAAGGGCAGCGGGTCTTCTATGTCGTCATATTCAACGTGACCGTCGGGATAATCGTAAACTATCGCCGCGCGTCTTGATATTCCCCTTACCACCTTGTGTATCTCTTCCTTATCGATGCCCTCATACGCCCTGTTGAGAACTATCATCTCGGCATCTCTGAGCTTGTCGTACACAAGCTGACGCATATTAGCATTGTAGTTCAAAAAGGTCTTTGCCTCGGCGAACATCATATTCTGATATATCACCCAGTCGCGCGGCATATTTCTGTAAAGCCTGTCAAGACTCCACATACCGTTATACTCTATTATTATCCTGTCGTATCGGTGCTCTCTGGCAAGCTCGCTCAGCTTCTGCGTTGTCAGCTCGCTCTCGTCATCTATAGTCCTTATCTGTACGTTCTGACCCCAGAATTTCGAAGGGTCAAGCTCCTCTATTCCCTCTTCACAAAGGATCACCAGAGTTTTCTCTCCGCTGTTGAATCTCTTGTCAGAGAGGGACTCCTGAATTATAGACGTCTTTCCGCCCTCGAGAAATCCCGTGAACAGATATATCGGCATATTCATAGTTTGACCCTCTCTTATTTAAGACCGAAAAGGCTCTCGATAGCCTCTTCCTTAAGCTCCGAGCCTATAACGCAAAGCTTTCCTATAGCGGCAGCCGAGCCACATCTCACGTTGGGCTCGCCGGGAACGTAGTCAAAATGTATCCACCTTCCGTCCTCTCCCTCAACTATACCCTTGGCTCGCAGAACGAACCCATAGGTGTGATCGTCCTCTATCGCCTCAAGTATCTCTCCGAGCTGCTCGACAGAATATTTCTTTACAGTTTCTCTACCCCAGCTTGTAAACACCTCATCGGCGTGGTGATGCTCGTGAGCGTGTCCGTGACATCCGCAAGAGCACTCGCCGTGCTCGTGGTGGTGTTCGTGCTCGTGATGATGCTCGTGCTCGTGATGATGCTCGTGCTCGTGATGATGCTCGTGATGATGCTCGTGGTGATGCTCGTGCTCGTGGTGATGCTCGTGCTCGTGGTGATGCTCGTGGCACTCGCCGTGAGCGTGGTGATGTCCGCACTCACCGCATATCTCCTCGCTCTCCATCAGCTTTCGGATATCCTCGTCAACAGTAGCCTTTCCCTCTATAGCCTCAAGCAGGGCTGCTCCGTCAAGCTCGGATATCGGAGTGGTGACCACGAATGCCTCGTGATTATGCTCCTTAACAAGCTCAAGCGCCTGTGTGAGCTTGGCGTCGGTAGTCTTGTCGGTATGACTGAAGATGATACACGCCGCGTTCTCTATCTGGTCATTAAAGAACTCGCCAAAGTTCTTCATATACATCTTGCACTTGTTCACGTCAACCACAACGGTAAAGCTGTTGAGGTCTATCCCCTTCGCGCCCGAGGACCTGACCGCGCGTATAACGTCGCTCAGCTTTCCAACGCCCGAGGGCTCGATAAGCACTCTGTCAGGCTTATATTCCGAAACAACCTTTTCAAGCGCCGCGCTGAAATCTCCAACCAAGGAGCAGCATATACAGCCCGAATTCATCTCGGTGATGTTGATCCCCGCGTCCTTAAGAAAACCGCCGTCGATACCTATCTCTCCGAATTCGTTTTCGATAAGCACTATCTTCTCGCCCTCATACGCCTCGTGTATGAGCTTGTTTATAAGGGTAGTCTTACCCGCGCCCAAAAATCCCGAAATTATATCTATCTTCGTCATCGTCAAAAATCCTTTCTCTATCCAACGGCAAGAGAGAAGCCAAAAAGGCTTCTCTCTTCACCTGTTTATGATCTATAAGTCTTACGCCTTATCGATAGAACCGAAGAGCTCCATCTTTTCCTTAACTGTAGCCTTTATAGCCTCAGCGCCGGGAGCGAGGATCTTTCTGGGGTCAAAGCCCTTTCCAACGAGATCCTTTCCTTCCTCGATATACTTACGTACAGCCGCAGCGAAAGCGAGCTGGCACTCGGTATTAACGTTGATCTTAGCAACGCCGAGGGATATAGCCTTCTTTATCATATCGGAGGGGATACCTGTTCCGCCGTGAAGAACGAGAGGCATCTCACCTGTCTTCTCCTGAACAGCCGCAAGAGTTTCGAAGGAAAGACCCTTCCAGTTTGCGGGATACTTACCGTGAATGTTTCCGATACCTGCTGCGAGCATAGTAACACCAAGGTCAGCGATCATCTTGCACTCGTCGGGATCAGCGCACTCGCCTGCCCCAACAACGCCGTCTTCCTCGCCGCCGATAGCTCCGACCTCAGCCTCAAGGGACATACCCTTCTCCTCGCAAACCTTTACGAGCTCGGAGGTCTTAGCTATATTTTCCTCTATCGGATAATGAGAACCGTCGAACATTATGGAGGAGAAACCTGCTTCGATACACTTGTAGCAAGCCTCGTAAGTTCCGTGGTCAAGGTGGAGAGCCACGGGAACTGTGATCTTAAGCTCCTCAAGCATTCCGTTTACCATACCCACAACGGTCTTATATCCTCCCATATATTTCCCCGCGCCCTCGGAAACACCGAGAATAACGGGGGAGTTGCACTCCTGAGCGGTGAGAAGAATAGTCTTGGTCCATTCAAGGTTGTTTATATTGAACTGACCTACCGCATATTTGCCCTGTTTTGCTTTTGTAAGCATTTCTTTTGCAGAAACCAACATCTTAACATACTCCTTTTGGAAGAATTTTTATTTTACAAAAGATATTATACACCAATTTTTCTCAAAAATCAATAGCGCAGCTCAAATATTTTCTAACTAAAATTTATTTTTTCAAATTTTAATTCCTTATTGATATTTTGACGCATATAGTGTATAATGGTCTATAGAAAATGGGCTATAGAAAACGAATTCGAGCTTCGGAGGTGGATATGCTTAACGAAACCGAAAAAAACACGATGCGAGCGGATATAGCGGCGATCTGTGATGCCATAAAAAAAGAAGGCGGAGATCCGATAAAACAGCTTTCGGGATATATCCTGTCCGAGGACACGATATATATTCCCCCGGAAGTGAGATCGGTCATTCGCAAGTATGACCGTGACGACCTTCTTGACGTGCTGATATCCGAATACATAAAATAAATGATCTTGATCGGGAGGCGATAACGTGAAAAAACTTTCTCTGCTGCGTGTTATCTGCCTCCTTTTGTCGTGCATTTTTTTATTCTCTTCCCTCTCGCTTGGCGCATCGGCGAGCATTTTTAGCGAAGACCTGCCCTCTGTCACCCAAGCGCAGAGCGTGTATTTTGAAAATATCGATACGGGACGGGTCATACTCAGAAAGGACACGGGAGAGAGGATCGCCCCCGCATCGACCGTAAAAATAATGACGGGGCTTCTCGCCGCCGAGGCCTTTGCAAACAAAAAGGATACGCTTATCACCGTAACCCCCGAAATGCTCTCGGGCGCACAGGGGACAAGCATAGGTCTTAAGGCGAACGACGTAATAAGCGCCGAGGACCTCATATACGCAGCGATATGCGGCGGATATAACGACGCGGCATACGCCCTCGCCGTTGCCGTGTCGGGAAGCGCAGAGAGTTTTGTTCAGGCAATGAACAAACGCGCCAAAAGCCTTGAAGCGCGAGATACTCTTTACACCAATCCAACGGGCTGGGACGATGAAAAAATGTATACGACCCTCACAGACACCGTGCTTATCGCAAGAGCAGCTATGGAAAACGAGTTTTATATGACAGTCAGCTCGGCGGTGGCAAAAAAGATAACGATAATAAACCGCAGCTCCGAGGTAACGGTGAACAACCGAAACGCGCTGATAGCCTCGCACTTCGCCCAAGGATACACAAATAGATACGCCGAGGGGTTGATAGCGGGTATGACCGATATGGGCGGACACTGTGTGGTAACAAAGGCAGTCATCGGACAAGCCTCATACCTATGCATAGTAATGGGGGCTTCGCAGGACACCGAGAACATATACTCCTTCGCCATAGCCGATAACCTTATCCACCACGCAAGAAGGAGTTTGGGATTTGTAAAGGTCGCTGACAAGGACGACGTTATATGCAAGATACCCACCGAGAACTCAATGCTCCCCGCCAATTCCGAGGACGGAAGCTTCAGCGCCTCTGCGGTACTGACCGAGGACGTGATGGCATATATACCGCTTCGGGTGGACACAAGTGAGGTCACGTACAAATATTACCTTTACTCCGAAACCCTGAGCGCGCCGCTTGAAGCAGGAAAAAGAGTGGGAACTGTGGATTTTTACTACAACGGCGAAATAATAGCAAGCGCACCTCTGACCATATCCGAGGATATCCCCGCAAATGAATTTTTGCTCTTTGTTGAGGGCGTAAGAGATATAATAACAGGCCGCGTATTTGTAATATCTCTCTTGTCTTTTGCAATACTCTCGAGTGTTTATTTTCTGTTTTTCGACAGAAAGCTTACTAAAAAAAGAACAAAAAGAATAAATTATAAAAAGTTTTAAGATTGTAAAATTCGACACTTATAATTTTACAAGAACTCTTTTAATGCGCCATTTATGTCCATAAATATCTGTATTTTTAAACAACACCCCCGACAGGGTGGATTTGTTTTTTGTTAATCATAGCTTTGTAAGAGCCACAATTTTTAGGGTCGTCGAGGGCGCCGACCCCTACCACAAATATTATAATCCCACTTCACCGCGGTGTAGAAAACAATATTTTATAATCTGTAGGGGGTCGACGTAGCGAAGCGGCGTGAGCGCAATGAATGACACCACAGTGCGGTGTCAGAACGCGAGCGTGACCGAGTCGCAACGAGAGCCTCGGCGACCCGTGAAGCAAACATTACAATTTGATTTCACCACAGGACAGAAAACAATATTTTATGATCGGTAGGGGTCGGCGCCCTCGACGACCCTAAAGCTATAAAAATATTATATATCCCTATACAAAAAATGTGCGCAGAGCCTTGGCTCTGCGCACGTTTTGTAATTAATATCTTAGTGAATGATGCAACGCTCTGTATCCTTATCAAAGATGTGGAGTCTGGGCATTTCAAAGGAAACCTTGATCTTGTCACCAGCTCTTGTCTTGGAACGAGAGGATACACGCGCGATGAGGTTAGACTCGCCTATGCTGAGGTAGAGATAGATCTCTGCACCCATAAGCTCGGTAACGTCAACGTCAACCTCGAAGGAGTTCTCAGCAGCCTCGTCGATATCTGCGCTGTCGCTGATAGACTCGGGACGAAGACCTGCAACAACTTCCTTACCGATGTACTCAGCAAGCTCGGGAGCATTTGCCTTGTCTGCGGGAAGCTTGAGGGAAACGTTCTCAAACTCGAAGTAAACATTCTCACCCTTCTTTACGAGCTTACCGTTCATAAAGTTCATCTGAGGTGTTCCGATAAATCCTGCAACGAATATATTGCAAGGAGAATCGTAGAGGTTCTGAGGAGTATCAACCTGCTGGATAAGACCGTCCTTCATAACAACTATTCTTGTTGCCATGGTCATAGCCTCAACCTGGTCGTGAGTAACGTATACGAATGTAGTACCAACTCTGTTGTGAAGCTTTGTAAGCTCGGTTCTCATGGATGCACGGAGCTTAGCGTCGAGGTTGGAGAGCGGCTCGTCAAGAAGGAATACCATGGGGTTACGAACGATAGCACGACCGAGCGCAACACGCTGCTTCTGACCACCGGAAAGCGCCTTAGGCTTTCTGTCAAGAAGGTGGGTGATACCGAGTATTCTTGCAGCCTCTTCAACTCTTCTCTTGATCTCCTCCTTGGGAGTCTTGTTCAGCTTAAGACCGAACGCCATATTCTCAAAAACAGACATATGAGGATAAAGTGCGTAGTTCTGGAACACCATCGCTATCTTTCTGTCCTTAGGAGCAACGTCGTTTACGAGTGTATCGCCTATGAAAAGCTCACCCTCGGTAATCTCCTCAAGACCTGCGATCATACGAAGAGTGGTCGTCTTTCCGCAACCGGAAGGACCAACGAGAACGAGAAATTCCTTGTCTTTAACTTCAAGGTTGAAATCCGAAACAGCGGTAACGCCTCCGGGATATTTTTTGTAGATGTGTCTAAGTGAAATGCTTGCCATTTTGGAACTATCCTCCTATGTATTGTGTATATAGCCTTTATTTGTAGACATACTTCTGTACTCTAATATTGTACCAAATTTATAGCAAAATGAAAAGAGGGTAAATTCCCAAATTTTCACGTATTTCTTTGTGCATTTTCAACAAATGCCGCCGTTGTACCCTCTTTTCAAAAGCAATCCGGGAAAATTTCTGCTTTTAATATATTAAAAACCCTTCATAGAAAGAGATATTCTCTTCTTTTTAAGGTCGACCGAAAGCACCCTGACCTTCACCGCATCTCCGAGAGAAACCACCTCGGAGGGATGCTTTACGTATCTGTTCGAGAGCTCGGAGATATGAACAAGACCGTCCTGATGCACACCGATATCCACGAAAGCGCCGAAGTCTATTACATTTCTGACAGTTCCGTCAAGCACCATATCGGGCTTCAGGTCCTCCATGCTCATAACGTCCTCGCGCAGCACGGGGGGCGGCAAACTGTCGCGCACGTCGCGCCCGGGCTTGAGAAGCTCGGAAACTATATCCTTAAGCGTCGGTTCTCCGACACCAAGCTCGGCGCAGATAGATACTCTTCCCCTCTCGGATATCTTTTCCTCAAGTCCCGAGAGCTTACCCTCGGCAACGTCGTCAAGAGTATATCCGAACATAGCCAGAAGCTTCTTAGCCGCATCATAAGACTCGGGGTGAACACCCGTGTTGTCAAGTATCTCAGAGGAATGAGGCACTCTCAAAAATCCCGCGCACTGCTCAAACGCCTTAGCGCCCACTCTCGGCACTTTAAGTATCTGTGCGCGGCTCTTGAACTCTCCGTTCTCCTCGCGGTACTTGACGATATTCTTAGCGCTCGTGATGTTTATACCCGATATATAAGAAAGAAGCGAATAGGACGCGGTGTTTATATCCACGCCAACAGCGTTAACGCAGTCCTCAACAACTCCCTTAAGCGCCCCATCAAGACGCGCCTGCTTCATATCGTGCTGATACTGACCCACACCTATCGACTTGGGGTCTATCTTTACAAGCTCAGCCAAAGGGTCTTGAAGTCTGCGCGCGATAGACACCGCCGAGCGCTGCATAACGTCAAACTCGGGGAACTCCTCGCTCGCCTGCTTGGACGCCGAATATACCGAAGCTCCCGCCTCGTTCACGATTATATACTTGCAAAAATCGCACTTCGACTCCTTCAGCGTTTCGGCTATAAAGAGCTCACTCTCCTTGGACGCCGTTCCGTTTCCGATAGCCACAACATCGACCTTGTATTTCTTGACCATCGCCGAGATTATCTTTTTGGCTTCCTCTATCTTGTATTTAGAGTGTGTGGTGGGATATACCACCGCGGTATCGAGCACCTTGCCCGTCTTGTCGACCACCGCCGTCTTACAGCCGTTAACGTATCCGGGGTCAAATCCAAGCACAGTCTTGCCCTTGAGCGGCGCTTGCATAAGCAGATGGCGCAGATTTTCCGAGAAAAGCTTTATAGCTCCCTCTCCCGCCTCGTCGGTCATATCGTTTCTTATCTCTCGCTCGATAGAGGGAGCGATAAGTCTGTCGTAGCTGTCAACAACAGCGTCATATATGTACTTTGCCGCAGGGCTTGATTGGTTAGTTATCATCTCGGAGAGCAGATAATTGAGTATCATATCCTTTTCAACAGTAATAGATACCTTCAGAAAATCCTCTTTCTCTCCCCTGTTGACCGCAAGTATCCTGTGGTGGGGCATCTTCTTGATATTCTCGGAATACTCGTAATACTGCGAATATACCGAGTCCTCTTCCTTAGCCGCCCTTGAGTTGAGCAGACCGAAATCAAAGGTTATCCTTCTCACCGCCTTTCTGAATTCGGCGTTGTCGGATACCTCCTCAGCGATTATATCACAAGCGCCCGTAAGCGCCGCCTCGGCGCTCTCGACCCCTTTTTCCTCGCTCACGTACCCCTCGGCAGCCTCAACAAGAGAGGGGTCATACTTGTCCTGCTGAGCCATAATAAGCTCGGCAAGCTCACCAAGACCGCGCTCTCTGGCCACCGAAGCTCTTGTTTTTCTGTGCGGACGGTAGGGTCTGTAGATGTCGTCCACCTCAGTAATGGTTTGCGCGTTGTCTATCTGCGCCGCAAGCTCGTCGGTCAGCTTTCCCTGCTCGGCAATAAGGTTTTTGACCTCTTGCTTTCTCTTTTCTATATTTCTCAGATATGTAAGTCTGTCCTCAAGCTTACGCAATATCTCGTCGTCAAGGCTTCCCGTGACCTCTTTGCGGTAGCGGGCTATAAAAGGGATAGTATTCCCTTCATCTATAAGAGCAACAGTTTTTTCTACCTGCTCTTCCTTTATTTTCAGTTCTTCAGAAAGTTTTTTGATGATATCCATAATACACCGTCCTTGGTTCACTAGGACACCTTTGAGGTGTCCGCTATTTTTTCAAGCTCCGCTATCTCGTCCTCGTTAAGATACCGCCACTCTCCTCGTGAGAGACCGGAATCCTCAAGTGTCAGATGTGCGAAGCTGATCCTTTCAAGATAAGTTATTTTGTTTCCGAGCGCGTCAAGCATTCTCTTTATCTGATGATACTTGCCCTCGTGAAGCGTTATTATTCCCTCGCTACCGTCGCCCATAAGCTCTATCTTGGCGGGCTTTGTGACGTATCCGTCCTCAAGTGTAAGCCCCGCCTCAAAGCGCTTCGCGTCCGCCTCGCTCACAGGGAACTTGGAGCGAAATCGGTATTTCTTCTCAACGTGATTTTTAGGTGCGAGAAGCCTATGCGCCAGCTCCCCGTTATCGGTCAGAAGCATAAGTCCCACCGTGTTCTTATCAAGCCTTCCGCAAGGAAAAATTCCCTTTTTGGAGAACTGCTCGGGCAAAATATCAAGCACAGTCTTCTCTCTTGGGTCGTCGGTAGCGCTCACAACCCCATCGGGCTTATTTAAAATTATATAGGTGTATTTTCTGTAGACCACCCTCTCGCCGCGAAAAACTATCACGTCGCGTTCGGAATCTACCGCAAAATCAGACGCTCTGACACATACACCGTTCACAAGTATCTCTCCGCACCTCGCCGCTCGCTTGCTCTCGGTACGGCTGGCAACAGCGCAAACACTCAAAAATTTGTCAAGCCGCATAGCCTCTCCTTACATCATAAATATAGCCAACAATATCGCGGCAATAATACCGCATATAACAAAAGTAATTAAAAATCCAATGCAAAAATCCTTGGTCCTGTCCTTCATAATATCACCCCCGTGATATTATTGACACTCCCCGTCGCTTTTATTATCCGCCGCAGCGCTCTCGCCGCTCTTTTTCGGAGCTAATTGAGATACAACGATACCGCCGAATATAAGCAGACAGCCGATATACCCTATAATGCTTATAGTATCTATACCGAATATAACGCCGCCCACCGCGCTGAATACCGACTCGGTAGAAAGAACGATAGCCGCAAAGGTAGGATCAGCGCGCCTCTGCGCCACTACCTGCAAGGTATATGCAACTCCGACCGACAAAACACCGCAGTAAAGCAGCGACCATCTTGCCGCATATATCCCCCCAAAAGTAGGAGCTTCAAAAAGGAGCATTCCGATAAGTCCTAACACCGAGCAAACGGCGAACTGTCCCCACGCAAAATGCAGAGAACGAACTCCCTTGCCCAGCCTGTCCACTATTATCATGTGCGCCGTCCAGAAGAACGAGCCTATAAGCAGAAGCAATTCACCCTTGCCGAAGCTGAGCCCCTCGCCGGGTGTATAGCAGAGCAAGAAGAGCCCCACTATAGCAAATATCGCGCCGAGCCACACGTTAAACCCGGTTTTTGATCTGAACAACACAAAACAAGCCAGCGGTATGAATACCGTGTAAAGCCCCGTGATAAATCCTGCGACCCCCGCGCTGCCCGTCAAATGTATGCCAAACTGCTGAAGCATAGATGCACAGCAGAGCACCGCACCCGCGATAGCCGAGTATATGACCGTGTTAAGTCGCTCGCGGCGCTCGACCCTTCCGCGCTCGAAGAAGAGCACCACGGGTAAAAGCGAGAGCGTTCCTATGGCAAATCTGACGCCGTTGAGCGTGAACGGGCCTATATGCTCCGCCCCCTCCACCTGCGCCACAAAGGCAAAACCCCATATTATAGCGGTGAGAAAAAGTAGTAATATAGAGGTAGGTTTAGTTTTCATAAAAAGATCCGATTTGTATTATTAAATAGTATAATTTTCAAAGTTAAATTTGATATTTCAAGTTTTTCGGACAAAATATATTAATTTTCGTCACCCTTAAACTCAACTATCGCGCGAAGCATATCCTTGTCCCTCTGATACATCTCTGCCTTGCTGTTTCTACCCGCAACAAGCGGCTTGAGTATGCAGACCACGGTATCTGCGGGGAGCTTGCGGACAGCCGCGTAAGTCTCGTATATTCCAAGCTCGGAAAGCTTTATGCCGTATCCGTCAGCCGAAGCCTCACTCTCATATCCCAGAACGTCAGAAAGCTTCATTATCCTTCCGTCGCCCAGCAGTTCCTCATAGACAGAGGCATCAAGGAAGCATATCGAGGTCTCGCCCGTCTGTATGTACTGAATAAAATTCTTATAGTTAGTTGTGTTATACTGCCTGTTTATCTGCGCGGGCGCTTCAGACGGAACAGTATAAGAGTCCTTGTTCTCCACGTAGTCCTCTATCTGCTCTTCCCGCTCGCTCTCCATACCCTTGATCTGGTTTTCGGAGTATACATGGTAATTCAAAAAGACCAACGTCTTTTTGCCGTTGCCGTCAAAATCCTCAGGCATTATAAAATTCATCACACTTTCAATAGCGCTCATCTCTCCCGACGACAACTGCACAGGACCTGCGTAAACCACAGATGTATCCTCGGTTTCCTTAGTGCACATCTGAATGGTGCAGACAAGCACGACTATGACAAAAAACGACACAATAATTGTTGGCCACTTATAGTGATACCAATAATTTTCAAGCCACCTTGAAAATCTTCCCTCAACCTTTATGTCGCTTCCTTTAAGCTTTTCATTTTCCATATATGACCCCCAAAAAATACACTAAAAAGGTGACAGCACACAGAAAAAGTATGCTGTCACCATATCTTTTATTTATCCTCTTTTGCTCTGGATACTTCAAGCACCTTGAAGTTGATCTTTCCCGAGGGAACTTCAACCACAACGTTGCTGCCCGCGCGGACACCGATAAGCTTTCTGCCGATAGGCGACTGGTCGGATATCTTGAAGGTATCGGGATCAGCCTCGTTAGAGCCCACTATGCTGTACTCTATGATGTCCTTGCCGTTTCTCTCAACCTTAACAACAGAACCGATGCTTACTACGGTAGTGTCTATCGCTTCCTCGTCAATGATCTTTGCGTGTCTGATAAGCTCCTCAAGCTCTTTTATTCTCGCCTCTACCTTAGCCTGCTCGTTTCTTGCGGCATCGTACTCGGCGTTCTCCGAAAGGTCACCAAAGGATCTCGCCTCCGCAATATCCTTCTTTATCTCCTCTCGTCTTGTTTTTGTGAGATAATTCAATTCATCAACAAGTTTTTGATAACCCTCGGGGGTATAAAGCTGTTCCTTAGACATTTGTTTTCTCCTTATACTGTTAAAAATTATTTCTCATTTGTTAAGCTGCGCTATAGCCGCCTGAAGCTGAGCGTCAAGCGATTGCGGCAGCTCGTAAACGTTATATTCCTTAGCCTCCTCGGAGAGCGAGACCTCAACGTGCGGCAGGATACCCTTTCCGTCATAGCCCTCTCCGCAGGGTGGGAAATACATCTTTGTGGTAAATTTAAGCGCTCCCTCGTAGCCAAAGCTCTCAAGAGATATGATAGACTGCATACTTCCCTTGCCGAAGGTCTTCTCTCCAACGATGGTTGCAAGTCCGTAATCTCTCAGCGCCGCCGTGAAGAGCTCCGCGGCACTCGCAGTGCTGTCGTTACAAAGCACCGCTATCTTTTCTATCTTATCTTTATATTTTCCTATATCCTGCTTGGATACGTTGCAGACCTTGTAGTCCTCGCTCTCGTAAGAAACAGGCTCTGCATAGGTCTTTTCTTCTGTGCCGTCCTTCGACACCGTGCTTATAAGCAGATCTCCCTCGGATAGGAAGTAGCTGAGCACCGCTCTTATCGACGCGAGATCTCCGCCGGGATTGTATCTGACGTCAAATACGAATTTATTACAGCCCTTCTCAATAAGCGCATCGACCGCCGCAGAAAACTGCTTAGGCACTGTAAGATCAAAGCCCGTTATCTTGACTATTCCCACGCTCGGGTCTGCCTCGCTCACAGAGCTGTATACCGAGATCGACTCAACCTTTCGTCTTTCGACCGAAAATGCTATCTCATCGTAAGAACCGTCAGCTTTTTCTCTGAAAACAGTAAATTTCGCCACAGTTCCCGCAGCACCCCTGAGCTTCGATATCGCCTGTGTGTAGCCCAGCGTATCAACAAGCTCTCTGCTCTCTCCTTCGCCGACCCACATTATGATGTCGCCGACCTTAACACCCGCTTCTGATGCGGGAGAATCAGGAGATACGCCGATTATGCGGATCATCTTGTATTCATATCCGCCGATCTCGACCGTGGAATTTATGACGTTCACGCCTATTCCTTCGGAAGCTCCCGCCGTGTCTGCCCTAAGAGCCTTATACTCCTCGGCGTTGTAATATTCCGCATAGTCATCGCCTGTTGCGTCAACGTAAGCGGATAGCACCTTATCCATCATCTCGTCCTCATCGAGGTCGAAATAAGAATATTTTTCAAGCAGGGTAGCTATAAGCTCAAGCTCGTTATATTTTCCCGACGAGCCAAGCGTAAGATTTTCAAGCCTTGCCTGGGCAAGCTGCTTTTTATAGAAAATACTGCAGCAGCTGAAGGTTATCATCACAGCCGCAAGCACCAGCGCCACCGCCGAATAAACAAACGCAGAAAGCGATATTTTCTTTTGTCCTTTTTCTTTTTTATCTTTATTCTCGGGAGCAGACATATCGTTCTGCCCAGCGTCAAACAGCTCGGAGATATTCGAGTCGGATTTTTCGACCGTATCCCCGCCGTTTATATCTTCTTTTTTGTTTTCTTCAGACACCGTTTCACCAAACCTTTCGGGTATTATATAAAGACGATCCGCCCAAATAAATACATATTCCCCGAGAGTGCCAAGGCACTCCCGGAGATATCAGTCATACAGATCATACTGTCATATTACGCCCTCAAGAGCGATTTTATTCAAAGTGAGCTCAGAATTTAACAGGCTTTGAGTTAAGGTACTTCTTGACCATAAGAGCGACCTTAAAGGTTATCGCGTGTTCAAACTCACGCAGGTCAAGTCCTGTCAGCTTACGTATCTTCTCAAGTCTGTAAACCAAGGTATTTCTGTGTACAAAGAGCTTTCTCGAGGTTTCCGAAACGTTAAGATTGTTATCGAAGAAGCACTGAATAGTCATAAGAGTTTCTCTGTCGAGCGACTCAAGATTTCCCTTCTTGAATACCTCCTGCAAGAACATCTCGCAAAGAGTTGTGGGAAGCTGATATATAAGTCTTCCTATGCCGAGATTTTCATAGCTTATGATATTCTTCTCGGTCTCAAATACCTTTCCGACCTCAAGAGCGACCTGCGCCTCCTGATAAGCCTTAGCGAGATCCTTAATGTTGTCTACCACGGTGGATATACCGATAGCGACCTTGGTATAGAACTCAGCCGAGAGGGTATCCGAGATATTGGTAGCTATCTTTTCTATCTCCTTCATCTCAGTTCCGGGCTTGAGCTCCTTAACAAGAACTATATCGTGCTCTCCAACGCTTATAACGTAATCCTTCGACTTATCGGGGAACATATTCTGAAGCATCTCGAAGGGCATCATATCTGTCTTGCCGAAGAACTTTATAAGGAATACTATTCTGGGATCTTCAGCATTGAAGTGAAGCTCCTTGGATTTTATGTATATATCGCTGGGAAGTATATTGTCGAGAATGATGTTCTTTATGAACGAGCCCTTGTCATACTTCTCGTCGTAAAGGCTCTTGATGTTACCCAGAGAAACCGCCAGAAGCTTTGACATCTTCTCAGCCATCTTGTCCTGACCCTCAACAAAAACTATATATTCGCTCTTCTGACCAACTCCCATATAGCGGTAGGTATATCCGTCTACAGCGAGGACCTCTGCCGAAAAGGAGAGCTCTTCTCTGACACCCTGTCTGAGGTCACCCATCTTTCCGAGATCCGAGCAGGAGATGACTACACCGTTTTCGTCAATAACACCGATAACACGGTCAAAAGCATCCTTCATCTGATAGATTACGCCTTGAAACAACCTGTTTGACATATATTTTATACCTCACATTTATAGTTACTTTTCAACGTCATTGTATATACTATCCTATATTTTATACTATTTTTTGTGATTTTTCAATAGGTATTTCAATATTTTTTATAAAATTTTTTAATTTTTCCGCAACATATTTGTGTTTTCGCCAAAACCATAGTGAAAAATGAACAAAAAATCACAGCAAAAAACTGTCAAAAAAGCTCTGTAAAGCAGGAAATACAAGCAAGAACGAAGCCTGACGCGGTCTCTGTCCTGAGTATTCTCTTGCCAAGTCCGGTCATTATCATACCCGCCTCGGCGCAGCGTGACGCCTCATTTATAGAAAATCCGCCCTCGCTTCCTATAACTATCGAAATGCTCTTCGGCAGCTCCGACGAACCCTTTTTTATAACCTCTCCAAGTATCTCGCCAAGGGGTCTTGTCCCCTCACCCTCGTAGCAGAACAGACAAAGCTCGGAGCTTACAGCCTCTCGGAGCATCTCGTCAAATCCCACGCTTCTCGCCACGCTCGGCACAGAGCTTCTGCCGCATTGCTTAGCCGCCTCTGCCGATATCCGATTGCGCCTTTGGTGCTTTTTGTCCTCCGAGTCCGACTTTATCCTCACCACGCATCGCTCGCTCTCAAAGGGAATTATCTCGCCCACTCCGCACTCGACCGCCTTCTGTATCACGGTGTCAAGCTTGTCCCCCTTGGGAAGCGCCTGAAAAAGGCGGATATAACAGGGCGGCTCGTTTTCCGAAGCGCTGCGTGAGATTATCCTTGCCCTCACCTCCGATTCCAAAAACTCCTCAAGAACGCAGTCATATTCGTTGCTCTGCATATCGCAAACGGTTATATGCTCCCCCGCAGCCATACGCAAGGAACGCGAGATGTGATGCGCGTCCTCGCCGACTATACTTATAATATCGTTCTCTATCTGTTGCTGTCTTACAAAAAATCGCGGCATTTGACTCCCCTCGCCATCATAATTTTATCTGACTATATTATATTACATCAGCTCGGTTTTGTCAACGAAAACCAACTGCTTGGATCGACGTGTTATTATATATTAATAAAATATTAAAATTATTTAAAAGTGGTAGAAATTCAGGAGAAAGTGTGGTATAATGATATGGATTATAGTTTTTATTGCGATTTGCGGTGAAATGCTTGAAGCACCGCGCGCAAAATCCCATTATGCAAAGGTAATTTTATGAGAAGATATATAGAAAAAATAGAACAGCTCACACTCCCCGTGGTCGCGGTAAGCGGCATCGTCGCTTTCCCGGGGGTCACGCTCAGCTTTGAAGCCTCACACGAGCTCAGTATAAAGGCGGCGGAGGCGGCATTCGAAACAGATTCGATGGTACTTCTCTGCTCCACCAAGGAAATAATCGACGAGGCGGACGACATATCCCCCGATAAGCTATTTAAAGTCGGCACGGTGGCGAAAATAAAGCAATCCGTAAAAACTCCCGAGGGCAATATGCGAATAATCGCCGAGGGATTCAGCCGCGCGTCAGTAAAGGAATTTAAGGCGTTTGCCGAGTATATATGCGCCGAAGCTATATCTAAAGTAGTGATTATGTCCGATGAGGACAGCGTCCGCAGCGAGGCATACAAAAGAGTGATACTTACCGAGGTAGAGGCGCTTGTAAAAATGCTCCCCTCGGTGAGCGACGATATGCTAACAACGGCAAGGTCTATCAAAAATCCCGCTCTCCTTGCCGATTTTATAGCCGCAAACGTCCTTGTGAGATATCAGGATAAGCAAAAGGTGCTCGAGTGTTTTGAACCCGTAAAGCGTATAGAGATACTCGTGTCTCTGCTCAAGGACGAAGCTTCGATGCTCGCATTTGAGTTTGGAATACATAAAAAGGTACGCGACAACCTCGCCCGCAATCAGAAGGAATACTATATGCGTGAGCAGATAAGAGTTCTTCAGGACGAGCTTGGCGACGGCGCTGACAGCGAGATATACGAATACCACGAAAAGATAGACGCAATGAAGCTGCCAGAAAACGTGGCGGAAAAGCTTCATAAGGAAACCGAAAGACTTGCCAAAACCCCCTTCGGCTCTGCCGAATCCACGGTGATACGCTCCTACCTTGACACCTGCCTTGAGCTCCCTTGGAGCAAGTCGACCAAGGATAGAGCAAACGTTGCGGCGGCAAAGAAGATACTTGATGCCGACCACGACGGAATGGAAAAGGTGAAGGAGAGAATACTCGAATTTTTGGCGGTCAAGCAGCTCAGCCCCGACCTCAAGAACCAGATACTCTGCCTCGTAGGCCCTCCCGGAGTGGGCAAGACCTCGATAGCCTCATCGGTCGCAAGAGCGATGAAGAGAGAGTATGTGCGCGTATCTCTTGGCGGAATACGTGACGAATCGGATATAAGAGGTCACAGAAAGACATATATCGGCGCTATGCCGGGCAGAATAATCAACGCGCTCACTCAGGCTAAGGTGAATAATCCCCTGATACTTCTTGACGAGATAGATAAGGTCACGCGTGACGCTCACGGCGACCCCGCATCGGCGCTTCTTGAGGTGCTTGATTCCGAGCAGAACAAGAACTTCCGCGACCACTTTATCGAGATGCCCTTTGACCTCTCGAACTGCCTGTTTATAGCAACGGCGAATAGGCTCGACACCATTCCCCGCCCTCTGCTTGACAGAATGGAGATAATAGACCTTAACTCCTATACAAAGACAGAAAAGCTTTCGATAGCAAAGAACCACCTGCTTCCCAAGCAGCTCGCGCGCCACGGTATGAGTAAAAAAATGCTCAAAATAGACGACGGCGCTATAGTTGAGATAATAGATTATTATACAAGAGAAGCGGGAGTGAGAAACCTTGAGAGAACTCTTGCCGACGTGATAAGAAAAGCGGCAAAGAGATTTGTTGAGGATAAAGAGCTGACAAAGATCGTAGTAAAGGCGGAGAACGTAAAGGAATATCTTGGCGAGCGAAAGCTCCTTCCCGAGCGCATCTCGGATTGCGATGAGATAGGAACAGTCAACGGTCTTGCCTATACCGAGGCGGGCGGAGATCTGCTCAAGGTAGAGGCGCTTATACTCGACGGAGAGGGCAAGGTAGAGATAACAGGCTCTCTTGGCGACGTTATGAAGGAATCGGCAAGGATAGCGGTCAGCCTTGTGCGCTCTATGGCGGCAGACTACGGAATAGATGCCGACTTCTACCGTAAGCACGATATACATATCCACTTTCCCGAGGGAGCAGTACCCAAGGACGGCCCGTCTGCGGGAGTTACAATGGTAACGGCTATAGTCAGCGCGCTGACTAACACCCCCGCAAAGAGAGACGTGGCTATGACGGGTGAGATATCCCTGCGCGGACGAGTCCTCGCCATCGGCGGTCTTCGCGAGAAGACTATGGCGGCATACTCGGCAGGTGTTAAGACCGTGCTTATCCCCGAGGACAATATGCGCGACTTTGATAAGCTTGACGAGGCGGTAAAGCAGAATATAAGATTTATCCCCTGCAAGACGATATCCGATGTTCTTAAGAATGCTCTTGTAGTCAAAAAGTCCAAGCCTATCAAGGAAGCGGACGGCGATGACGCAGAATTGCCTCAGATGATACCCACCCCCGCGATAAAGGGTGAGGCTATCCACCTCAATCTAAAGGAAGGCTGATAATATGGCTATAAATACACAAAACGTGTCGCTCAGAATAAGCGCGGGACTCCCGAAGCAGTTCCCCACCGATAAAATGGTCCAAGTGGCGCTTTCGGGACGTTCAAACGTTGGAAAGAGCTCGCTTGTAAATACTCTGCTCGGCAGAAAGTCCCTGGCGCGAGTGAGCTCCGCCCCCGGAAAGACTATAACGGTAAACTTTTACGACGTTGACAAAAAGCTCTTTTTGGTAGACCTTCCGGGATACGGCTTTGCCAAGAGAAGCGGCGACAGCAAGAAGCAGTGGTCAAGTCTTACCGACGGATATTTTACGAATAACCCGAACATTGACCTTCTCAAGGTGGTCATTCAGCTTGTTGACAGCCGAATAGGCCCTACCGAGGACGACGAGATGATGCTTGATTTTATGAATGCGTCGGAAATTCCTTATATAATAGTCGCAACAAAATCGGATAAGCTCAACGCGACCGAGCGAAAAAAGAGTTTTGAGAAGATATCCTCAAACCCTTTTATTCTCCCCGATACCCCC
The DNA here is from genome assembly GCA_015063305.1 of Oscillospiraceae bacterium. Classification (GTDB taxonomy): domain Bacteria; phylum Bacillota; class Clostridia; order Oscillospirales; family CAG-272; genus HGM12713. The sequence continues at coordinate 97,859 of SVUJ01000004.1, read as the reverse complement.
ATAGTATACTTTTCCTCACTTAAAAACGAGGGAAAGAACGAATTGTGGAAAGAGATCTACAGATACACAGGTTTATAATTTATGACAACACTTATACTTGTACGCCACGGACAAAGCGTGGCAAACGCCCAGCACCGCTTTGCGGGACATTCCAACTTCGACCTTTCCCCCATTGGAAAGGAACAGGCAAGGCTTGCGGCGGAATACATATACAAAAACTTCAAGGTGGACGAGATATACGCAAGTGACCTCAAACGCGCATACCATACCGCCACCCCCACCGCAGAGCTTTTCGGACTTCCCGTTCATAAAAGCGAAAATCTTCGCGAGATATTCGCGGGGGAATGGGAAACTCTCACTATCGAGGAGATAGACGAGCAGTATACCGATGACTTCGCGGTCTGGAAAAACGATTTTTCAAACGCCCGCTGCACAGAGGGAGAGAGCGTTGCCGAGCTTTACGGCAGAGCCTGTCCCGAAATACTCTCGATAGCCGAGGAGAACGACGGCAAATGCGTTATGATAGCGTCACACGCCACACCGATACGCGCGTTTGAGGCTATGTCGCTGGGTCTTGGCGCTAAAAGGATAGGCGATATTCCCTTTGTGAAGAACGCGTCTATCAATATCTTTGAGGTCGAGAACGGAGTTGCAAGACCGATAAAGACGAATATAACCGAGCATACCGATAAATATATGACATCTTTAGAAGATGCATACGTGAACGTATTCCAGACAGGAAAGGAACACAAATGATAATCCATAACCATTTTGATGTAAATAGCAAGGGGCATCTCACAATAGGTGGCACAGATGCGGTCGAGCTTGCGAAAGAGTTCGGCACACCCGCGTATATACTTGACGAGAACGTTATCCGCGAGAACTGCCGCACGTATCTGCGCGCGGCAAGAGAGCATTTCGGCGCTGACGCGCTCCCCCTGTATGCCTCTAAAGCACTCTGCTTTACGGGGATATATAAAATAGCCGCCGAGGAAGGTCTTGGCGTTGACTGCGTTTCGGGCGGAGAGCTATACGTAGCCAAGAGAGCGGGATTTCCCGCCGACAAAATATATTTTCACGGCAATAACAAGACAGACCGCGATATAGCCGATGCGCTCGATATGGGCGTTGGAACATTTGTGGTAGATAACTGTGACGAGCTTGAAGCGCTCTCTGAGGCGGCAACGCGCCGCGGTATCACACAGCGCATACTCCTCAGGATCACCCCCGGAATAGACCCACACACACACAGAGCTATTATGACGGGTAACGTCGATTCAAAATTCGGAAGCGCGATAGTCACAGGACAGGCGATGGATATCGTTAAGAGAGCGATAGCCGCAGACGGCATCGAGCTTGCGGGTCTTCATTGTCATATAGGCTCTCAGATATTCGACATAGAGCCCTTCTCTGATGCCGCCGCTATAATGGTAAGATTTATAGCGCAGATAAAAGCAGAGTGCGGATATGAGATAAAAGAGCTCAACCTTGGCGGCGGACTTGGCGTGAGATACACCGAGTACGACAGAGATATCGACTACGCCGAGGCGGTAAAGGATATCGCCACCGTGGTGAAAAACCTGTGCGCCGAGGGAGGCGTAAAGCTTCCAAAAATAATCCTCGAGCCCGGACGCTCTCTCGTTGCCGCGGCAGGGGCAACTCTCTATACCGTTGGCGGAGTTAAGGAGATACCCGGATTTAAGAATTATATATCGGTCGATGGCGGTATGCCCGATAATCCCAGATACGCGCTCTATCAGTCGCAGTATACGGCGCTTATCGCAAACCGCGCAAACGAGCCGCGCGACTACCGCGCGACCTTGGCGGGACGCTGCTGTGAGTCGGGCGACCTGCTCGGCGAGAATATGGAGATACAAAAGGCAAAAAGAGGAGATATCCTCGCCGTGCTCGTGACAGGCGCTTACAACTACTCTATGGCGTCAAACTACAACAAGCTTCCCCGTCCGCCCGTGATAATGCTCAAGGACGGCGTGGCAAGAGTGGCTGTGAAGCGGGAGAGTTACGAGGACCTCGTGGCGAACGACGTGATATAATTCTATCTGGAGTTTTATTATGCTTACTAATCTTATAGCAGGAGCAGACCTTGAGAGTACGGTAATACGAATACTTCTCAGTCTGCCGATAGTTCTTCTTTCACTTTCAATGCACGAAATGGCGCACGGATATATAGCGAGCAAGCTTGGAGACCCTACCGCCAAAAACCTCGGACGGGTAACGCTCAATCCCATAAAGCACCTCGACCCCATAGGCTTTATCTGTATGGTGCTTTTCGGAATAGGCTGGGCAAATCCCGTACCGATAAATTCAAGATATTTCAAAAAGCCAAGGCGCGATATGGCGCTCTCTGCCGCGGCAGGACCTATATCAAATATTATCCTTGCGATAATCTTCGCCGTCTTACTTAAGCTGACTTATAGCTTTTTAGTACCCGCGGTACTCACAGATCCCAGCGAGAGCTCATTTCTGATACTCGAAATACTTATAAGCTTTTTGCTTCTGGGTGTAAGGCTGAACATCACTCTTGCGGTCTTCAACCTTATCCCGATACCGCCCTTTGACGGCTCGCGTATACTTTACGTCTTTCTCCCCCCGAAATACTACTTCGGCGTTATGAAATACGAGCGTTACATCGCCATAGGAATCATGCTTCTGCTTTTCCTTGGCGTACTCGACCCCGCTATAAGCTTTGTTTCAAGTACGATAATGAAGCTTATATTCCTTCCTCTTGGACTTCTTTAATCTCTAAATTACGGAGTGTTTGACTTATGGAAGCTGTTACATACAGACTGGAGCAGTTTGAGGGTCCGCTTGACCTGCTTCTCACGCTTATCCAAAAAAATAAGGTAAGCATCACAGATATCCCGATATCGCTTATATGCGACCAGTATATGGAGTATATCAACGGCGCTAAAGAATTGAATATGGACGTAGCTTCCGAATTTATCGTTATGGCAAGTGAGCTTATGCTTATAAAGAGCAAGATGCTCCTTCCCAAAGCCGAGGAGGACGAGGACGACCCGAGAGCTCAGCTCGCCGATGCCCTTTTGCGATATCAACAGGCCAAGGAAGCGGCACAAAAGCTCTCTCCGCTCTACGCCTTTTACAGCGCGCGTATGGTCAAGGATACCGATGAGATATCTATCGACAAGACCTTTGTTCACGACCAACAGGTAACAGACCTGTGCGCGGCGGTAAGGAGAATAATCGCATACAACAACGCGCTTGAAAAGGCGGCGAATACCGCGTTTACACCTATGATAAGCAAGCCCATAATCCCCGTTGAGATAAAGATAGTGTCGATACTGAAAACTATCGAAAGACAGGGCGTGGCGACACTTGAGGAGCTGCTTATGTCGGAGATTACGCTTCCCGACCTCATAGCAAGCTTTCTCGGAGTGCTTGAGCTTATAAAGGTACGCCGCATCATCGTTTCGGACGAGACCGACGAGGGTAACGCCCTGCTCGATTCAAGCACGAGGTTTATACTCAATACCAACGAGGATACGATAGAAAAGAGCCAATACGAGATCTCAGAGGAGGACACTCAAAATGGATGAACAGCTCGAACAGATAAAAAACATTGAGGGCGCGATAGAGGCTATACTCTTCGCGGCAGGCTATCCCGTGAAATATACAAAGATAGCCGAGGTGCTCGGACTTGACCTCAAAAACACCAAAATGATAATCGAAAATATGAGCGAGGAATATAACTCGGCAAAGTCGATAAGAGGGGTAAATCTTCTGCTCTTTCCCGATACCTGTCAGCTCTGCACCAAGGAGCAGTATGCCCCCTACATAAGAGAGGCGCTCGGTATCAAGAGAGGCGGAAACCTTTCGGCATCCTCTATGGAGGTACTTGCCGTTGTCGCTTATAACCAGCCTGTAACGCGCTCATTTGTCGATCAGGTAAGAGGGGTCGATAGCTCTTACGCTATGAATTCGCTCATAGACAAGGCGCTTATAGAGCCCTGCGGACGTCTTGACGCCCCGGGAAGGCCTATGCTCTACGTTACGACCGACAAGTTTCTCCGTGTGTTCGGCATAAATTCTCTTTCCGACCTTCCCGCCACCGAGATAATCCTGCCTCCCAAGGAGGAAGCTCCTATGGTAGACGATGATACGGCAGATGAAGATGCCTCGGCAGGAATATCGGACGAGAGCGAAGATCTTGAATAATAAAATATCCAACCAACGAATAATAAACTAAACATATCTTTAAAGAAAAGGAGGGGATAAACACGGGCGCGCTTATAACTATACTGATAATACTCGCGGTAATAGGATTTATCGGCTCGCTGAAGGCAGCAGTAACTATATGCTACTCCGACGAGATAGCGCTTAGCGTAAGAGTGCTTTTTCTGAAAATAAAAATACTCCCCTCTAAAAAAGGAAAAAAGGGCAAGGGTATGAGCGCTAAGCAAGCGCAAAAAATCCGCAAAAAGCTGCGCAAAAAAGCCGAAAAGAAAAGACTGTCTGCCGAGGAAAAGGCAAAAGCCAAGGAGGCAAAAAAGGCATCGGGCGAGAAAAAGAGTATTTCGCAGATAATGTCCGACGTAAATATGATATCCTCTATAGCCATAGCCGTTATCAAAAAATTCTTCGGGCATCTGAGAATAAGAGTGGCAAGAGTGAGAATGGTTATAGGAACAGGTGACGCGGCTACCACCGCAATAGCCTATGGTGCTGTCACACAATCCCTCAATATACTTCTGCCCGCCCTTGAATCGGTCAAAAACTTTGAACGGCTGAAAAAGGCAGAGTTTGACGTAAGGGCAGATTTCGCCGCCGAGGAAAGTATTACCGACATAAAAATATCATTTTCCATAAGAGTATGGCAGGTATTCAGCGTGGGCTTTGCCGCGCTCACCTCATTTATCAAGCATAAGCTCAAAAATCCCGGGCAACAGCCGCAGCATAAGGTTGCACCTCAAACTGAAAATAAAAAATAAATATATAAATAATTTCTGAAAGGAATAAATAATTATGGCAAGCGAAAACAAAATTCCGGAGATCATTAAATCCTCACTTGAGAACGCGCGTTCTATAGTTGACGCGAACACCGTTATCGGAGAGCCCATAACGACCAACGCGGGCACAACCATCATTCCGATATCGAAGGTATCGGTTGGAGTTGCTACGGGCGGTATCGACTACAACTCGAAGTCGGAAACACCCTCAAGACAGCAGAACTTCGGCGGAGGCGGCGGAACAGGTCTTACCGTTGTTCCCGTTGGCTTCCTTATCATCGATGCCGAGGGCGAGGTCGAATTCATAAACGTGGGAACTAAGGGCAAGCCCGACCCAGTTGACCAGATAGCAGACCTTGTTGAGCGCACACCCGACATTATATCCAAAATTAAAAATATATTCTCCAAAGAGCCTAAGGAAACGGTATAACTGTAGCTCATAACCCCATAAGATTAATTAAAACCGATGGTTTTAATTTCCCTATGGAAAGGTTATGATATGAAAAGGATACTTGCTTTTGCCCTGACGTTCATATTGGTCTTTTATTGCGCTGATCTTAAGGCGGACTGTGTGGGAGAGGATAGCTCTTCCCTCTCTCTGTCCGCCCATAGCGCTGTGCTTATAGACGCCGACTCGCGAAGCGTCCTCTATGCCAAGGATCACGAGAGCCGACGCGGAATGGCAAGTACCACCAAGATAATGACCGCTCTTGTGGCGGCGGAAAGCTGTGAGCTTAAGCAGACCGTACATATATCCCCCGACGCGGTGGGGATAGAGGGCTCGTCGATATACCTGTGCGAGGGTGAAGCTCTAACGATGGAGGAGCTTCTGTATGCCCTACTTTTGCAATCGGCAAACGACGCCGCAACGGCTATCGCGATAGAGATTGCGGGAAGCATAGATGCCTTTGCCGATATGATGAACAAGCGCGCCGAAGCTATGGGACTGAAAAATACACATTTCACTAACCCGCACGGCCTATACGATGAAGATCACTATACCACGGCATACGACCTTGCCGTGATAGCGGCTTGCGCTCTGGAGAATGAGATCATACGTGAGATATGCTCGACCTATAAGGTAACCCTTCCGATAGACAGCGGCTGTACACGAAGGTTTCTTGTAAATCACAACAAGATGCTCAAGCTCTATGACGGTACTATCGGTGTAAAGACAGGTTTTACAAAGGCAACTGGACGTTGCCTTGTGAGCGCGGCTGAGCGCGACGGACTGCGCCTTGTGGCGGTCACGCTTGACGCGCCCGACGATTGGAGCGACCACCGAACGATGCTCGACTTCGGGTTTGAGCAATACGAATCGGTGGTTATAGCAGAGCCGCATAGCTTCATATACGAGCTTCCTATAGTTGGTGCTGATAAGGAAACGGTAACTCTCACAAACACCGAGGAGTTAAGAATGACTCTTCCCAAAGAGAGGGGGGAGCTTTCTGTGCGCGTTGAGCTGCTCCACCGCTTTGAATTTGCGCCCGTAACACACGGAAGTGCCGCGGGCAGAGTGTGTTACACGTATGGGAACAAAACCGTCACCTCTGAGCTGGTGTTTGCCGAGGATATTTGTGTAAAGACCGAAAACAGCTCCTTTTGGGATAAAATTTTCAACTGAATGGATTTAAAAACATAATATGGACTCAATAAAATTACAGAAGTATTTTACCGATTGCGGCGTAATGTCGCGCCGCGCGGCAGAGGCAGAGATAGCCGCGGGTAAGGTAAAGGTAAACGGCGAGGTGGCAACGGCAGGACAGAGGATAATCCCCGGTGTGGACAGCGTTACCTACCTCGGCAAACCCATAGAGATGCCTAAATTCAAAAAGAATATATACGTTGTGCTCAATAAGCCAAGAGGATATCTCACGACTATGTCGGACGACCGCGGCAGAGCCACCGTGGCAGAGCTTGTGTCGGACGTTGGAGCGAGAGTATATCCTGTAGGGCGTCTTGATATGGACTCCGAGGGACTGTTACTCTTAACTAATGACGGCGAGCTTGCGCTGAAGCTGACCCACCCGCGTCATGAGATACCGAAGATATATCACGTAAAGGTCGCGGGAAAGGTAGCATACGACACCCTCAAAAAGCTCAATGCGCCAATGGAGATAGACGGCTATAAGCTGCTCCCCGTAAAGACCGAGCTGATATCGGTAAAGAGCGACCATTCGGTACTTAAAATGACCCTCTTTGAGGGCAGAAACCGACAGATACGCAAAATGTGCGAGAGCGTGGAGCTTGAGGTGCTCAGGCTCAAGAGAATAGCCATAGGAAACATAACGCTCGGAGAGCTTGCGCCGGGCAAATGGCGATATCTCAGCTCAGCTCAGGTCGAGTATCTGAGGACTTCGGGAAGAAAAAAACAGTCAAATAACAAAACGAAAGGTTAATAAAAATGCTCAAGGTTTTACCCGTTCAATCAAAGGAACAGCAGGAAGATATCTGCCGCAGATGCGGCGTAAAATATAACCCCGACGCTCTCGCCTATGCGGCGACTGTCGACGAAAAGCTGGCGGGGGTGTGTCAGTTCAGACTGAGCGCCGAGGGAGGAATGATATACGACCTCGCACCCGCCGAGGGAACTAACGATTTTGAGGCTATGTTCGTTATGGGCAGAGGTACGCTTAATTTTATAGACCTTTGCGGCGTTCACGAGGCATATTTCAAGGGAGAGGTAAAGGACGCTTCTCTTCTCCGCGCGGTCGGCTTCAAGGAAAATGAGAACGGAGAGTTTTATATAAATCTCGAAGGCTTTTTCACCGACCATTGCCATAATCATAAAGAAAATAACTAAGCAAACAAAAAAACACCCCATTCAAGCCGTGGCTTGAATGGGGTGTTTTTTACTTTCTTATTTCTTTATAAGCGAGACGCCATCATACTCTACAGCCTGTTTTAATTGAGGATCATACAGATTGTCATAATCAGGACCGTCTACAGTGAAGTTAAAGGTCGTATCATATTCTTCATTCGCCCCAATAATATATTTAACACAAGGCATTGCAACAACGTACTGGTCTACCTCATAGAAAAATCCTTTATGAGAGTTGTCGGGATTCATATACATTGAAACGTGTTCACTACATTCGGGCCAAAGGACGACAGACGCCTGTATAGCGTCGTATATCGGTATTTCGCAGCCTATATTGCCGTGATGCGCGAGCTGTACCATATCCGAGCGCAGATAATCGCCGTACATAGAGCACAGATAACGGCTCTGATATCTCTGAGCATCGCCAAGGAACATAGCGCTAACACTATTCACAGCCTCAGCTGCCGAGGTGGTAGCTCCTTTTTGTTCATCCGTGGTCGCTATAGTAAGCCTTACTATCGTACAGGTATCATTTTCTCCCTGTATGCTTACAGGATTGTGGTCCTCATAAGTCATAAGCACTTCCATCTTCACGTTGGCAAAGTAGAAGGTCTGCCCCGCGTGTACCTTTATGTAATCAAATCCGCCCGTAACCTGACCCTGGAAAGTGGGAATAGTCTCCTCAAGTCCCATATCCCTAATAGAACTGTTTCTGCCGCCCGTAACCTGAAGAACGTTTCCTGAGGGGAAATTTCCGATAAGACGCTCAAACTTAAGGGTGGGATTGGGTCCGTACTTTCTGACAAACGCCTTCAAAACATAATAGTGGTCGGAATGTGAATGGGTTATTACCCACGCGGCAATTCGTATGGGATTTTCCTCACTCGGAGCTGAACCATAGGCCTCGGTGTGCAGCTCTGTAAGCAGATTCCAAAGATCCATATGCTCAATTCCCCTTGAAAGATAACCACCGTCAAAGATTATAAAGCTTCCGTCCTCAAGCCTTATAACGTAGCACATACCCACCGATTTGTGGGTAAGTCCGTAGGTAGACAAGGTTGAATTGGCGACCTTGACGTACTCGGGATTCTCGGTAAGGATCTCCTCATCGGGCAGATCCACCGAGGTAAGCTTAGCGGACACGATGCGAATACACTTTTCGTAATCGACGCTGTACTTATCATCAACTACATAATGAGATTCGTACTTAAAGTCGTTATATGCAACGTAAAGGGTTATACCCTTGTAGTTGTTCACCAAGGTCTTGAACTTGCTGTTCTCAATGGTGTTTTCGGTAAGAACGGTATATCCCTCAGATATAAGCTGAGCGCAGTAGGTATCAAACGCCGCCGCATTTACGCCTGTACCCGTGTAGAGAAACTGCAAGGAATCGTCGTTCGAGTCCATCGTGTTATAAAGGCTTATGCCCTCTCCCGAGGGACGTGTGAAATCAATTACCCAATCGGCATTAGCTATTCCCTTTATGTAGAATCCCTCGTAAAACGCCCAGGCTGTTTCGTTCTTGGCAAGATCAAGAAGCGCCTTGAAGCTCGAAACACACTTCTCAAGCGCAAGATCGTTATGTCCCGCAAGAATTATCTTGCCGCCCTTAATAAGAATTCCATACTCGTTTTCCGCAAGTGTAGCCACAAAATCCGAATAAGCCTCTCTGTCTACCTCTCCGATAAGCACCTCAAGCTCTGTCACTTTATCGTCGGTAGCGCGCTTTCTGTTTTTGGGAACTATCTCCATATACGTGATAAGTTTGTCTACCGCTACGCAAGGGTAATTTCGCGCGTTTTTATTCGTGTTAGTACCCAGGGTATTTCCGGGGGTGTTGTCAAGCTTGCTCGAAAAAACAAAGGTGTAAGCATCTGAAAGAGTTACGTCGGGCGCATCTGCCTTGACCACTACACTCTCGGAACAGGATATCTTCGCGTTGGTGTCAAGATATTTTTCGGTAAAATAATTCACCGCGCGTATCGTCTGTATATCGTCAGAGCCGACTATAGCTATCTTGTTGTTGATAACCGATATAACGAAGCCGCTTCCATCAAGCAAAGCCTTTGCCGATGCCGATTCAGGGCGATTGGTCTCTCCAACGAGGATCTCTTTTTCCGCCGCAGCCGCTTCGTCGCTGCTAAAAGCTATATTTCCTATCCCTCTGGCAAGGTGCTCCGACACGGTAGCCTTCAGAGAATTCAACTCACTCTGAGCGTATACCACACTATATGTAGCGAGGTCAACACCGGGGTCTTCTTCCTGGTTTTGTACAGGCTCACCCGCTGTTGTCTGCTGCGATGTAGTCTGAGCGTCGGGCTCATTCGACGGGCGACAGGATACAAAGAGTATACTGCACAGCATCAAGATAAGACACAACAATATTTTAACAGTGTTTTTCATAATCAGCTCTCCTTGTCTGCTACATTACGAGATTAAATAGATAATGATATTTTATCATATTAAAAGATATGTGTCAACACTCGGGCAGAATTTGTATAAAGAAAAGAATTAAGCAAACCGTAAAGCAGCCCCTTCAAACCGTGGTTTGAAGGGGCTGCTTTTATCTTTTTATTTCTTTATGAACATAACTCCATCATACTCGAGAGCCTTGTCGGTTCTGGCATCGTAAATATTATCATAATCAGGACCGTCTTCGGTGAAATCAAAGGTTGTAAAATAATCCTTGTGTGAAGCTATAATATATTTCACCGTACTCATGTTTACAACGTGTTGGTCGACCTCATAATGAAATCCCTTCTGTAGATTTTGGGGATTCATATACATCGGAACATGAGTATTACACTCAGGCCAAAGCACGACAGACGCCTGTATAGCATCGTAAAGGGGTATCTCGCAGCCATTGTTGCCGTGATGCGCAAGCTGCACTATATCCGAGCTCAGATAACTTCCGTACATAGCGCACAGATAACGGCTCTGATATCTCTGCGCGTCGGCCAGAAATACCGCTGTAGTGGTATTTACCGCTGATGCCGCAGAGGTAACACTTCCCTTTTGAGCATCGGTGGTGTTTATTGAGAGCCTGAGTATCGTACAGGTGTCGTTCTCTTCCTGAATACCGATGGGATTATGATCCTCATATGTCATAAGCACTTCGGCGCTCACGTTGGCAAAATGGAGCTTCTGTCCTCCATGCACCTTTATATACTTAAAGCCGCCCAGCACCTGGCCTTGGAATTCCGCGATCGCTCCCTCAGCGCCCAAAGTACTGATACCGCCATTCGCACCGCCCGTAGGCCAAAGAACGTTGTTAGCGGGGAAATTTCCGACAAGAGCTTCGAGATCAAGAAGAGGATCACTTCCATATTTAGCGATAAAGCTCTTGAATACGCGGAAATGGTCGGCATGTGAGTGGGTAATTACCCATGCGGAAATACGTATCGGGTTTTCCGCGCTCGGAGCTGAGCCATAAGCCTCTGTATGCAGATTTTCAAGTATTTTCCAAAGGATAACGTGTTCTATTCCGCTTGAATAATATCCACCGTCAAAGATTATAAAGCTACCGTCCTCAAGTCTTATAACATAGCTCATACCAACCGCGTTGTGGTCAAGTCCAAGCGCCGTAAGGGTGGAATTAGCCACCTTTGTATAGGATCTGTTTTCTGTCACCATATCTGCGGTGGGCAGATCCACCGATGAGGTCGGCGCGGATATTATTCGTATACACTTTTCGTAATCGACGCTGTACTTATCATCAACTACATAATCAGACTCGTACTTAAAGTCGTTATATGCAACGTGAAGGGTTATACCCTTGTCATTGTTGACCAAGGTCTTGAATTTGCTGTTCTCAATGGTGTTTTCGGTAAGAACGGTATATCCCTCGGATATAAGCTGAGCGCAGTAGGTATCAAACGCCGCGGCGTTTACGCCTGTACCCGTGTAGAGGAACTGCAAGGAATCGTCGTTACAGTCCATCGTGTTATAAAGGCTTATACCCTCTCCCGAGGGACGTGTGAAATCAATGACCCAGTCGGAATTAGCTATTCCCTTTATAGAGAATCCCTCGTAAAACGCCCAGGTGGATTCATTCTTGGCAAGATCAAGAATCTCCTTGAAGCTCGAAACACACTTCTCGATCGCAAGGTTGTTATGTCCCGCAAGGATCACCTTGCCGCCCTTGACAAGAATTCCATATTCGTTTTCAGCAAGCGTAACAGCGAAATCCGAATATGCCTCTCTGTCTACCTCTCCGATGAGCACCTCAAGCTCTGTCACATTATCATCGGTAGCGCGCTTTCTGTTTGCGGGAACTATCTCCATATAGGTGATAAGGTCGTCTGCCGCTACGCAAGGGTAATCACGAGCATCCTTCTTAGAGGTGCTTGCAAAGATATTTCCCGCAGTGTCGTCAAGCTTGCTCGAAAAAACAAATGTGTAAGCATCGGAAAAACTGACGTCGGGCGCATCGGCTTTAACCACTACGCTCTCTGAAACAGATATTTCCGCGTTGGTATCAAGATATTTTTCGGTAAAATAATTTACCGCGCGTATCGTCTGTATATCGTCAGAGCCGACTATAGCTATCTTGTTGTTGATAACCGATATAACGAAGCCGCTTCCATCAAGCAAAGCCTTAGCCGATGCAGATTCGGCGCGATTGGTCTCTCCAACAAGTATCTCTTTTTCCGCAGTGGCCACTTCATCGCTGTCAAAGGCTATATTTCCTATCTCTCTGGCAAGGTGCTCCGACACGGTAGCCTTCAGAGAATTTAACTCACTCTGAGCGTATATTACACTATATCCGGAGAATCGACTTTGGGTAACCTCTTCCTCGTTTTGTGTCGGCTCACCCGCAGTAGTCTGCTGCGGTGTAGTCTGAGCATCGGGCTCTTGTGTGTCAGGCTCATTTGATTGGTTGCAAGATACAAAGAGTATACTGCACAGCATCAGAATAAGGCATATCAATATTTTAACGTTATTTTTCATCGTCAGTTCTCCTTATCAAAAATAGGTTACCGCATATGATACATGCCAATATTTTATCATATTTAAAGATATGTGTCAATATTCGGGCAGAATTTCCGTGAAGAGAAAACCATAAAATCTACTATAAAATCCCCTTCAGGTAATGCCCGAAGGGGATCAATATTAAATTTTATTTTTTCAGGTATCCATTCCAGAAGTAAACATTACTATCACTCGTATAGTTTAACGCACTTCCGGTCAACGCATTATAGAAGCTACCATACTGCGCTCCGCTCGAGGTAATGTCGATAGTTGTTACATTCCCCTCTGCAGATGCGTATATGTATTGAACAGAGGCAAGGCTGTTTCTCAAATAATATCCCACTTCCTTCGCATATTCATCGATCGTTAGATTCGCATCTTTATGCAATATCTTATGTACCATCGGCGCGGAATACGGAATAAGAAGTGCTTGGGGTGATATGGTATCGTAAAGCGCTATCTCGCATCCTATATTACCGTGGTGCGCCACTTGAACCATCTCCGATTGTAAATAGCTTCCATACATAGCGCATAGGTAACGGCTCTGATATCTCTGCGCGTCGCCCAAAAATACTACCTTGACCGTACTTGCCGCCGATGCCGCAGTAGTGGTAGCGCCGTTCGCAGTGCTCGTGCCTCCTATAAATATTCTCGTTATAGTACAAACATCATTCTCCGACTGTATAGTTGCGGGATTGTGGTCCTCATAAGTCATAAGGACCTCTATGGTAACGTTAGCAATATAGTACTTATGACCCGAATGAGCCTTTACGTACTTAAATCCACCCGTAACGTCCTGCTGCATGTTGTATATAGCATTGGGCTGTCCCATATCGTCGGCATCTGAGTTATCGTCACCTCTTGCAGTACGAAGAGCATTCGCTGCGGGGAAGTTGCCTATCATATAGTCGATATCAAACCTGGAGTCCTTACCGTAGGTAGCAAGGAAATCGCGGCACACCTCAAAGTGGTCACCGTGCGAGTGAGTTATGATCCACGCCGCAACGTGTATGGGCTGACTTTCACTCGGTGCCGAGCCGTATGCATCTCTGTGAAGCTCAACAAGCGCTTCCCAAAGCTGTGCGACCTCATCGGTATTGGTATATCCATCCGTATCTTCTCCATCAGTAGGTGTAGGAGCATTTTTTCCACCGTCGTATATTATAAACCTTCCGTCCTCAAGTCTGATAATATAGCTCATTCCTGCCGCGTAGACGTCGAGTCCTACAGCACTCAGGGCAGAATCGGCAACCTTAGTGTAGCTGGGATTGGGAGTAAGAAGTCCCGAATCGGGCAGAGTTACCGAGTCGAGCGGCGCGGATATTATGCGGATACATTTTTCATAATCAACGTACCAAGTATCCTGAACAGCATAAGTAGCCTCGTGCTTGAAATCGTTATAAGACACGTGAAGGGTTATACCCTTAGCCTCATTTACAAGTGTTTTGAATTTACTATTCTCTATCGTGTTTTCGGTAAGCACACTGTATCCCGCGCTTACAAGCTGCGAGGTGTAGGTGTCGAAATCCGATGAGCTCACTCCCGTGTAAAGGAACTGCAAGGAGTCATCGTTTGAATCGAAGGTGTTGTAAAGCGTTCCGCTGGGACGTGGGAAGTTGGTTACCCAATCATCGTTGGTCACTCCCTTTACGTAGAATCCATCGGGGAGAACCCAAGCAGAGTCCTCTTTTGCAAACGCCAGAAGCTCCTTGAACTGAGAAACGCATATCTCAAGTCCGAGATAGCTGTGTGACGCGATAACTATCTTTCCGTCCTTAACAAGGATTCCGTATTCATTTCCGTCAAGCGTAGCGGCGAAGTCGGAATATACCTCTCTGTTCACCTTTCCGATAAGAACCTCAAGCTCTGTTTCGTTGTCATCGGTCGTTCTGTTTGATAAACCCAGATATGCAACAAGCACGTCAGCCGCCACACAGGGATAGTCGCGTGCATTCGCCTCTGCGTTGGACTCAATAGTGTTTCCCTCGGCGTCATCAAGACCCTGGGCAAAAACAACAGTATAGTCCGCCGACAAAGTAACGTTCTGTGCGTCGGATTTTACCACTATGCTCTTAGGAATAGATATCTGAGCAGTATCGACAATATAGTTCTCTCTGAAATAATTTATCGCAAGGATCGTCTGTATCTCGTCAGAACCAACTATAGCTATCTTGTTATCGATAACCGCTATAGCAAATCCCTTCTCGACAAGGAGAGCCTTGGTAGCCTTTGATTCGGCGCGGTTTGTGTCACCAACAAGTATTTCCTTATCGGTATAAGCAAGCTCCTGCGAAAGATCGGAAAGTGCATTGATTCCCTCTCCCGAGATAGCGCCTATAGCCCTCGAAAGACTCTTTGCGGCGGACGCACTGAGTCTGAGCGCGTTCACCTGAGGATATATGACCTTATAAGAAGAAATATCTATATCCACGTTATTGTTACTCTGAAGAACGTTCGGCTCGCCGCCCTGTGCCGAGAGCAGCTGTACCTCAAGCACCTCGTTACAGCAAGAGCATTTTTTTACTATCTGGGAAGCAGCATCTCCCTCTCCCTTTTCCAGCTCAAGCACAACGGTGTGCATACTCGTTGCGGGAATATCCTCCTCTGTAGAGATTCCGCACACGGTACAAACCGAGCTTCTCTTACCTGTTTCGCCGCAGGAAGCCTCCTTCAGTACGGTCCACTCCTCAAAAACATGAGAACCGTCGGGGCAAACATCAGTCTTATTCGTATGCTTGCAAGAAACCAACAGTATGCTGCACAGCACCAGCATAAGACAGAGGGATATTTTCGCAAGATTTTTCATAGCAAGAACTCCTATCGTAAAATATAGATATAAAACCAATATACATATACTGATATTTTATCATAATTGCACATAAATGTCAAGGGCTGATTTGGATTTTTATATACAATTTTAACTAAAATTTATCTTTTTATTTTAAACGTACAGCATAGACCAATAGGTCATATACCCCTTTGCGCGTACAGTATGTATCACCTTTTGATGCGATATAGCCTCAAGCTTCTTTCGCAGATGGCAGATATACACCTCAACTATATTTCCCTTTTCCGCGCCCAGAATATCGGATAGCTCGGCTCTGTCAACAGCAGAGCCACAGGACGAGCAAAGACGCTCAAGCACTTTGAACTCATATTCCGAAAGCTCTATCCTTCTGCCGCAAAAATCTATCTCCCTGCTTATCGCGTTTGCGCAAATTACCTTGTCCTTTGCGCTATCACCCTCATTTTTGGCAGAACCGCTCTGTGATTGAGTAAATCGGCAGACGATATCTCTCAATTCACTGAGCAAAAAAGGATATTTTATCACACAGTCGCATCTGAAACCCTTTTCTTCTATATTTATATCTCTGCTTGTAATTCCCACGACCCTACACTCTCCCCTGATAGCTTGAGGCGAAGCCGTATCAATATCAACTATTGCGACCGAGTATTTTGAAATATCGGTATACCCGCCCTCACTCACATAGGCAGAAAATCCGCAAAAGATCAGCTCTATCTCGCACAGACGCGCCAGCTCCTTGTTCTTTGATATTATCACCACTCTTTTAAGCTCACTCATTTTCAGCCGCCCTGTCCTTCATCTCGCCGATTATAGCGAATATCTGCTCGGCGCTCTCTGCGGTCATCACAGAAGCTCTCGCCGCAGCCGCGCCGTTTATACCCTTTATATACCAAGCGATATGCTTTTTAGCCTCGGCTATGGCGCGGCGGGTATCCTTTTCGAGCAGCATTCTTCTGAGATGCTCCGCCGCCGTATCAAGGCGCTCGGATACCGCAGGCGCATTGAATTTTTTGCCCTCAAGCGCCGCGCTTATCTCGGAGAATATCCAAGGATATCCAAGCGCTCCGCGCGCTATCATAACTCCGTCGCATCCCGTGCGGTCAAGCATTTTCAAGGCGTCCTCGGCGGTGTATATGTCGCCGTTACCCACAACAGGTATGCTGACGCTCTTCTTCACCTTTTCGATCACGGATATATCAACACCCGGCAGATACATCTGCTCGCGCGTCCTTGCGTGAACGCATATCATATCCGCCCCCGCGTCCTCTATTCTCTTGGCAAATTCGGGCGCGGTCACGCTGTCCCACCCCGCGCGTATCTTGACGGTAACGGGCAATGATACCGCCCTCTTCACCGCCCTGACTATCTCGGCGGCAAGCTCGGGCTCTTTCATAAGTGCGCTTCCCTCTCCGTTAGACACTATCTTTCTCACAGGACAACCCATATTTATGTCTATCGCCGCGGGGGCTGTATCCGAAAGGCAACAATTATATGAGCGCTCGGCAATCATCGACGCCGCCCTCGCCATAAATTCGCTCTCTCTGCCAAACAGCTGAATAGCTATCGGCATCTCGCTCTTATATATCGTAGCCAGCTCAAGCGTAGCCGACTCCTCAGCACTCTTTTTTCTGCTCTGCTGGTCATAGCATAGCGCCTTTGCAGATATCATCTCGCTGACGGTATATTCCGCCCCGTGCTCTCTGCATATATTTCTGAACACTCTGTCACTCACACCTGCCAAGGGAGCTAAAAACAGACCGTGCTTTATCTGGGTATTTCCTATTTTCATAAGTATCCTCGTTTGTTTTAATTTATTAATATGATACCACATCTCTGTCGAAAATTCAACACTCTTGTCTTATAAATTATCCTGCGGTATTTTGACGAATATATTTCATTTTTCTGCCTTTAACTTACATCGGCTCAGTTTATAGACCGCCCTGTCGGCTATTGTCAAACGAATAAAATTGACCTAATTGGTAATATATGGTATTATTTCAATGCAGTTAACTGCAAAGAAGTATAAAAAGGAGAGAAAAAATGAAAAAATGGATCGAAATGCCCAAGAAAAAGATAGTTATCGTGTCGGCAACGGCGGTAGGACTTATAAGCGCCATAATCATAACTATTGCCTGTCTTAATCTTTCAAAGCCGTCAGAGCCGCCTGTGCTTGACGACGAAGCGGACACACAAGCTACCTTGGGCGCATTTGCAGAGATAACCGAAGCCACCACGGCGGCAACCACAGCGGCGCAGACTACCGCCGCTACCACGGCGGCAACCACAGCCGCCACCACCGAAGCGCCCTCTCTGCTCTTTGAGCGCAACGGCGACGGAACTTGTACCGTTATCGGAATAGGGACTTACACAAGCCCAGACCTCTCTATTCCCCAAAAGAGCCCCAAGGGAGATACGGTAGTCGGTATCGCCGACGGTGCTTTTGAGAACTGTAGCTTTATCGAGATGGTTGAGATACCCTCGACCGTAAAGGAGATAGGAAACGGCGCATTTGTAGGCTGTAGTGGCATAAAATCCTTTAGTGTAAGTGTAACGAATACCAAATACTGCTCGGTAGACGGTGTGCTTTTCTCCAAGGATAAGACAGTTCTTGTATGCTATCCGAGCAACCGTGCCGACACCTCTTACCTGCTCAGCACAAACATAACCGAGATATCGGCGTACGCCTTTGACGCGCCCCTTAATCTGAGCGCTATCCTCTATGAAGGCTCAGCCTCAAAATTTGATTCGATAAGGATAGAAACGGGCAACAGCGCCTTTGCCGCCCTTTCGGTCACCTGTAACTATAAAAGCTCAACCAAATGATAACGATCCCCCGTTCTGCGGGGGATTTATTTATGAGAAACTCTCTGCCACGAAAACGTAGGCACGAACCGTGTTCGCCCGAGGGCGTTTTTGTAAAACGGGAGGAGCAAGCCCCTCCCCTACCATTGTAAAATAATATTTTCTATGTTGTGGTAGCGTTTATTTTATTGTTTATATCACGGTAAAACAAAGATATTATCCCCTGGCGGTAGGGGAGGGGCTTGCTCCTCCCGAAAATACAAGAATACAAATAAAGATCTCCACAGGACGGCGAATGTTATTTAATAATTCATAAATGTGGATTCCATATCCACCCTCTTTATCTTCATAACAAAAAGGGAAATTCGCTTCGAATTTCCCTTTTCTTTATATTTCTTTATATTACTTTCTAACAGTATTTATATAAGCCATTATAGCGTCTGTCGCTTCCTCAAAGCTCATACCCGAGGTGTTTATGCACAGATCGTAATTTGCCACGTCATACCAGTTCTTGTCGGTATAATACTTGTAGTAAGCCGCCCTCGACTTGTCTATCTTTTCGATATTCTTCTTAGCCTCTGCGGGGAGCATACCGTAAAGCTCCACAACGTGCTTAACGCAGGTCTCCTCGTCGGCATATACGAACAGACGGATAACACCCGGATAATTGCGAAGGATATGGTCCGCGCATCTTCCTATTATTATACAGTTTTTCTTGTCCGCAAGATCTCTGATTATCTTTGCCTGATAGTTAAAGAGGTTGTCATCGGATACGAACTCGGCGCTGTCGGGAGAGAGAACGTACTCCCCGTAGCTGCGGTTGTATCTCTTAAACAGATTGGTCTTCACCTTTTCATCGGCTCTTCCGAAAAGCTCTATATTTATACCGCTCTCCTCGGACGCGAGCTTTATAAGATCGTTATCATAGCAGTCGCAGTCAAGCCTCTTAGCCAAAAGCTTACCGATAGTTCTTCCTCCGCTTCCAAAACCTCTCGCGATAGTAATAATAAGTCCCGACATAATTCCCTCCACAATATTTTATTTTGCGTATGTATTATATATCATTTTAACATCCTTCATAAACTTCTCGGCGGTGTACATCTGCCCCTTCGGCTGACCAACCGTTACGTTTATATAAAGTCCGCCGCTTTTATCCTTAGCCACGGTAACAAATGTAAACCCTGCCTCATCAACGTATCCCGTTTTACCCGCGATAACAGTAGTGCTTGAAAGTCTGGGGTTGTCCGCGAATCCCAAACGGTTGCCTCTGCCGCTATACCAGCCCGAGTAGAAAGTACAATCTGTACCTCCAACCACCATCGGACGTCCGCTGTAAGATGTAAGGCACTTATACGCCATCTCGTTGTCAAGCGCGTACGCCATTATAGAGGCGATATCCTTACAGGTAGAATAATTGTTTTCGCTGTAAAGACCCGTACAGTTATCAAATCTCGTACCCGTAAGACCAAGCTCAGCTACCTTTGCATTCATCAGCTCAACGAACGCCGCCTCGCTGCCCACGATATGCTCGGCTATGAGTATCGAGGCTATTGTGTCAGACTGATATGCAATAAGGTAAAGAAGATCTTCAACGGTATAGCTCTCTCCGACCTTAAGCCCTGCCCCCGAGCCATCGTTGGCTGCGGCAAAGTCGGCTATCTCCTGAGTGACCGTAAGCTTTTCCTCAAGGTCTGTCACCCTCTCGCACGCCACAAGAAGTGTCATCACCTTCGTCATAGAAGCGGGATACATCTTAGCATCTGCGTTCTTTTCCACTATTGAGGTAAGGCTGTCCGCACCCACCTTGACCAGCACCGTATTGTTTCCGCCTATCTCATCAGTAAGCTTAACAACGCTTCCCGAGATAGATATCTTATAGCTTGAGCGGGATTCTACAGTCGGAAACAGCGCCTTTGAATTAGATCCCACAGGCTTTGAGGGGTTCTTGCCCTCGTCATCTTCCTGCGTCTGCCTCGGCTCTTCTCTGCCACTGTCGTCAAGACACATTACCACCACAAGTCCTATCGTAAGCGCAACGATAAGCGCCACCGTGGCAAGAAGAAGCACCAAAAAAGCGGGCTTTATAGTTATAGTCTTCTCGGACTTATCAAAACCGTTCTTGTTCTTCATTTCAGATTCCTTTTCAACATCATTTTCTACATTTTATCATATTTAGAATATCTTTTCAAGGGTTATAAAAAATAATTATTCTGTAATTTTTACCTATTTATAAAAATAATCGGCAAAAAAGTAAAATAAGCGCAAAAAAGGAGCACCGTATTTCGGTACTCCTTAGTTGTTACAAAAGTTATTACAAAATTATTTGTACTTTCTCTTGCGAGCTGCTTCTGACTTTTTCTTGCGCTTTACGCTGGGCTTCTCATAATGTTCTCTCTTGCGAAGCTCGGTAAGGACGCCGGAACGAGCAGTTGCACGCTTAAAGCGACGAAGAGCGCTGTCCAAGGACTCGCCTTCTTTAACTCTGATTTCTGCCATTTTCTTTTTCCCTCCCTCCGCATATTGCCAAAGCAATTAATCAAACGGTATTATACCACACCGAGAAGTCTTTGTCAAGAGTTTTTTTATCTAAATTGAATTTTCTTTATCGGCGCATATCCGCCATTCGCCTCATAACGTCATTTCCGCCTCTGCCGAAATAATCGTGAAGCCTCTTATACTCCTCAAACAAACCCTCATATACTATTCTGTTATCCTCATTGGGATAATATACCTTGTGAACGGGCTTCGACATTTTCTCGGATGCCTTAACGACGCTGTCATAAGCGCCGCCCGCGACCGCGGCGTATATCGCGCTTCCAAGCGCCGCCGCCTGCGTGCTTCCCGCAACCTTTATCTCTCTGCCCATAACGTCGGCGTATATCTGCATCATCATCTCGTCCTTGCGCGCTATTCCGCCCGCAACGCAAACGCTCTTTATCGGCACTCCGTGCTCCTCAAAGTTCTCGATTATCATTCTCGAGCCGAAAGCACTTGCCTCTATAAGAGCTCTGTATATTTCCTCGGGGCGTGTGCTGAGCGAAAGACCGAGTATCATACCCGTGAGTCTATCGTCAACCAACACACTTCTGTTTCCGTTGAACCAATCAAGACAGATAAGTCCGCTCTCCCCCGGGCGCAATTTCTTCGCCTTTTCTCTTAGGAATTTATGTATATTGATTCCCTCGGCGCGAGCCTGCTCGCTATAGCTTTCGGGAACGAAATTGCGAACAAAACGGTCGTATCCATCTCCAAGACAGGCCTGTCCCGCCTCGTATGTATAAACTCCCGGCAACGCCCCGTATTTTGCGTAACCGCACACACCGGGAACACTCACAGCGCGCTCGCTGTGTACTATATGCGGGGCAGATGTTCCGAGTATTATGGCAAGCTCACCTGCCTCGGTTATATTCATCGCAGGTAGCGGAGAGTGTCCGTCGGGCATAGCGACCGCAACGGGTGTTCCCTCGCAAAGAGATGTGAGCCACGCTCCCCTCTCTCCGATAACCCCCGCTTTCACGTTGTCAAGCAGAATATCCTTGCTTATCTTAGTTCCAACTATATCCCGCATCCTCTCGTCAAGAGAGGCGAAAAACTCGGTGTCGGGATATCCCTCGTCAGCGCTCCAAAGCGCCTTGTATCCCGCATAGCTCGGCGCGTGTACCTCTTTTCCCGTAAGCATCCAGGTGACCCAATCTCCAGCTTCTACAAATCTATCGGTATCCCTATAGACCTCGGGGGCGCGCTTAAGTATCTCCCATACCTTGGGGAATACCCACTCACAGGATATCCTTCCGCCGTACCTTGAAAGAAAGTCCTCTCCTCGCTCTGCGGCGATACGGGTAAGCTCCTCGGCTTCATCAAGCGCGGCGTGGTGCTTCCAGAGCTTTGCATAGGCATGCGGCTCTTCTCTGTACTTTTCGTCAAAGCACAGAGGAGTACCATCGGAATATACAGGAATAAGTGTGCAGTTGGTAAAGTCAACACCTATACCGCATATATCTTCCTTATCGACCCCCGCCGTTTTCATAGCCTCGGGGATCACTTTCCCAAGCGCCTCAAGGTAATCCGCGGGGTCTTGCAGGGCGCTGTTATGGCAAAGCTTAATTCCGCACGGAAGCTCTCTTTCCATCACAGAGTGCGTATACTCAAAAACAGCCTCTCCAAGCTCCGCGCCGTCGGAAGCTCTTACCACCAACGCTCTTGCCGACAGCGTACCAAAATCTACACCTATAGCATACTTTTCAGACATAATACGTGCCTCACAGTAAGCTCGAAATAATTTCGAGATATGATTTGGGACTCAGATAAGCGGGCGGAACGTCAAATACCGTCTTGCAGCCAACCGCGCCCTCTGTGTACATTCTGTGAAGTGCTCTTGCATAAGCAACTATCACAGACGCCGTAAATTCGGGATTGGAATCGAGCTTCAGGCTGTACTCTATTATATGATTATTTTCAAGATCCGCGCCCGTTCTTCCGCTTCTTATAACAAAACCACCGTGAGGAATACCGCTATGGTCGCGGCGAAGCTCCTCCGCGCTTATGAAATGAACGGTAGTATCGTAATCGGCGAAATAGTTGGGCATTTCCTTTATTTCTTTTTCTATTCTCGAAAGATCTGCACCCTCTGCGGCTACAACGAAGCATTCACGAAGGTGCTTCTGACGGGTCGTAAGCTCGGGATTGCTACCCGATCTTGCCGCATCAAGCGCTTCTTGGACGGGTATGGTGTACTGCTTAGCGTCAAGCACTCCCTCTATTCTGCGAATAGCGTCCGAATGACCCTGACTTACTCCCTTTCCCCAAAAAGTGTAATCCTTGCCGTCGGGAAGTATAGCCCCCGCATAAAGACGGTTGACAGAAAACATACCGGGGTCCCAGCCCACCGATATCATAGCGGTCTTTCCGCCCTCTTTTGCAGCGGTGTCAACCTTTGCGAAATGCTCGGGGATCTTCGCGTGGGTGTCGAAGCTGTCTATAACACAAAAGTATTTGGCAAGAGCGGGGGTCTGCACGGGCAGATCAGTAGCGCTTCCGCCGCATATAACCATAACGTCTATATCGTCTGCATATTTCTCCACATCAGCCGCAGAGAGGACCTTCGCGCCCTCGGTAGCTATCTTAAGACTTGCGGGATCTCTTCGTGTAAACACCGCCACAAGCTCCATATCAGGATTTTGGCGCAGAGCGTTCTCCACTCCCCTGCCAAGATTTCCATATCCGTAAATACCAATTCTCGTCTTCATATCGCAAATAGCCTTTCCGCCGCGCAAATACAAGGCGCGGCTTAAAAAATACAGACATATTATAACACACCCCCACGCCCTTTTCAATAGTTTTCAATATGATTTAAAGAGATTTTATTCAAGATACCTTCCGCCGTACTCCTCGCAAAATGAGCTTATCTTCGGATCTTTGCCTATCCCCTCAAATTTTGCGCCCGCCGCCTTGGCAAGTATCAGCAAATGCAGCCTCATACCGCAGGCGAACTCAGCACAGGATAACAAGCCAACAAGCTCCGAGCCCGAAAGCCGCTCTGTATACTTTATTCCCCACTTATTCGATAAAATTAGCGATATTTCTCTATCTTCCTTGGGAAATATCCCCACCACTATACATTTTATCTCTTGTCCGATAAGCTCCGAGATCCTGTTTTCGAGTATATTCAGCTCAGCATTTCCGCATCTTCCCGATACTGAAACAACACAAAAGCGCTCCTTGCTTGTAATATCAAGTCTTCGCATCAGATATTCAAGCCTGTCACGGGAACACGCCCCCACCCGAAGCGCCATATCCGCGTCGTAAACTATCTTATCCCCCACCACGCCAAGCTCTTCCGCCAATTTTAAGGAGCGTTTGTCGCGAAGCCCTATATACGAGCTCTTATCAAGAATCCTCCCCAGAAGCTTTTTGGAAATTCTACTTTTAAGAGGCCCAAGTCCGCTCCCCCAAAACTCTATCGAAGCTCCGCATCTTATAGCAATTTCAGCAATAAGCGCGTAATAAAAAAATGAGCGCAAGCTCGTAGAGTCCTGAAAAAGCGTACCGCCGCCAAAAATAAGACGTCGGCTTTTTCTGATGGCTCTGATCATAGAAAAAACATTTGACCTTGATACACACCTCACTCCAAAACGCCATCTGTCTTTCCTCGGAGATTTTGTAAACGCCGTTATGCCGCCACCAAATCTCTCCCTCGCCCTCTTTATAGCTTGTCCCAACAAGATCTCATCTCCCGTATTTCCAAAGCCGTAATAACCGCAGATGCACACGTCGTGACCGCAAGGGCATTCGGATATCTGAGTGCGGTATACCTCAAGCGTTTTACGCGCCATATCAAGCACGCTGTTGTTCTCTATAACATATTCTCTCAAAAGCTCTCCCCTCTTTTTTCTTTCTTCCTCGGACATATCCAAGACCGAGCAAAGACTATCAAACAATTTCTTCTCGCTGATAGCTTCGCACCCTCTTGCACAAAAATTGCTTTTTTTAGCTATATCAAGGTTTGATCTATCTATCTCTCCCAAAAAACCTTCATTTCCCGCAAGGACCACGGGCACACCGCAGGACATCGCCTCAAGCGCCGCCCTCGATACCCCCACAAAGGCATCAGCCGACGATATGCGCTTTTCAATCTCCAAGCAACCGCCCGACATTATAATGCAAGGATATCCGAGCTCTCCGTTCACACTCTGCGCCGCCTCGCAGAGCTTATGATATTCCTCTCCCCCGCCAATGATCTCGATATTGAGTTTTTCGTAGCGCGCAGACAGATCCTTGGCAACAGAAACGAGCGCGTACGCGCCTTCCGAACAATCGGCATCAAGCCTACTGACAAAAACTATCCTTTTCCCCACTTTCTCTCCACTTTTGCGATTGGGCAAAAATCGAGCCGTATCCACTCCGTTTGATATTATTCGCGTTCTGTCGGGGGATACGTCATAATTTTCCCTCAGATATTCCCAAAGATCTTCACTCACAGCTATGGTATAGCTCCCCCACCTCGTCATATACTTTTTTATTGGAGAGAGGGAAAATTTTGCGTGAACGGTGGTAACGAAAGCACACCCGAGATGGCGAGTTATGCGCTCTGCCATAAAAGAAGCAAGTCTTGAATGAGCGTGTACTATATCAAAAGCGCCGTTTTTTATCAAACGGCGCAAACGGAAGTAAGAAAATAACATAGATATGGGGTTCGACACACCCAAAGGGATCTTGATATGCTTCACTCCGTTGTCGCAAAGCGATTTTGTCATTCTTCCCCCACCCGATACCACAAAGACCTCATTTTTCTGCTTGGCAAGCTCCCTTGAAAGCTCACATATGTGGGTTTCCGCCCCACCGATGTCGAGCTCCGCGACCAGCATAAGTATCCTCATACCCTACTTCCCTTCTATTTTTCCGTAAATCTAAGCACCTTTCCCTCAACAGGACGTCCGTTCACCGCCCCGCATACCATCACAGGATATCCGCTATCCCCCGAAAGGAATATTTCAAGCCTATTCCCGTCCTCGGTCGATAGAACTACCTTGTTGAGCCGCTCCCCACCAAGCTCGGTGAGCGAGGACTCCACGATCTCACCCTCACTTTTAAACAAGGCTTCTACCCCAAGCCAGGGTGCGAACTCGTCGGCGCATATCTCTATGACGTCAAGCTCTGCCGATACCTCTGTATCCACTCTTTTCACCCTCACGCCGCAAAGCGCGTCGGGCTCAATAAAGGTAAATTCAATATCTCTCCCCGCCTCGCTCTTGCGCGATTTAAATATACCGCGTATATTCATATCGTCCCACGCGTAAGCTATCTCGCATTCAATATCCTTTCCCGCATAAGTAAGAGATATATTGTCGGTCGGTCCGCACCCCGACAAGATAAATAAAAGCAAAAACAGAGCCAACACCCTTTTCATTATTTGCACCTGCCCCCCGAATAATTCCTTTAAAATACAATATGAGAAAAAATATCTTTTAATACTAAAAAATATCCTTGAAACAGGAGAGATAATGTGATAAAATGTTTATGTATAACTGTGATAGAGAGTTTGTTATGAAGAAAAAATATCATCTTTACTCTTCAATGCCTATGCTCGGAAACCATAAATCCTATGCCGAGATAGATATTGGAGCGCTTAAACACAACTATAGAAAAATAAAGGATATTATATCTCAAAGCTCAAAGAATACGGCTGTGATGTGTGTACTCAAGGCAGACGCTTACGGGCACGGTGCAAAGAACTGTTGTCTTGCGTTGCTTGAGGAGGGATGCCGCTTTTTTGGCGTGTCATCAATAGAGGAAGCTATCGATATACGAAACGTCTGCAATGCCGTGAAGTCTGATGCCGAGATATTGCTGCTCGGTTATACTCTGCCCAGCCAGGCAGCGCTTCTTGCGGAATACAAGATCACCGCATCGCTCATAGACCCCGATTTTGCCCGCGAGCTTGCAAAGGAAGCTGAAAAAGCAAAAGTAAAAATACGCGCTCACATAAAGCTTGACACGGGAATGAACCGCATTGGCTTTGCCGCAAAGACGGACGAAGACATATCAAAAACGGTATCGCAAATAGTAGAGATATCAAAATGCAAAAATATAGATATTTGTGGAATGTTTACCCACTTCTCCAAGGCAGACGAGGATATTGAGGACTTTTCTCCCCACTCGTTCACCACTTTACAAGCGGAACGTTTTCAAAAAACCGACAAAGCGCTCCTTGATGCGGGTATAGACGTAAAATTCAGACACGTCTGCAACAGCGCCGCCACTATGGGATTCCCCGAATACCATTTTGATGCCTGCCGCGTGGGCATAACCCTGTACGGAACACACAGCTCACGAACGGTAGACAAGTACGGACTGCTCCCTGTAATGAAGCTGTGCACCGTTATCGCGCATAAGCACACGCTCTCTGCGGGAGATAGCGTAAGCTACGGCGGCATATATACCGCCGAGGAGGACAGGACTGTCGCCGTTATTCCGATAGGATACGCCGACGGATTTATCCGGCGCTATACAGGCGCAACCGTGACAGTACTCACCAAGAACGGTGCAAGAACGGCAACCGTTGTAGGGCGGGTATGTATGGATCAGTGTATGATAGACGTCACCGACATCGACGCCGAGGTTGGGGATAAGGTCATAATATTCGGAAATTCCGCAGACGAGCTTACAAAGCTTGCCAAAATGGCAGACACCATAGAATATGAGTGCATCTGTCTTATAACCTCAAGAGTACCGCGAATAGTTACGGGAAATACATAATAAAAAAGTCGCCCTTATAAAAGGGCGACTTTTTTAGTAAATATTCCTCTATTTCTTCTTTTTATAAGGACTTATACTCTGTATTCCGCTTCTCATTATAAGAGCTCTGGTAAAGCTATTGCACAAAAAAGCTCTTTTTACCGATTTCTGGCGGAGTTTGAGGCGCAGAGCGCGTGTGTTTTTACGGTATATTCTCTGCACGTCATCATAGTCAGCGCCCTTGGCAAAGGCATCGGCAAGTATCTTTCCGCTGTGCATCGCGCTGCTGAGCCCCTCAAAGGAGCTGGCGCTTATAAATCCCGCCGCCTCGCCAAGGAGGAAAACGCTCTCCTTGCCCGTGCAGAAATCCTTCATCGCGCGCGGACTTGAAACAAGACACGCCTCGGTCTTAACAGGCTCTCCGAAAGGCTCTCCCAGAAAATCCTCAAGCCTTGATTTCTGTTCATCAAACGCCCCGCGGCAGCCCTGCCTTTCAAATGCTCCGCCGAATATAACGTGGTTTCCCTTATGTATCGTCCACGAGCAGCTGTCGCTCGTTTTGGCATCAAATATACAGGAGTAATAGGGCAACCTCTGCCCTCTGTTTTCAAACCATTGCTGTATCGCAACGTACTGAACACGCATAGGGGCAAAAAATGTACGTCTTACAACCGAACCCCCGCCATCTGCTCCAACAATAGCCTTCGCGCTTATGCGCTCCTCCCCGTCGCCACACCTTACAGAAAGATCGTAAAGTCCGCCCTCTTTTTTTATTTCCTTGCATCTTCCCTTACAGATATTAACAGACGGCGGAACGAGCGAGATAAGCCATCTGTCAAAGGCGTATCTGTCCATATTCAGATAATGTCTTTGATAATATCTGACCAACTTCTGCCCGATATCGATAGTTTCCACCGCGAATATCTGAGGGTCTTCAAGAACGCTCTTGGGAAGCACTAAATCAAATCTTGCTAAAAGTTTTTGCGCGTCAGGCGCGAGAAGACCGCCGCACGGCTTGGCGGAATCCGGAGACTGTCCGTCTATAAGAGCTATTTTAAGGTCGGGGCGCGCTTCGGCTAATTCCTTGACAAAAACAGCCCCCGCAGGCCCTGCCCCCACCACGGCAATATCATAAATACTTTTATTCTTTTGCTCCATTTTTATCAATCTTCACCCTTTAAGGTAACGTAAGTAGGCGTATATCCAAGCTTAGGTAATATTATGTCAAAAAGGTCAGCCGTTTTTATCTTTATGCTCGATGTGTTCATACAGGGGTGACAGCCAAAAAATTCGCAATCCTTAAGGTCTTTGTCTATAAGTAACCTCACGTCCCGCTCTTCATCGTTCATAAGTCCCATCACACTCACAGAGCCGGGCATGACACCGAGATATTTGCCCATATCCTCTGCAGAGGCAAAGGAAAGACGGGCGCTTCCTATCTGTCCCGATATCTCCTTAGTCTTAAAGGGCTTGTCCCCGGGCATAAGGAGAAGATAGAAATCGGTCTTCTGTCTGTTGCACAAAAACAGATTTTTGCACATAGCAACCCCAAGCGCCTCGTCAACCGCCACACAGGCTTCCATCGTCATAGCCGCCTCGTGGTCAACTCTTTCGTATTCTATATCCAGGCGGTCAAGCATATCGTAGACCGCAATTTCTCTTTTTTCTCTGTCCGATATGTAGGAAGGACGTCCTTTTTCAAGCTTCATTTTGTTTTCCTCTTATAAATTTTTATTTTTTTGAAAATTACTATTGCTTTTTTTAAAAAGATGTGATACAATTAGAGCGTTAATGCAATCTCGTTCGCCGAATTGGCGAAATATCATAACTCGGAGGTTTATAATGGAAATAGCACTTGGTGTAGTTATTTTGGTCTTGGCTGCAATTCTTGTGGCTTGCGTTCTTATGCAGTCGGGCAAGGATAAAAGACTTTCCGGCTCTATCGCAGGCGGCGCTGAAACATTCTTCGGCAAGACCAAGGGTAAAACGACTGATAAAATATTCAGCAGAGCAACAACAATTCTCTCTTTCGTATTCGTTGTTGTAATGGTCGTTATGTTTATCGTAGTTGCAAAAGCATATATGTAATTTGCTTTTAAATGAATTTGGGGCTGTTGCTTAAGCGCGACAGCCCCAAATTCATTTTATACCCCGCCGAGCCGTGTAACCAGGATAGAGAAACCCTGCGTTGCAAGGCGGCGCCCTATCTCGCGCTTTACTGCTCCCAACGTCCTGCGCTTACTGTCGAGACAAGTCAATCGAGGATAAGCGAGGGAGGTCTGCAAACCACGCTCGAACTCTGTTTCGGGCTCCTTTTTCTATTTGTAGGTTTTTTTCATGATTATCACGCACTAAGCAGGAGTAACACTGTTTAACTTAAGATCACGCGTCGTAATCTATCTCCTGAGAAAAGAGATCGTCGAAGTAATCGGCGATATCGTCAAGCTCGTCGTCATCGTCGATAGTAACGAGCACCTCCTCGCCGTCCTCCTCAACAAGCTTGAGTACGATATACTCGCACACGTCACCGTCGTTATCCTTATCGTCCTCAACGGGTATCATAGCGAAATATTTATTGCCGTCTTTTTCGCACTCGGCAACCAGTTCAAATTCTATCTCGTTTCCCTCTTCATCGGTAAGAGTAAAGAAATCATTATCCATTATGTTCTCGTCCATATCATTATCTCCTTTTATGATTTTTCCTATTCTTATTTTATTATATTTTGCCCCTAAAGTCAACAGGTTTAATAGATTTTCTTCTATTCAAAATCAAGTATATCCGACAAAATATAGTTGCTCACAAAAAAGCCTTTGTCCGAAAAGAATGTCCTGCCCTGCTCTGATATCACGAACCCCTGCTTGACGTAGCCGTCAAGCTTTTTTGAATAAAGAGCTTCAAAATCCTCGTCAAAGCGAGCCTTGAAGTCACCGTGATCAACTCCGCACGTCAACCTCATTCTAAGCATAACGTACTCGGTCAGCTTCTCGGGGGGCGATATATGCCTGTTCTCCGAGCATATGTCAGCACCGCGGATATACGCGTCTATATCACGAGAATTGGCAAAGCGGCACTCGCCAAAATAAGAATGTGCCGACACCCCAAACCCCAGATATTCCTCACCCATCCAATATTTAATATTATGCCGCGAAGCATATCCTTTATGTGCAAAATTACTTATCTCGTATTTATTATATCCCGCGCCCTCAAGACACTCTGAGCAAAGCATATACATATCGTATTCGCTGTCCTCGTTGGGCAAGATAAGGCTATCCCTCATTCTGCCAAAGGGCGTGCCTTCCTCTATCTTAAGACCGTACGCCGATATATGCTCGGGCTCAAGCGATATCACCTCGTCAAGCGTCCTCTCAAACGACTTGATACTCTGCTCGGGTATACCGTACATAAGGTCGGCGCTTATATTGTCAAAGCCCGCGCTCCGCGCGCTATTGTAGGTGTCGACAAAGTCGGCATAGCTGTGTATCCGCCCTATCGCCCTGAGTTCATTCTCATTAGCGCTCTGAAGTCCTATGCTAAGGCGGTTCACACCCATTTTGCGCAAAGCGCCGAGATACTCCCTGTCTGCCGTGGCGGGATTACATTCACTGCTTATCTCGCAATCCTTATCAAGCTTAAAATATCTGTTTATTGCCCCCATCAGCCTCTCGAATTCGGATATTGGTAAAAGAGTAGGCGTTCCGCCACCAAAATACACCGTATCCACAGAATGCTCGGCACAGCGCGCAGACCACTCCCCGATATCGCGGCAAAGGCGCGACACGTAAGCCCTCATCAGCTCTCGGTCGCTCCCCGCAAAGGAGCAGAAATCGCAATACAGGCATTTCTGCACACAAAAAGGCAGATGGATATATAACCCAAGCTTCTTCATAATTCCCCTTTACTTCACAGGGGATAATGTCGCCCATTATCCCCCGTAAATATCAAAATTTCAATATCAATTGTCGTCAAGCTTGAGCACCGCCATAAACGCCTCAGGCGACACCTGAACAGAACCGAGCTGACGCATCTTTTTCTTACCCTCTTTCTGCTTTTCAAGCAGCTTCTTCTTACGGGTAATGTCACCGCCGTAGCACTTGGCAAGAACGTCCTTTCGCATAGCCTTAACGGTCTCTCTCGCTATTATCTTAGAGCCTATAGCCGCCTGTATCGGCACTTCAAAGAGCTGCCTTGGGATATTGTCCTTCAGCTTCTCTGCGATACGCCTTGCTCTGGCATAAGCCTTTTCCTCGTGAACTATAAAGGAAAGCGCGTCGACCTGCTCACCGTTGAGCAGAAAATCAAGCTTTACAAGCTTACTCGGCACGTAATCGCCAAGCTCGTAGTCAAGAGAAGCATAGCCGCGCGAACGGCTCTTGAGCGCGTCGAAAAAGTCGTAGATTATCTCGTTGAGCGGAAGGTCATAGTGAAGCTCCACTCGCTGAGCATCGATATATTTCATATCGTGGAATGTTCCGCGTCTGTCCTGACAAAGATCCATAAGTCCGCCCACGTATTCGGTAGGAGTGATTATACTTGCCTTCACAACAGGCTCGTAAGCTATCTCTATCTCGTCTGCCGTGGGATAATTCGAGGGATTGTCTATCCTTACTACCTCTCCTCCCTTTTTCTTTATCTCGTAGATGACCGAGGGGGCAGTGGTTATAAGATCAAGATTGAACTCTCGCTCAAGTCGCTCCTCTATTATCTCCATGTGGAGCAGTCCCAAAAATCCGCATCTGAAGCCAAATCCGAGCGCGATGGAGGTTTCGGGCTCGAAGACGAGCGCCGCATCGTTGAGCTGAAGCTTTTCAAGCGCGTCGCGAAGGTCTCCGTACTTTGCGCCGTCCGCGGGATATATTCCCGCATATACCATCGGCTGTACCGCCTTAAATCCGGGGCAAGGCTCGGCGGTAGGCTCGGCGGCAAGAGTTACCGTATCTCCCACGCGCGTGTCACCTATATTTTTGATAGATGCGGTTATATATCCAACCTCGCCCGCCGAAAGCTCGTCTGCCTTCTTCAGACCAAACGGAGCCATATATCCAACGTCAACCACGTCAAAGGTAGCGCCCGAGTTCATAAGCAATATCTTATCTCCGCTTCTGAGCTTTCCGTCGAGTATTCTCACGTATACCACAACTCCGAGATAGCTGTCGTAATAGGAGTCGAAAATAAGAGCCTTGAGGGGAGCGTTCGCGTCTCCCACAGGAGATGGGATATCTCTCACCACCGCCTCGAGCACCTGCTCTATGTTAAGACCTGTCTTTGCCGACACCGCGGGACAGCCCTCAGCGGGGATTCCGATAACGTCCTCTATCTCGGCGCGCACCTTGTCGGGGTCTGCCGAGGGAAGGTCTATCTTATTTATAACGGGAACTATCTCAAGGTCGGAATCGACCGCAAGATAAGCGTTTGCAAGAGTCTGCGCCTCGATACCCTGAGTTGAGTCGACCACAAGCAGCGCACCGTCACAAGCATTCAGAGAGCGCGAAACCTCGTAATTAAAGTCAACGTGACCGGGAGTATCTATAAGGTTAAACACATAATTCTCACCGCCGTCAGCCGTATATTCAAGACGAACAGCTCTCGCCTTTATGGTTATTCCCCTTTCCTTTTCGAGGTCCATATTGTCGAGTATCTGTTCTTCCATATCTCTTTTGGCGACAGTCTGCGTTGCTTCAAGTATTCTATCCGCAAGGGTAGACTTGCCGTGATCTATATGAGCTATGATAGAAAAATTTCTTATATTGCTCTGATTTACACCGTTTGACATCCGTTTATACTCCAAAATCGTAATAATTATATATATTATATAATATTTTCGTCTTTTTCTCAATAGGGTTTTCAAATTTTTCTGTACAAACTTAACAGAGCAATATACATCTGAAGCCGCAAATCCCAATCACAAAAGGTCGAATACTCTCATAATATGATATCGAAGGGCGAGAGCCCCTCGGCCTACTACTTAGGCTAATCTTTTAAGGGAGGACTCAATATGAATAACTGCCTGTGCAATCTTTTTGACGATAACTGCATCTGGATAATAATCATTGCTCTTATTCTCATTTTCTGCTGCGGTTGCTAAGTTTTCCGAACAAGGCGCTCGGGCGTCACGGTATCCGTGACGCCCGAGCGCCTGTTTTTATTCGTTCAGAAAGATAATATGGTCGTCTGCGCCTATCTGCCAGCGGCAAAGACGTACCCCTCTCTCACCGCTCCTGTTCCACTCGTCAACATAAGCATTGAAGATATACACCAGCTCACGGGTGTTAAGCATATAGCTCGGCACTGTATTTATAGCCTCATTCGCCTCAGAACTGCTTTTAAAATTATCTTCCGAAATATAAAGGTTTCTGATATTTTCAGGAATATACAAGGATACAGCCCCCGTTTCCTCTCCCAAAAGAGATCCCGCGCCAAAACAGTTTTCAACTATTCCGCCGAAATCATCGGAAATAGCGCCGACCCTGTATCCTGAGATATCAGCCGCCGAGTAACAGTTGATTATACTTGCGCTTCCGTAGACCGAGTGGGCGGCTATCCCGCCGCAGCAAACGCCCGATATCCTTGAGCCCTCAATGCCGAGATTGTAGACCGAACCCGCAAGTCCGCCAAAAAGTGCGACCTGCTCCTTCTCGCTCACCATATCTATTCCCCTTATCACGTGACCCGCGCCGTCGTAAGTGCCGCTAAAATAAGCGCCGCCCGAAGCCTCTCCGATAGAGATAAATTCATATCCCGTCATATCGATATCATTTTCCTGTCTGATATACTGTCCCGCAAAGGTGCGCCCCGCGTTTACCATTCGGGCGAAAAACTGTAGCTGTTCGGGAGTAGAGATAACGTAAGGGTCTTCAGCCGTTCCCCGTCCGCGCTCAAAGTTTACGGCAAACGCTTCGGCGCTGTCATCGGCTATCCAGAGCGTGAGCGAATTGGAGTTGGCAACGAAGCGACCGTAGCAGGTGTAAGCGTTATCCGCAACAAAATTATAAAGATATTCGCGCATAATACGCGTTCCCGATTCGCCTCCGTTACGAAAGGCGTTTTCGTGCGACTGATAGGCGTAGTCAGAGGTGTTATAAATTATTATCGCCTTTGGCGGATTTTCCCTAAGAAGGTTTATATCTGATAAAACAGCCGCATCCGAGGCAACGTCGAACCATTGTACCTTGGTAAACGTTCCGGGGTCGTTTCTCTCGCACAGACTGTAAAACAGAGGTATCTGCGGAAAGCAGAAGATAGTGTCCTCGGGTGAGGTGTTTTCGACCACCGCGCTATATATCCCCTCATACACCGCTTTAGTTTCGGGTGATACCTTTATGCCGTCAAGCAAGGGGATATCCATCGTTTCGGTGTTCGACCAATACTCGCTCTCATCCATTCCCCACCAATTATAAGGATATACCATCTTCTTCGAGGCAAACTGCAATATAAGCAGGATGCAGACCGCCGCTATCGCCCCTCGCGCGATGCGCAAATAGGAATGCTCAAGCAAAACGAGTAGAGCCGTTACTATAAAAATTATTCCAAAGGATGCCTGACCCTCGGCAAGTCCGCCCGAATTTCCACAGCCATAGGAGATGGCAAAGTAAGCGCCCGCAAGCGCGAACATGAGCATATTTTCGCGCAAAGTGTCACGATGCCCTATGATATCAACTATCCCCCATACTCCCATCGCAACAAAGATGGGAAATACCACAAGAAAGAGCGCGTAAGGGCTTAGAAAATGATCCGGAAGTATGAGGTGCGCAAATCCGCTTGAAAATTTCAAAATGACAAGTCCGATAATAACTAGCGCCGCAAAAGCAACGCCAAGCCACGCATCGGTCGTCGGCGCTTCGGCGATATCTTTGCCTTTTTTGCGCCGTCTTCGGAGAAAGAAGAGCGTTAAAATGACAGCAAGGGTAGTAATTGAGAGGGGGAGAGCTGAGCGGAATGCCCCCACGTTATTCACTATCCAGCCAAAAAGTATTGCCCTCATACCGCCCTTAGCGCCCGCCGCGCTAAGACCTGTCATAGATATATAATCCGAGAAAGAACCCGTGATAACAAGAGGAAGATTTACCGCCGCCATAACGGCGGAAAATGGCACGAATATGAAAAGTAGGTCTTTGATTACCCTTTTCCAATCATTTCTCAGCCATACGCTCACATAGATAAACAGTATCACCGCATACACAAAAAATATGAGCCCTATATTCTGCTTTATATTTATAAATACAGACGACAGTACCCCAAACATCACAGCATATCTGCGGTAATCCGAGTTTCCTATCATAGCCTTGAGAGTTTTAAGCAGGAGCAAAAGCGAGAAGACAGAGAAAATATCCATCAGCCGCACGTAGTCATAGAAGGTCTGCACCACCTCGGACTGCATATAAAATACCGCCGAGGTAGCCGCCACAAGCGCAATATATGCGCGTTTTTTGCCAACTATCTCTGTAACGCAAAGGTAAAGACCCAAAGCTATCAAAGCGAAGAAGACTATTCCCAAACGGCGCAGAAGTATTATATCGTAACCGAATATCCGCGTAAACACCGTAATGAAGCTGATATATATCGGTGAATAAAGATATTCAAAGTCGCGGTACGGCATCTGTCCCTCGTTTATACACTTGGCGTAGTAGGTGTACCACCCCTCGGCAAACGGGAGCGTCCTGTCGTGCGTGAAATAGACGAATAACGAAGCCGCAAGGACAGTCAATGCCCCGAACAAATAATAGGACTTATTATTTCTTATGGCATTCCGCGCAAGACGGACACGCTCTCTGAGCCACTTTTTTGCCATCGCTTCCTCCACATAAAATGCGACACTCCATCGCATATAAAAAATTAAGATACTGATAAAATTATGTCACGATTACGATAAAAAACACCGTATTATCGAAAAACATTTTCATCAGTATCTTAATTAGTCATTATTTTAGTTGTTATTTGCTTATAACTGTAATACTTTCAATAACAACAGGCTCTCTCGGAACGTCCTGCATATACCAGCCGTAGCTGCCCGTCTTTACAGATGCGATAGCATCGAGAACGTCAAATCCGTCGGTCAGCTTGCCAAAGCCCGCGTACTGCGCGTCAAGATGAGGCGCGTCCATGTGCATTACGAAGAACTGAGAGGAAGCCGAGTCGGGATCGGATGTACGAGCCATAGAAAGCACTCCTCTTGTGTGCTTAAGGTCGTTGTTCATAAATCCGTTCGCCTTAAACTCGCCCTTTATCGACTCTGTATCCTTGGGCTCCATAGCCTCGGTATATCCGCCGCCCTGTATCATAAAGCCCTTGATTATGCGGTGGAATATAAGTCCCTCAAAGAAATTAGCCTCAGCGAGCTTCAAAAAGTTCGCCACGGTCTTGGGAGCTTTTTCAGGATAAAGCTCTGCTGTCATAGTTCCAAAATTTTTAACCTTGATCTCAATTACGGGATTTGTCATTTTATTTCTCCTCTTTTATATTTTCATTATTTTTATCAATATTATATGCTATTCTGAAAAGCTCTGATATTCTTTCCTCTTTTCCGCAGAGCTTGAGATAGCCAAAAAGCGCCTCCATACCCGTGGCTATACGGTATTGCGCCACGGTAGCTGAGCGCGGCGTTGAACTGTGACCGATATTCCTTCCGCGTCTGAATACCGCCTCTTCCTCCTCGGTCAGATGAGGAGTTATATTTTTCATAGCCTCGGCCTGCTTCGAGGCGCGGACAAAATCAAGCGCCAACGCATTAAGCCTTGAGGACGACGAATACCCCTCTCCAACGAGGTATTCCCTCACACACACCTCTATAACACTGTCACCGAGATACGCCAGAGCCGCCGAGGAAACGGTCTTGAGTTTATTTTCATCCATCATATCCGCCCCCTTAAAACTTAACTCTGCGAACACTGAGAACACGCCCCGTGTCGGCATCTATATCGAATATCGCGCCGTGAGCCTTTATCTCACCGTCAGCCACGGTAAATCTCACGGGCATTCTGGTTCTCATCTTTTCTATAACGAGAGCCGCGTCAGTGCCTATAACTCCGCCCACAGGGCCGCTCATTCCAAGGTCGGTGATATAGCCCGTTCCGCCGGGAAGTATCTGCTCGTCTGCTGTTGGAACGTGAGTGTGCGTACCGAATATAATGTTTATCCTGCCGTCAAAATACCTCGCAAGCGCTATCTTTTCCGATGTAGCCTCGGCGTGGATATCCATTATCGAGAGATCGTACTTTCCCTGCTCCTCTCGCAAAATTCGGTCTACCGTAGCAAACGGACACGCCATCGCCTCCATAAGAGCCACTCCGAGAATGTTTATGCAAAGAATACGCTTTCCGCATATCTGTTTGATAAGATATCCCGCGCCCGGCGCGAGCGGTGGGTAGTTGGCAGGGCGTATGATACTCGCGTCCCCGCTCAAGACCTCGCAGATATCCCTGCGCCCAAATGTGTGATTTCCCAGAGTTATAACGTCAACTCCCGCCTCGAATATAGCCTCGGCGTCCTTTGCGGATATTCCGTGTATCTCGGCGGCATTCTCGCCGTTTGCCACGACCATATCGATGCCAAGCTCCCGCCGAACTCTGAAAAGTCTGTCCGAGATATAGTCGACCGCCTTCCCGCCGACAATATCTCCAATCGCCAAAATCTTCATTAATTCAAATCTTTCTATTGCCATTTAAAATCTCACGATGTCGGCAAAACACCTGTAATATTATAACATATACTCCCCTCAAAGTCAATCAAAATATACGGGCACTCAGAATGAAGATTTTTTGCAAATAAGAATAAATCACGTTATATTGGCAAAAATACTATCAGTAAAAAACTTCAAAAGGAGTAAGTAAAATGTCAGAGAAACCTAAAAAGACAAGTTTGAAAGAAAAGCTCAAAAATACAAAGGTAAACAGAGCCACGGTACTCACCGCGGTGGTTCTCATCGCGGCGCTTGCCGTTATCGTGTCGGTCACAGTTGCAAACAACAGAAAGAAGAATAATACACCCGACACTCCCGACAGCACAGCGCAAAAGGTGACTACAACCGCCCCCGAAGAGAGTATTGCTCCCTCTACCGACGCGCCCGCTACACAAGCTCCCGAAAGCACCACGGGCTCGGCTCAGGTCG
This sequence comes from Oscillospiraceae bacterium, assembly GCA_015063305.1. Classification (GTDB taxonomy): domain Bacteria; phylum Bacillota; class Clostridia; order Oscillospirales; family CAG-272; genus HGM12713. The sequence goes on along the minus strand of SVUJ01000004.1, from coordinate 59,135 downwards.
AGGATAAGCTTCCCTCTTTCATTCTTCCCGTAAGCGGCGTTCTTTCAGCAAAGCACGACCCCAGCCTTCAGGTATACTCCACAACGATGAACGACTACAGAGTGCACCTTGGCGTGGATATAGTTACCGAGGCTAACGCCCCCGTATACGCGGCGGCAGACGGAACGGTATCCAAGATATGGGAGGATACCCTTATGGGCTACTGTGTGGCAATAAAGCACAGCGGCGACTGCTATACCATCTATAAAAATCTCTCCGAAACTATCCCCCAGGGCATCAGCGAGGGAAGCCGAGTAAGAGCGGGACAGCTCATCGGCTCGGTTGGGGAGAGCGCTATGATAGAGGTTGCCGAAGAGCCCCACCTGCACTTTGAGATGACGGTTGCAGATCTCTCTGTAGATCCCCTCGAATACTTTGACGACAAGTCGCTTGAGTCGCTCAAGATAGACGCATCTCACGGTGAATAAATAAAACGGGAAGGTAGAACTCTACCTTCCCGTTTTGCTTATTAATAATCAATCAAGTGAAACTATCTCTATATCCACGCCAAGGGCTCGGAGCTTTTTGTCAAGCTCGGAGTATCCTCTTTCGATATACTCAACTCCGCTTATCTCGGATACACCCTTGGCGGCAAGTGCCGCTATCACGAGTGCCGCACCCGCGCGCAGGTCGGTCGCGTGCATCGCAGCGCCCCTCATCGGAAGACCGCCCATTATACTTGCGGTATATCCCGAAACCGATATATCAGCTCCCATCTTCTTAAGCTCATTTACGTATTTAAAGCGCCCATCAAATATAACGTCGCTTATGGTACTTACTCCCGAGGCGTAGCAAAGCATAGCGCTGAACTGAGGGTGCATATCGGTGGCAAAGCCGGGATAAGGCCAGGTCTTTATCGTAACACCTCTGAATCTCTTATCCGAGCTAACGGTAACGTAATCGTCAAAGACATCAACCGATATCCCCGTTTCCCTGAGCTTTGCGGTTATGGTGTCCAGATGCTCGGGGATAATATTTCTCACGTTCACACTTCCACCCGCCGTTGCCGCAGCAACCATAAACGTACCCGCCTCTATCATATCGGGAGATATCGTATACGTACAAGGGTGAAGTCCACCCACACCGCGTATCTTAACTGTATTCGTTCCCGCTCCCCTTATATCCGCTCCGCACATGTTAAGGAAGTTCGCAAGATCAACTATATGCGGCTCACGCGCGGCGTTCATTACTACGGTAAGTCCATTGGCGAGTACTCCCGCTATCATCATATTGGCGGTAGCGCCGACCGAGGCTATGTCAAGATATATCGAATTTCCGCGAAGACCGTTCCCCGCGTCAGCCCTCAGACTTCCGTCCTCAAAGGACACCTTAGCTCCGAGTGCGCCAAATCCCTTGACGTGCTGGTCTATCGGTCTGTCACCGAAATCGCATCCGCCGGGAAGTCCCACTCTTGCCTCTCCGAATCTTCCGAGCATAGCACCTATCAGATATGTAGAGCCCCTCATCTTACTGACGAACTCATACGGCGCAGTCTCGGATCTTACCCCCTCGGTGTCAAGCTCAAGCGCTCCGTCAGCAAGGCGACGGTGCTTTGCCCCAAGGGATTCGAGTATTTCAAGTGAGAGGTCGATATCGCTGACATCGGGGACGTTATAAAGCACGTTTTTTCCCCTGTTAAGTATACATGCAAAAATTATCGGCAGAGCGGCATTCTTCATTCCCGAGATATAAACGTCACCGTTAAGAGGATTTCCGCCCCGAACTATGATCTTCTTCATATTTCAGCTCCCAAAGGTCATTATAGACTAAAAAGAGTTATAATTTAAACCATCTACTTTATTTTAACATAAACCGAGCAAAAAATAAATAGTCTGCTATAATATTATATTCAAAAAAACAAAAAACGACATATATCAGCGCACACTTTTATAATACGCCACCGCAAGATCGACTACCATACCGTAGCTTTTAGTTCCCTCAGTTCCCTGAATGGTCAAAAAGGTATTGTTAACGGCTCCCGAAACGTCGGCAGCAACAGAGTGGCGGTATTTTTCGTAGAACTCGGAGTATGCGCTCATCTCGTACTTGACTTCGGTATTCAGCTTGGCGCTTGCCTCTCGGTAGAGCTGCTGATCCGCCGAATAGAGCGCCGACGCTACGTACTCGTAAAGATTGAGATATCCACAGTAACGTATATAGGCGTCCTCAGACTCAATGCAGACCAGAAACGCCATAAAGTTAGCTTCGTCCTCTCTCGCTATTCCCCTCTGATGCGCAAACTCGTGAGCCGCCGTGTAGGGGATAGTGTAATCGGGAAATGCCACGTTTATATTCGCCTCTCCCGTAAAGAAGGAGTAAACACCGGTTATATGCGTATAGGACATAAGCTCGCTGAGCATAACGGGCTTGAGTTTGCTGTCAAGCCTTTGCACGAAGCTATACTTGTCACAAGCTATATCATAAGCCTCTATGAGCTTGTCATTCATATCGTAATAGCTATAGGGCATCACCGAAAATCCGCCCTCTCGGAATGCCACCGAGGCTGCCTCTCTGTTTACGTTCTCGGCTAATATAACTGCCGTTTCGTAAAGCTCCTCGGCAGAAACGTCGCTTCTGTCGATCCCAAGCTTTTCGTTAAGTCTCGTTCCTCTGTAGGCAGAGGCAAAGCCAAATGTGAAAAGACTGAAAAAAAGCCCCGCAAAGGAAAGAATTATTCCGCAAAAAACAAATACGTCACGCCAACTGTCAGCATAGCGCCTGTTGGCATATATCACAAGTGCCACAATTATAAGGGGCACCAATATAACAAACATCTCGGCAAGCGAGAAGGGTATCCACCCAGTAAGATACGCCAGAACTGCGCGCAGGACCGAGGCTATATATCGGTTAAAAAAGTCGGAAAAAGCCTCGCTGCAAAGAAATATAACGTAAAGCACTGCCGATATCGCCGCCAGAATATACAGCGCTATCGTGAACTTTGGTAATCTTTTTTTGCCTTTATTCTTTTCTATTCTCAAATCCGAGTTCTCGGATCTCTTTTTCAAATTCATTTTTCAGAACCTCTTCGGAAAACAGTTTTTTCATAAGATCCCTCATATCCGAGTGGAGCGGGGCATGAAACGACATCTGCGTACCCGTGCTCGGATGCGGGAAAGATATGTACGCCGCGTGGAGCGCGTGGCGGCATATATCCTCACTTGCAGAGCCGTAAAGCTCGTCCCCGACGAGCGGACACCCAAGATGCGCAAAATGGACTCTTAGCTGATGTGTCCTCCCCGTAACAGGCTGAGCGCGTACAACAGTATTCTTATCCGAACGCAGAAGGACCTCGTAGCGAGTCAGCGCATAGTCAGCTCCGTCTTCCCTGCCGCATACCTCTCTGACTATAATGCTCTCGCGCGTTCGGCGCATATATGTCTCAATTACCCCCGCGTCGTCCTTAAGAACGCCGTCAAGGATCGCGATATATTCCTTTTTTATTCTGCGCTCACTCATACTCGCCGCAAGTCTTGCCGCCGCGATACGGTTTCTCGCTATTATCAGAAGCCCCGTGGTATCTCTGTCAAGACGGTTTATCGGACGGAAAACATAGGGCTCACCCGCATTCCTGTATCTGAAAGCAAGGGCGTTTGCCACGGTATCGTCATAGTGTCCGTGCGAGGGATGCGTGGGCATATTCGCGGACTTGTCCGGTATAACGATATCCCCGTCCTCGTAAACTATTCTGAGGGGAATATCATACCCCTCAATCGTATTTTCAGCGTGGTTATCCGAGGTATTTACCGAGAGGATATCCCCCTCTCGTACAACAGCCCTCACCGTAACCCTGCTGCCGTTGAGCATTATTCCGTCGTCAAGAAATTTTATATGCTTTATCATACCGCCCGAAAGACCGAGGGTGTTACGCAATATCTGAAGGACACTCAAGCCGTCATGCTCACCTTGGGCAACGAATATCAAGACCTACCTCCCGCGAAAATATAATACATTATTTATTATATCATTCGCGGGAGGATATTACAAGAACTATTGAAAATAAACTTTATTTATTTTCCACCGTCTGCATCACAAGAGAGAGTATCTGCGCCGCCTCGCCTCTGGTGAGCTCGGCGTTGGCGGATATATTTCCGTCCTGTTCGCTAAGTATTCCCATATAGCTCAGAGAGCAGACCGCGCTCTTAGCGAATGCGGGTATTTCGCTCGAGTCGTTAAATACGGGGGTAACGGTAGGCGTTGCCGCGTCTATCATAGCGCAAACTATAACCGCAGCCTCGGCGCGAGTTATCGGGTCGTTCGGTGAGAAGCAAAGCTTTCCGTCTACGTACTCTCCCTTTATATATCCAAGCTCGTATGCCGTCGACACGTATCCCTTTGTGTAGCCGGGGATATCCGCATCGTCATAAAATACGGTGCTTGAGGCATCGGGGATATCCTTTATTCCTATGGTATTCATCGCCATCACCAAAAATTCCGCGCGGCTGACAGTCCTTGTGGGATAGAAATAAGAACTCTCCCCCACCTGAGTTCCGCTCATTATTCCCGCCTCTGTCATAGTCAGCGCCGCGTTGTAAAGCGGAGAGTCACTCATATCTGTATAGACCACAGATGTGGTAGGCTTATTTACACTCAGATTTACCGTCTTTGATGCGCTGTAATTGCCGTATTTGTCACGCGCAACGTATGTAAAGGAATCCTTGCCCGTATAGTTTTGCGTGGGTATGTAGGTATATTCTCCGCTATAGCGATCGGTGATAACGAGCACTCCGTTCGAGGGATAGGACACCACCTCTATAATAGTTTCATCTCCGTCGGGGTCGTATGCTCCAAGCGTACCGTAAAAGCTAACGTTTCTGTGTGTGCTTACCTCAAGCGCCAGAGTGGGTGTCATATTCAGTGTGGGGGCGTGATTTTCCTTGTCAAGCATATAAAGGTCGCATTTGATATCATACGCCGAATCGCCTATCTTAAATCTGAAATATGACGAGGCGATATCCTGCGACTTTGCATTATAGCTCATAAGCGACAGATTTGCCGCGCTTATAGTCTGACCGCGGTTTACCACAGTCGAGCCGACCAGCAGCTCTCCGTCAGTCACGGGCGGCACTTCGGTCACCGTGATACTGCTGAACTTTGAGATGTTCATCGCCCTTGCAAAATCGTCGGAATCAAAGCTTATCTTGTTTCCCTTTATACCCGACATAGCCATACTGCTCTCCTCGGCTATCACCTGAAGTCCCGGGGATAGCATCACCTCTCCCTCTGCCGCCGACGCGGCAAGCGCCGCCGTTGACGTGCCGATTATGATCATTATAAGAAAGCAGAAGGAAAAAAGTATATTCTTTCTCATTTTTTGTCCTCCGAATAAAAAATATTTCCTCATCACAAGTCTATAATCATATATCTCTGTTTATGCCTGTACAAAAAATGAAAAAATATTTTTTTGCTCTTCCATTTTGAGGAAATTTATGCTATAATTACATAAAATACATTTCGAAAAGAGAAAAAGATGATCTGCTGTTTTACAGGACATAGAAGCATAGCGCCCTATCATATGGCGCAGCTACCCGATATTATTGATAGAGAGATAGAAAAGCTCATATCCAAAGGAGTTACCGTTTTCAGAGGCGGCGGAGCGCTTGGCTTTGACACCTTGGCTGAGCTCAAGGTGCTTGAAAAGAAGGAGAAATACAACTTTTTAAGGCTCGAGCTGATACTCCCCTGCCGCGACCAGACAAACGCCTGGAACCCGAGAAACAAAGAGATATACGCATATATCGCCTCAAGGGCGGACAGCGTAGAATACGTGTCTGATAAGTACACCTCAACCTGTATGCACGAGCGCAACAGACGCCTTGTAAACGGCTCTGATTTTTGCCTTACCTATTGTACCTCCGAGTCGGGCGGCACCGCCTATACCTGCTCCTACGCAAGAGGTCAGGGCATAAAGGTGATAAATACAGAAAATATGATACAGTAAAAAACACGATAACTTTCTTGTTAACAGATAATTTGAAAAAACAGAGTAGATAAAAAGCCTTCTCCTGTGGGAGAAGGGGGACCGCATCAGCGGTGGATGAGGAGTAACCTTGCATTAAGGACACCTCATCCGTCAGCCTTCGGCTGCCACCTTCTCCCACTGGAGAAGGCTTGGCATGATCCGTTTCTTTAACTATAAAATAAAGTTCCCACAAACCGTTTTGACTTGGTTTGTGGGAACGTTTTATTTTGCGAGTTTTGTGCTAATAACACATCGGCGAGATCTTTATGTATCATTCAAATAGGATTTCCCTCGCTATCGGCTTTAAGGATAGAAAATACGCCCAGCACCTGAGCGGGATAGGATAGCGCTACCTTTCCGTCAAAGGACACTCTCAGATGATCTCCGAGCTTATATTCAGGACAGTCCGAGATACTCGTATTAACGAAGAGCTGTTCACCAACAAAGAAGCAGCCGCTTCCCGTGTGAGTTACCTCAATAAGACACCTGCCCTCTCCCAGCTCAATGACCTTGCCCGTAAAATATGGGTTAGTGGTATCAAGCTCTTGCTCCTCGTTCTTGTCCTTACAGGCAACGAAGGAGAACAAGCAGGCTAAGACCAAACAAACCGCCAAAAACTTTTTCATTTCTCAACTTCCTTTTATCAAAATGTAAACGTTATCAATTATCCGGCACAAAGCTATTAAGTTGACCGTCTACCAAGGTAAGCTCACCCGAAAGTCCAACCTCAAATCCGTCGTAACAATCCTCGGGAACATCAATACTCAAGATATCTTGGTCGTCTTTTTTGAATTTGATAATAAAATATTTTACCGTCCGCGGAAGCTTAGTACCAAAGACTTTCACACCGCATTCCATATCAATTACCTCGGCGTGTACCGTAATTACCTCAGGCTCGGCATTCAGCTGCTCGTCCTCAAGCTCTCTTCTTTTGTCGCCATCGACAGAATATTTCCCGTTTCTTTCTCTAAAAATAACAATACTTTTAGGTATTATCACTACAAGTATTGCCCCGATCAAAATACCAACGATAAGCAAAGCTATTTGTACGTCTGTCATAGTTTCTCCTTTGTGATCTTATTCTTCTGAGTATAGTTCGTCATAGTACCACTTCATTGGATTTTCGTAAATGTATTTTATATGTTCTTCATAATCTTCTCGGTTTCGGATAATGTGGTCGTAAAAATTTCGTTGCCAAATGTTCTTTCCGTACTCTTTATTACAAAACCTTTTAAACGTAGAAACAAATTGCGACACCGCCGAGTGTTGCCTTGTAGGGGGCGACGTCCTCGACGCCCCGTTCCCCGACACAAACAACATAATATGAATATGGTTCGGCATAATTACATATCTGTCAATCTTGACATCATCATAAAAATCATTTAATTGATTTATATATTTCTCTGCTATTTCTCCGTATGGCGATAATTCTACGTTCTTCGGGGCGTCGAGGACGTCGCCCCCTACAATGTAAGATAAAATTTGACGTCTGCTTTCGGTACATATCGTAACAAAATACGCCCCTGCGGAGCTATAATCGTACTGCTTTAATCGGATATCTTTTCTGTTCGGCAATTCTTTTTTCTTATCCATTTTCATCACCAAACTCATTATAACACAAAATCGACAGAGGAACAATACCTCTGTCGATTTTTGTAATATTTTATCTCTGTCGGGGGTTCTTTCCACCCGTCTATCAATATTCTGCGTTTCCTACCGTTCTGGGGTAAGGTATAACGTCTCTTATATTCGATATGCCTGTGAGATACATGATTATGCGCTCAAAGCCAAGTCCGTATCCCGCGTGCTTCGTTCCGCCAAAGCGGCGAAGATTGAGATACCACCAGTAGTCCTCTTCACTAAGACCGCACTCTGCCATTCTCGCGGTGAGAACGTCGATACGCTCCTCACGCTGCGAACCGCCGATTATCTCTCCGACACCCGGAACGAGAAGGTCCATAGCCGCAACGGTCTTGCCGTCGTCGTTAAGACGCATATAGAACGCCTTGATCTCCTTGGGGTAGTCTATAACGAACACAGGGCACTTGAAGACCTGCTCGGTAAGATATCTCTCGTGCTCGGTCTGAAGGTCTATACCCCACTCAACGGGATATTTGAAATCAGCGCCGCTCTTCTTGAGTATCTCCACAGCCTCGGTATATGTCACCTTCTTGTATTCGCTGTTCGCAAGAGTGTTAAGACGGTCAAGAAGACCCTTTTCAACAAAGCTGTTGAAGAATTCTATCTCCTGACGGCAGTTCTCAAGCACGTGACGGATAATGAATTTTATCATATCCCACGCAAGCTCCATATTGTCCTCAAGGTCAGCAAAAGCTATCTCGGGCTCTATCATCCAGAACTCAGCCGCGTGTCTTGCGGTGTTGGAGTTCTCGGCACGGAAGGTAGGACCAAAGGTGTATATCTTGCCGTAAGCAAGAGCATAGGTCTCACCCTCAAGCTGACCCGAAACGGTCAGGTTTGCAGACTTACCAAAGAAGTCCTGAGAGAAGTCGACCTCTCCGTTCTCTGTGCGAGGGGGCTCTGCCACGTCAAGCGTGGTAACGCGGAACATCTCGCCCGCGCCCTCACAGTCAGACGCCGTTATTATCGGTGTGTGAACGTAAACAAATCCGCGGTCGTGGAAGAATTTGTGGATAGCGTAAGCCGCTTCACTTCTCACGCGGAAAGCCGCCGAGAAAAGATTAGTTCTCGGACGAAGATATGCCTGCTCACGCAAGAACTCTACCGAGTGGCGCTTAGGCTGGAGCGGATATTCGGGGGTGGAAGTTCCCTCCACCGCAATCTCTGTAGCCTTTATCTCAAAGGGCTGCTTCATAGCGGGGGTAAGCTCTACAGTACCCTTTATAACAAGCGATGCTCCTATATTCTGATGAGCTATCTCATCGTAATTGTTGATCTTTTCGCGTTCAAAAACGACCTGAACGCACTTAAAACAGCTTCCGTCGTTAAGATCGATAAATCCGAACGCCTTACTGTCACGCAGATTTCTGACCCAACCTCCTACGACAACCTCGCGACCCTCGTAGGCTTTGGGATCTTCATAGATCGACTTTATAAAATCTCTTTTCATATCTGTGACCGTTCCTTTATATTGAATACCGTTTAATTATACCATTATAGTTATACTTTGTCAATAACCCGTCCAAAATCTAAGCTCTCAATATATCCGCAAGAGCAAGACAATTCAACTGAATATCCTTATTTTCAAGATCTACCGTGACCGACGCATATTTTTCGTATATCGGCGCGCGGTATTCGTAGATATCCCGCAGGCTCTCGCCCTCGCGCATAGCAACTCCGCGGCGCGAAAGGTTTGTAACACGCCTCTCGATAGCCTCGTAAGGCAAACGAAGATATACCACTCTGCCCAAATTTGACAAATGCTGTGCCGCGCTCTCTATGAGCACCGCGCTGCCACCCGTTGATATAAGTGTGTTTTCGCAATCAAGCGAGAGTATGATGTCAGCCTCGGTGCGGAGAAAAGCGTCAACACCGTATCTGTCTATATACTCCTGCAAGGACATTCCTATCCTTTTTTGTATGAGCAGATCGACGTCAAGAAAGTCCATACAAAGCATCTTGGCAACAACTATACCCAGAGTGCTTTTCCCGCAGCCGGGCATACCTATAAATACTACGTTGTTTTTCATTTTCTCTTTTTCACCGCGAGTGCGCACCAACCGTTGTCGGTAACACGCTCGGCTATCTCAAATCCGTTTGATTCAAAGCAAGAAACAACGTCCTCGGCGCGCTCGTCTATAATACCCGAAGCGAGGATAACACCGCCGTCATTCAGATATCTGCCCACGTCGGGGGTCATTCTTATAATTATATCGGCAACGATATTGGCGCATATTACGTCGTATCCGCCGTCATCTGTCTTGACCTGGCGTAAAAGATCCGACTGATCGCAACTTATGTTGGTCTGTCCGCTGTCCTTGATATTCTCCCTCGCCACCTTCACGGCAACAGGGTCGATGTCGTAAGCTCGGCAAAGTCCCGCGCCAAGCTTTGAAGCGCAGATAGCAAGTATTCCGCTTCCCGTACCCACGTCAAGCACACGCTCACCCGAGCCGATATACTTCTCAAGCAAGGATATCACAAGACGTGTAGTTTCGTGAGAGCCCGTTCCGAACGCCATACCGGGGTCCATCTTAACGATTATCTCTCCCTCTGCGGCATCGTACTTCTCCCACGCGGGAACTATAACTATCTTTTCTCCTATCTTGATAGGCTTGTAATACGCCTTCCAGGAGTTTGCCCAGTCGTCCTCATTAACACCGCTTATGTCTATCTTTCCGTCAATACCGCAGGTAGCAAGTCGCTCCTTAAGAAAAGCAAGGTTGTCCGCAACACCCACGTCAGCGGGAACGTATACCGATACAGAGGCTATAGTCTTGTCCGCGTTCAGTATGCTCTCGTCAATAAGATCGCCGTAGCAGGTCTTGAGGTCTATATCGCTGTAGTCCTCTATCTGCAGATAATTGTTTATCATACTCATAACGGCAACCAGCTCGTCGAGCTGGGCAAGCGGTACTGTCACCTTTATTCTTGTCCACTCGCTCTGTGTGCCGTAATCCTGACAAATATAATCCTTGTCCATAATCCCACCTTATTTCTTGTCAAACATACGCTTGAAAAATCCGCTCTTCTTGGAGTAGTTGCTCTCGCCGCAGGCGTCGGCAAACTCGCGCATCTTCTCTCGTTGCTTTTCGTTAAGTCCCCTCGGTATCTCTACGTTTACGGTAAATATTATATCACCGCGGCGCGAGGAATTGTTCACGTAAGGAACACCCTTCTGACGAAGAGTAAACGACGTTCCCTGCTGTGTTCCCTCGGGAATGGTAAATTTCTGATTTCCCTCAAGCGTGGGCACGTCTATCTCAGCGCCAAGCGTTGCCTCGGCAACAGTCAAGGGCACTTCACAGTACAGATTATACCCATCGCGCTCAAAAATATTGTGCTTTCTGACCGAAACGGTTATAACAAGATCCCCCGCAGGACCTCCGTTTCTTCCGTCACAGCCCTGCGCGCGAAGCGCGATGCGCTCTCCGTCATCAATACCCGCAGGTATGGAAACGGCAAGCTTTTTGTTTATCTTGATATATCCCGTGCCACGGCAATTCTGGCAGGGGTCTTTTATTATCTTTCCCGTTCCGCGGCACTCGTTACAGGTCACCGTAGACTGAAACGCCATACCGCCAAGTCTTTGAGTAACTCTCTTCTGTCCGCTTCCGCCGCACGCCTTACAGGTCTGCGGCTGTGTTCCCTTTGCCGCGCCGTTACCGCCGCAGTCGGGACACTTCTGCACCTTTGAAAAGGTTACGTCCTTCTTTACGCCGAAGACCGCCTCCTCAAAGGTTATGTTCACTCTCGCGTAAACGTCCTCACCCCTTGTGGGCGCGTTTGCGCGTCTTGAGGACGAGCCGCCAAAGCCGCCCCCGAAAAAGCTTCCGAAAATATCGCCTATGTCCCCGAAATCACCAAAACCGCCAAAGCCGCCGTAGCCCGCTCCGCCGCCCGCCGAAGGGTCGAAGGCAGCGTGACCGAACTGGTCGTATTTAGCCTTCTTTTCGCTGTCGGAAAGCACGTCGTATGCCTCGTTCACTTCCTTGAACTTAGCCTCGGCTTCCTTGTCGCCCGGGTTCATATCGGGATGATATTTCTTAGCCAGCTTTCGGTATGCCTTTTTTATCGTGTCGTCGTCAGACTCACGGGCAACACCGAGAACCTCATAATAATCACGTTTATCCGCCATATATTAGCTCCCATAGACCGCCTTGCGGTCGCTAAAAATCGATAAAATTAAAGTCAAAATATACGCCCACGAGGGAAAGGGCATAAAATCCCTTTCCCCCTGTGCTTTACCGATCAGTTATTTCCGTCGGTCTTATCTTCATAGTCGGCGTTGTAGTAAGTTCCGTCGCCCTGAGCTGTGTCACCCTGAGCTCCCGCGTCAAAGCCTGCGCCGCCCTGAGCCGCGCCCTGCTGAGCATAAAGCTTCTCGGAGAGCGCGTAGAACGCCTTCTCAAGCGCCTCGGTGTCAGCCTTTATAGCCTCTGTATCGCCTGTGCTTACAGTTGCCTTGAGCTTCTCGATAGCCGCCTTTACGTCCTCCTTGTCGGACTCGGGAAGCTTATCGCCAATCTCGCCAAGAGTCTTTTCGCTCTGGAAGATTATCGAATCAGCGCGGTTCCTGGTGTCAACCGCTTCCTTCTGCTTCTTGTCCTCTTCAGCGAACTTCTCAGCGTCCTTAACAGCCTTGTCTATCTCCTCCTGCGACATATTGGTCGAAGAAGTAATAGTGATGTGCTGCTCCTTGCCCGTTCCCTTATCCATAGCGGTAACGTTAACTATACCGTTAGCGTCGATATCAAAGGTAACCTCTATCTGAGGGATTCCGCGGGGAGCGGCAGGAATACCGTCGAGCGAGAATCTTCCGAGAGTGGTGTTGTATGCAGCCATCTCGCGCTCACCCTGAAGAACGTGTATCTCAACCGAGGTCTGACCGTCAGCCGCGGTGGAATATACCTGACTCTTCTTAACCGGTATAGTTGTGTTTCTGTCGATTATTCTGTTGAAAACTCCGCCAAGTGTTTCTATACCGAGCGAGAGGGGTGTTACGTCGAGAAGGAGAAGGTCCTTAACGTCTCCGCCAAGAACACCGCCCTGAATAGCCGCGCCTACAGCAACGCACTCATCGGGGTTTATTCCCTTGAAGGGCTCTTTGCCGATAAACTTCTTAACAGCATCCTGAACTGCGGGAATTCTTGTAGAACCACCCACGAGAAGCACCTTATCTATCTGAGATGCGGAAAGCCCCGAATCTCTGAGTACCTGCTGGCAGGGGCCCATCGTCTTCTCAACGAGGTCAGCGGTTATTCTGTCGAACTCGGCGCGTGTAAGTGTCGCGTCAAAGTGGAGAGGACCGTTTGCTGTAGCGGTTATGAAGGGCAGATTGATATTTGTGCTTGTCATACCCGAAAGCTCGATCTTTGCCTTCTCAGCAGCTTCCTTAAGGCGCTGCATTACCATCTTGTCGTTGCGAAGGTCAACGCCGTTCTCAGCCTTGAACTTGTCAGCCATCCAGTCGATAACTCTCTGGTCGAAATCGTCACCGCCAAGACGGTTGTTACCTGCGGTAGCGAGAACCTCGAAAACGCCGTCGGAGATCTCAAGCAAAGATACGTCGAAAGTACCGCCGCCAAGGTCGAATACCATTATCTTCTGGTCTGTTTCCTTATCCATACCGTAAGCAAGAGCAGCCGCGGTAGGCTCGTTTATAATTCTGAGGACCTCAAGACCCGCGATCTTACCTGCGTCCTTGGTTGCCTGTCTTTGCGCGTCGGAGAAGTATGCGGGAACTGTGATGACCGCCTGTGTTACGGGTGTTCCGAGATAAGCCTCGGCGTCAGCCTTCAGCTTCTGGAGTATCATTGCGGATATCTCCTGAGGGGTATACGACTTTCCGTCGATATCCTTCTTATAGTTAGTTCCCATCTCACGCTTGATACTGATTATAGTTCTGTCAGGGTTAGTGATAGCCTGACGCTTTGCGACCTGACCTACCATTCTCTCGCCCGACTTAGCAAAAGCAAGCACCGAGGGAGTTGTTCTCGCTCCTTCGGGATTAGGTATTACTATAGGCTCGCCGCCTTCAAAAACTGCCACGCAAGAGTTTGTTGTTCCTAAATCTATTCCTATTATTTTTCCCATGATAATTTCCTCCTTTGGGATATTATTAATTATTTTTATTTGATACGGCATTTGTTTATACCGTTATCTATCATTACTGTTATTAGTTTGCGACCTTTACCATAGAGTGTCTTAACACCTTGTCGCCCTTACGGTAGCCCTTCATAAAGACCTCAACTATCTCGTTCTCGCCGTATGCCTCGTCATCAACGTGCATAACCGCGTTGTGGAGATTGGGGTCAAACTCAGCTCCCAGAGCCTCTATCTCAGAAACTCCCATTTTGCCGAGAGTGTCAACAAAGCTCTTCATTATCATTTCAAGACCGCGGGCTATGTTCTCGCTGTCGTTATCCTTATATTGAAGCGCCCTTTCCATATTGTCGAGTATCGGAAGTATCTCGCCGATGGCGTCTACGTACGCGTCGGTGTATATTCCCTCTCTCTCCTTTGCGCTTCTCTTGCGGTAATTGTCGTACTCGGCAAAGAGCCTTGTATATTTATCATTAGCCTCTGCTATCTGAGCCTCAAGCTCGGCTACAGTAGCACTGAGCTTCTCTATCTCAGACTCAAGCTTTTTGATCTTTTTCTTTTCCTGCTTTGAGGACTTCTGCTCCTCAGCGCCATCGGTATTTTCCTCGGACACGTTCTCCTGCGCCTCTTCCTGTACGGTCTGCTCGACCTCTGCCGTATCCTCGGTAAATTCCTTCTTAATCTCTTCCATCAGAATCAACCTCCGTCTTATTTGGTTCGCCCAGAGCCCTTTCGGGGTCTATCATTCCCGATATGCTCTCGCCTATCTCGTCGATAGTCCGCAGAACCTTTTTGTAATCCATTCTTCTCGGGCCAAGAACTCCGATAACTCCAACCGTCTTTCCATTCTTCTTTATCGGCTTAAAGACAAACGCCGAATTGTTCATGACCTTGACAGGGCTTTCAGATCCGATAAGCACGTTTATATCGTCCCTATGCGGCTCGGCAACGAGTTCAAGTATCTCTTCCTGATCCTCAAGCGTTCCGAGAAGATTGCTAAGCTGCTGTGTGTCGGCATACTCGGGATAATCAAGCAGCCTGTTTATTCCCGAATATCTAAGCTCTCCGCCGTCAAGCTCGTTCATCACCTCGTATATCGCCTTCACCGCGGGATTTACAAGGAACGAATCATCCGCCATCTCTGCCTCAAGATGCATTATTATAGGAAGGTTTATCATTTCCGCCCCTATGCCGCAGACCTCTCGGTTAAGCAGCTCGGAAAGCCTTGTGAGCGCTTCTGCGCCAAAGGGTATGGGGCTTTTTACCTTTTTAGTTTTGACCGTACCGCCCGAAGTTATCATAACCATCGCAAAATTAAATTCGTCAATAGAAACGAGCTCAAACTTTGCCATAGTTACCGACGTGCTCTTCGGCTTTATCGCGATACCCGTGTAATTGGTAAGGCTTGAAGCAAGCTTCGATGCCGTTTCAAGTATCTGGTCTATCTCTGACATCTTAGCCTTAAGCAGATGATTTATCCGAACTATATCCCTTGTGGTGTTGGCGTACTGCTCTACGAGCGTGTCAACGTAAAATCTGTATCCAAGCTCACTTGGCACTCGACCCGCAGAAGTGTGAGGCTGCTCAAGAAATCCGAGCTGTTCAAGCTCTGCCATCTCATTTCTGATGGTTGCCGATGAGCATGAAAGCAGATTATTCTGAACTATATACTTTGAACCCACAGGCTCTCCGCCCGCTATATGAGCCTCAACAACAGCCTTAAGTATCAGCTTTTTTCTTTCGCTCAATACGTCACCGTAAGATCCCATCAATGCCTCTCCTTTCGCACTTTCCTTGGTTTAAAAATCCTTGCCAAGGGATAAATTTGACTCGTATTTAGCACTCTGCAACTTCAAGTGCTAAATAACTGATATAAATTTATCACTTTTCCCCTCCTTTGTCAAGGATTTTTTATCTTATTTTTGTTAATTATTTGTGAACAGTGCTAAAAATATCAATTATTATTAAAATAGCGATTTTGCGCCGAGTAAAACTGTAAAAATTTCACACTTATTTACGCGTATGAAGTCTGCAATAATATCTATTGAAACAGCTGTAAAATTTTTGATATCCGCAAAAGCGGAAGGAAAGGAAGTATTTATTATGAAAAGAAAATTGATAGCCCTTATCTTGGCTACTCTGACGCTTTGCACTTGTTTCGTTTCCTGCAACCGTCAGAAGGGCTCTGCTGACGTACACGTTTTCTATTACACCTTCAGCGACACCTATATCTCAAGCGTAAAGAGTGCGCTTGATGCCGACCTCGGCAAGAACGGCATCTCATACCAGAACTACGACGCAAACGGAAACCAGACCACACAGACCGAGCAGATACAGACAGCTATAACCAAGGGAGCTAAGCTCATCATAGTAAATATAGTAAACACAGGCTCTGACGACGCCGCGAACGGTATCGTGGGAATGGCGAAGAACGCGAATATCCCGGTCATCTTCTTCAACCGTGAGGTGTCCGACGCGGTCATCTCCAGCTATGATAAGTGCGCCTTTGTAGGAACAAAGGCAGAGGAATCGGGAATACTTCAGGGAGAGATGATAGGCGAATACCTTCGCGATAATTTCTCCAAGGTAGACCTCAACGGCGACGGAGAGATATCCTATATACTCTTCAAGGGAGAGGAAGGAAATAACGAGGCTATCTACAGAACTCAGTATAGCGTGGAAGAAGCAAACAAGGTACTCGCCGCCGCAGGCAAGAAGCCCCTCAAATTCTATGACGCAAGTAACCCTAACAAATATCTTGTTGACAGAAACGGACAGTGGTCTGCCTCTGCCGCAAACGAATATATGACCACAGCGCTCACATCTTACAGCGAAAAGCACAAAAATATGATAGAGCTGGTCATCTGTAACAACGACGGAATGGCAGAGGGCGCGATATCGGCGCTTGGAACTGCGGGCTACAACCTCGGAGGAGATTCCAAGATGATACCCGTGTTCGGTGTAGACGCCACCGACGCTGCGCGTGAGCTTATCAAAAACGGCAAGATGACAGGTACTATCAAGCAGGACGCTCAGGGTATGGCAGACGCCATAACCAAGATAGCGCAGAACGGACTCAGCGCCGATAAGGGGATACTTGACGATATGGGCGATTATACTATCGACCAGAACGTTGCCAAGGTAAGAATAGCTTATTCCAAGTATCTTGGCGAGTAGTCATATAAAGCGAGGTCAGAGGACCGAGTGAAAGGATCATTATATGTCTGACAAAATACTATTGAAAATGGAAAATATCAGCAAGGAGTTCCCCGGTGTACGAGCGCTTGACAACGTTTCCCTTGAAGTAAGAGAAGGCACCGTTCACGCCCTTATGGGCGAGAACGGTGCGGGAAAATCCACGCTTATGAAATGTCTTTTCGGCATCTACGAAAAGAACGGGGGCAGAATATTCCTTGACGGAAAAGAGGTGTCCTTCAAAAATCCCAAGGACGCCCTCGAGCACGGAGTAGCTATGGTACATCAGGAGCTCAATCAGGCACTCAAGCGAAACGTTATGGACAACATCTGGCTCGGCAGATATCCCAAAAAGCTTGGATTTGTCACCTCTGAGAGTGAGATGTATCAAAAAACCAAAAAGATATTCGACGAGCTCGGCATCTCTACCGACCCGAGAACGGTGATGAGCAAGATGTCGGTAGCCGAGCGCCAGATGGTAGAGATAGCGAAGGCGGTGTCCTACAACGCGCGTATCATCGTGCTTGACGAGCCCACCTCGTCACTCACCGAGCAGGAGGTCGGACACCTTTTCAGAATAATAGATATGCTCAAATCGCGCGGCTGCGGAATAATCTATATATCTCATAAGATGGAGGAGATACTGAAAATATCCGACGATATAACCGTTATGCGTGACGGAACTCACGTTATCACCGACAGAGCCTCAAGCTTCACGATGGACAAGATAATAAGACTTATGGTCGGACGAGAGCTGACAAACCGCTTCCCCGAAAAGACCAACAGACCCGCTGAGGTGATACTTGAGGTCAAAAATCTCTCCTCTAAGCACAATATAGTAGACGACGTGAGCTTTGACGTTAAAAAGGGCGAGATAGTCGGCTTTGCGGGTCTTGCGGGAGCGGGACGTACAGAGGTAATAGAAAATATATTCGGCATCTCCGAGCGAAGCGGCGGTACGATAAAGCTCCACGGAAAAGAGGTACTCAACCGAAGCGCGCGTGAGGCCATCAAAAACGGCTTTGCCCTGTTGACCGAGGAGCGCCGCTCCACGGGCATCTTCGGAATACTGAATATATGCGACAACACCACGATATCCAATCTGAAAAAGTATAAAAAGGCAAGACTTGTGCTAAGCGACAAGTCCCGCCGTAAGGACACCGAATGGGCTATAAAGTCTATGCGTATAAAAACGCCGTCACAGAGAACGCAGATACGTTCGCTTTCGGGCGGAAATCAGCAAAAGGTGATACTTGGGCGCTGGCTTCTCACCGAGCCCGAGATCCTTATGCTTGACGAGCCCACGCGAGGCATCGACGTAGGCGCGAAATTCGAGATATATCAGCTTATCGTTGACCTTGCCGCTAAGGGAAAGGCTATCATTATGGTGTCGAGCGAGCTCCCCGAGCTGCTCGGGGTCTGCGACAGGATATGCGTTATGTCGGGTGGAAAGCTGGTCGGCGAGGTAGACGCGGCAAACACCACGCAGGAAGAGATACTCGCCCTTGCCGCGGAAAACGTATAACAGAAAGGTACGGTTTTATAAATGTCATTTATCCAAAGATACAAAGAGATGGATAAGGCTCAGAGAGCAAATTACCGCAAGGAATTTTTTATAAACAACTCGCTTTATATCTTCCTTATCGCGGCGGTATTTGCGATACAGATAATAAGTCCGCATTTTCTCTCAGGGCCTTCCATAGTTAATATAATATCGCTCTCGGCGGCAAATCTGCCGATAGCGCTGGGTATCGCGGGTGCGATAATCCTCTCGGGAACAGACCTCTCGGCAGGACGAATAGTCGGCTTTGTTGCCTGTGTTTCGGCATCTCTGCTTCAGGCAACGGGATACCCCAACAAGATGTTCCCCAATATGCCCACGATGTCGCTCGTTGTGGTCTTCATTATAGCGATAGCGATAGGCGCGCTGGTGGGATTTATAAACGGTTTCTGTACCGCTAAATTTCACCTGCACCCGTTTATCGTAACACTTTCCACACAGCTTATAGTCTACGGCGCGCTCCTTATGTACCTCACCATAGGCAACAACAACGGACAGTCGATATCGGGACTTGACCCGTCATACACGGGATTTATAACGGGAAGTGTCTTATCCCTCGGAAATACCCCCATACCTAACTTTGTGTGGTATTCCCTTATAATAACCGCAATAATGTGGTTCATCTGGAACAAGACCGCCTTCGGTAAGAATATGTTTGCGGTCGGCTCTAATCCCGACGCGGCAAACGTTTCGGGAGTAAACGTAAAGAGAGTTATAACCCTTGTGTTCGTTCTTGCGGGTGTTATGTACGGTATCACGGGATTTATTGAGGCGGCGAGAATAGGCTCGAACTCCGCGGCAACAGGACTGAACTACGAGCTTGACGCCATAGCGGCAAGCGTTATCGGCGGCGTGTCCTTTGTCGGCGGTATCGGTAAGATACGCGGAGTTATAATGGGTGTCGTGCTTCTCAGACTTATATTCGTCGGTCTGACATTTCTCAGCATCGACGCGAATATGCAGTATATCATCAAGGGTCTTATAATCCTTGTGGCGTGCGCCATAGATATGAGAAAATATTTGGTAAGGAAATAATAAAAATGTCCTCAAAAAACAGTATATTCAGCAGCGCCGCCTCGCACATTCCGATAAAATTGCTTGACGTAATGATAATAGTTGGAATTCTCGCTATGGCTCTGCTTATTCCCTTTTTGTCTGCCAAGGGCGGTTTCACGATAACCTTTGACTCCACAGGCGGCACTGAGGTATCCTCTCAAAAGCTCCGCTACGGCGATGCCGTAGCGGAGCCCGAAGCGCCCACACGCGAGAATTACGTTTTTGACGGCTGGTACTATGACAGCGAGGGAAAACAGAAATTTGATTTTGAGAATACCCAAGCCGAGAAGAGCCTGACACTCTTTGCTCTATGGAGCGAGGAAGAATAGAAAAAATATGCTCTGCAAACAACTTTTCAAAAGCCTTCCTCCGGGAGGAAGGGGGACCGCATAGCGGTGGAAGGAGCCCGCGTGACGTGAAATTTAGGCTAATTATATTGTGACGCCTTCTCCCTCAGTCGCTTTGCGACAGCTCCCTCCCAGAGGGAGCCTTATAAAAAGCCTTCTCCTGTGGGAGAAGGCTTTTTATATTGTAAGTTTGCTTTACAAAGAAACATAGGAGAGCCTGTGTATTATGTTTTTAAGCACAGTTTTCTAAATGACTTAACGGATAAACTGACGGCTACAACCAGAGGCTCCCTTGTGTAAAGGGAGCTGTCAACGAAGTTGACTGAGGGATTGTTTTAACGTTATTTTGCTATTTACAATCCCTCCGTCACGGCAAGCCGTGCCACCTCCCTTTACACAAGGGAGGCTTTTGATATTGTAAGTTTGCGTTACAAAAAACATAGGAGAGCCTGTGTATCATGTCCTTAAGCACAGTTTTCTAAATGACTTGACGGATAAACTGACGGCTACAACCAGAGGCTCCCTTGTGTAAAGGGAGCTGTCAACGAAGTTGACTGAGGGATTGTTTTAACGTTATTTTGCTATTTACAATCCCTCCGTCACGGCAAGCCGTGCCACCTCCCTTTACACAAGGGAGGCTTTTGATATTGTAAGTTTGCTTTAAAAAACATAGGAGAGCCTGCGCTCTCCTATGTTTCTATTATTTTATATCAACTCGCTCTTGCCGAGCGGTTTACCGTAACGATATAACCGTCAACGTTGTTTCCACTTATCTCGTACTTATATTTCTCGGGTACTTGAATATTTGTGACCTCACCCGCCGACTTTACGTAATATATCTCGTAATTCTTGAACTTCAGCTCAGCCGTTCCGTACTCATACGAGCTTCTGAGAAGCTCGATATACTCCTCAAGACAGAGCTTATTGTTATACATATAGGTAGCGTGCGCCACACCAACGTATCTGAACGCGTAAGCAAAATCGCCAACACCTGTTTTTTCGGAATACGCCTTGTCCTCTGTATCGGCAGGATATCTCACGATAAATCCATACGTGTGCGCGTTCTTATAAAGCCACTCGTACTTCTCCAATTCGTCAACGCCCTGATATTTTTCTCCGTCCTTCAGCTCAAACAGTCTTCCTGTGTGGAAATCACTCGCCCCCGCAGGTGTAGAGGAATTGAGCGCGGTCTGAGCATCGGCAGAGCGATATGCGGTAGTCACCACAACGTTAGCGCCGCTAACGTTTTTATAAAGGGCGTCCATCATCTTGTTAAGCGCTTCAAGCGCTGTCTTGTCAGCCTTCATTCCGCTCGTTTTAAGACCGTACTTGTTCCCCGCAGTGGGTATCTCCACAAGATTATCTTCGGTAAACGCATAATGGTTGTTCTTGTTTACCACAAGAAGATCTCCCTTGTATACGTCCGAAGCCGAAACCGATACCGAGATATAATTCTGAGGCTCATCGACCCCGTCATCAACAGGCTCGTCCTGAGTTTTTTCGGCTATCTGCACTATCACAAAGGCCGCCAATAGAGCAACTATAAGCGCGGCTGTAACTAAAATACTTATAACTACAAGCTTTTTTGTCTTCTGGGGGTTGGCTCCGCTAAGCCCCAAAAGCTCAAATATCTTTTTCATCTCAGTCCCTCCTGTTTTCTCTTAATAAGCAAGAGTGAAAAGCAAATCGACAACAGTTCCCCGCTATCTCTTCGCTTTTCACCTCTACGATATAAATATTACTCTGCGTCCTTTATAGAGAAGTCCATACGGCCCTTCTTATCAAGACCCATATACTTGACCTTAACTACGTCGCCAAGCTTGAGAACGTCCTCAACCTTCTCTATTCTCGCCTTTGCGATCTTAGAGATGTGAACCATTCCCTCTTTTCCGGGAGCGTACTCAACGAAGCATCCGAATTCCTTGATGCCTGTAACAGTACCTGTGTATACCGCGCCAACCTCGGGCTCGAATACGATAGCGTCTATCATAGATTTAGCGATAGCAGCGCTCTCTCCGTTTACAGCCGCGATGCAGATAGTTCCGTTGTCGTCTATATCGACCTTAGCGCCGGACTCTGCAACGATCTTCTGGATAACAGATCCGCCCTTACCGATGACCTCGCGTATCTTGTCGGGGTCTATCTTGAAGGTGGTCATCTTGGGCGCGTACTTGGATACCTCTGCTCTGGGAGCGGGGATAGCCTTGAGAATTACTTCATCAATTATATAGTCACGTCCGATGTGTGTCTGAGCGAGAGCCGCCTTGATTATTTCGGGAGTAAGACCGTCGATCTTAAGGTCCATCTGGATAGAGGTGATACCCTTGTGAGTTCCCGCTACCTTGAAGTCCATATCTCCGTAAAAGTCCTCAAGACCCTGAATGTCGAGCATAGTATCCCAGCTTCCGTCCTCAGCGGTGATAAGTCCGCAGGAGATACCCGCAACGGGGGCTTTTATCGGAACACCCGCGTCCATAAGAGCAAGTGTAGAACCGCATACAGAACCCTGAGAGGTAGAACCGTTAGAGGAAACAACGTCGGATACAAGACGGATAGCATAGGGGAATTCCTCAGCAGAGGGGAGAACGGGAACGAGTGAACGCTCTGCGAGCGCGCCGTGACCGATCTCTCTGCGTCCGGGGCTTCTTGTGGGCTTAGCCTCACCTGTGGAGAAGCCGGGCATATTGTAGTGGTGCATATATCTCTTCTCGGTCTCGCTGTCTATACCGTCGAGCATCTGAGCCTCGGAGAGAGTTCCGAGAGTTGCAACGGTGAGGACCTGTGTCTGACCTCTTGTAAACAGACCCGAACCGTGAGCGCGGGGCAGAAGTCCTACTTCGCTTCCGAGAGGTCTTATCTGATCCATTCTTCTTCCGTCAACACGCTTCTTGTCAACAAGCAACCAACGGCGAACGATCTTCTTCTGTATCTTGTAGATAAGCTCGTCCATCATAGTGGGAAGATCGGGATATTCCTCGCCGAACTTCTCGATTATAGCGTCGGTTATCGGAACTACCTTCTCGTCACGGATATTCTTATCGTCGGTGTCGAGAGCTTCCATCATATCCTTTTCGCAGAAATCGAAGATCTTATCGAACATATCGTGGTCAAGCTCGCAAGAGGGATAAGCAAACTTGGGCTTACCGATCTCGTCAACGATAGCGTTGATGAACTCAAGAAGATCCTTTATCTCTCTGTGAGCGAGCATGATCGCCTCGTACATAGTGTCGTCATCGACCTCGTTAGCACCTGCCTCTATCATAACTACCTTCTCGGTAGAAGCGGCAACGGTGAGCTGGAGATCGCTCTTCTTCTGCTCAGCCTCGGTGGGATTGACAACGAACTTGCCGTCAACAAGACCTATGAACGCGCCACCGATCGGTCCGTTCCACGGAATATCGGATATAGAAAGAGCTATAGACGCACCTATCATAGCGGTGATCTCAGGAGAGCAGTCGGGGTCTACAGACATAACTGTAAGTGTGAGCGCAACGTCGTTGCGGAGATCCTTGGGGAAAAGGGGACGGATAGGACGGTCGATAACACGAGAGGTGAGAACAGCCTTCTCAGAGGGCTTACCCTCGCGCTTGAGGTAACCGCCGGGGATCTTTCCCGCAGCGTACATTCTCTCGTCATAGTCTACCGAGAGGGGGAGAAAATCGATACCGTCACGGGGCTTTGCAGACGCGGTAGCGCAGCAAAGGAGCGCTGTTTCACCGTAACGAATGAGAACCGAGCCGTTTGCAAGGCCTGCCATTTTACCTGTTTCAACAACGAGGGGACGGCCCGCATAGGTGTAATTAAACACCTTGTAGTTTTTAAATTCCATCTGTGAGCTTATAGCGTTGGACATTTTAAACCTCCAAAAAATATAATATATTTATACTTTCTCACAAAGGTTTAGCACTTAATTGCGTGTCGCCCAAGTCGCCGGCAGTGCCGGTCCCAAAGATCGGGGGGCGGAACTGCTGATTTTTTAGTTTATCACACGATGGTAACGCTTCGTTAGACCATCCGTGCCATATGCGCGGCAAACAATTAACTGCTAATCCGGTGCGAGAAAAAGTATTTCTTTGTGATATCAGGGCTACAAAAGAACACGGAGTGAGGAGTCGAGATCTTTCTCCACCCTTCACTCCGACAATTATTGAGATTACTTTCTGATGTTCAGCTTAGCGATGATCGCGCGGTAACGCTCGATATCGGTTTTCTGAAGGTAGTTCAGAAGGTTTCTTCTGTGACCAACCATCTTGAGAAGTCCGCGACGGCTGTGATGGTCCTTGTGGTTGCTCTTAAGGTGCTCTGTAAGATTGTTGATTCTGTAAGTCAGAAGCGCGATCTGCACCTCGGGCGAACCTGTGTCACCCTCGTGGGTGGCATACTGTTCAATAATTGCCTGCTTTTCGTCTTTAAGCATTTTTTTCACCTCTTAAAATTATTTGTCACAGACACAGCAAACGGTGGGTGAACAACTGTAAAACAGTCTTTTATCCGCAAACCGAGCCGATGACATGTGTAGTTATTATAACACTATTTTTTCTATTTGTAAATAGTTTTTTCCAACTTTTTTATTTTTATATCAAAAATGATTTTCCAAATGCCAAAAATATCGACAAAAAAGGTCATATCAGGTCGGCGAGATCGTATACCAGCCTCTCTGTTTTTGCCCAGCCAAGACATGGGTCGGTTATAGACTTTCCATATACACCCTCTCCTATCTTCTGCGCTCCGTCCTCGATATAGCTCTCTATCATAAAGCCCTTTACGTAGCTCTTTATCTTCTCCGAGTGGCGGCAGGCGTGAAGCACTTCCTTGCATATACGCTCCTGCTCGAGATACTTCTTTCCCGAGTTAGCGTGGTTGGTATCCACTATAAGCGACATATTGGAAAGCTCGCGCTTCTTGTATTCGTCATACAGGTGTATCAGATCCTCAAAGTGATAATTGGGATGCGACTCTCCGTGCTTGTTCAGATATCCTCTGAGTATAGCGTGAGCCAAGGGATTTCCCTTAGACACACACTCCCAACCTCTATAAAGGAAGGTGTGCGAGTGCTGTGCGGCGGTAATAGAGTTAAGCATTACCGAAATATCTCCCGAGGTCGGATTCTTCATTCCCACGGGAACGTCGATACCGCTTGATATAAGTCTGTGCTGCTGATTTTCAACAGACCTCGCGCCCACGGCAACGTAAGCGAGAAGGTCGGAAAGATATCTGTAGTTTTCGGGATAGAGCATCTCATCGGCGCAGAAAAGACCTGTTTCTTCTATTGCTCTCGTGTGCAGCCTTCTGATAGATATGATACCCTCGAGCATATCCTCGCGTCCGTCGGGGTTGGGCTGGTGAACCATTCCCTTATATCCGTCGCCCGTGGTCCTGGGCTTGTTGGTATATATACGAGGTATAATAAGTATCTTGTCCTTCACCTTTTCCTGAAGCTCGGCTATTCTCGAGATATAGTCAAGCACCGCGTCCTCTCTGTCGGCAGAACACGGTCCTATTATGAGTATGAGTCTGTTGTCCTTCCCTGTGAATACGTCGGCTATCTCAGCATCTCTTTTTATCTTCTTTTCGACATATTCGGGCTTGAGCGGATACTGTTCTTTAAGATCCCTCGGTATGGGCAGCTTTCTTATAAAATCAAGATTATTTTGCATTTTTTATCTCCAGTGTAAGTTTATACCCGATAATTATACACCAATTGCGTAAAAAAGTCGATAGATTGCAATAAATTTATTCATTTTTATATATAACAATTTTTTGTTGACGAATTGATATATATTTGGTATAATATAATAATATATGAATAATATTTTTGGAGGTCTTTATGAGCAGTTTCAAAGAAATAACTCCGTATGAAGTTGAAAACTCTATGAAGCTTATAGGAAAAGACTGGATGTTGATAACCGCCTCGGACGGAGAAAAAGTAAATACTATGACCGCAAGCTGGGGCAGTATGGGAGTGCTTTGGGGCAAGAACGTGTGTACGGTATATATCCGCCCCTCAAGATACACCTACGAATTTACCGAAAGATCCGAAAAGCTCTCGCTTTCGTTCTTCGATGAAAAATACCGCGACGCCCTAAAATACTGCGGCACAAAGAGCGGACGCGATTGCGATAAGCTCTCGGACACCTCGCTGACGACCGCAATGATAGACGGCGCGCCGGTCATCTGCGAAGCAAAGCTGGTGTTTATATGCCGTAAGCTCTACGCCGACGATATCGCCAAGGATAAATTCACCGCAGAAGATCCGCTCTCCAATTACAGCGGCGGCGATTTCCACAGATTTTATATCTGCGAGATAGAAAAGGTTCTCAAACGAATAGATTAATTATAAAACAATATCAGGAAGGAAAAAATTATGTCATTACAAGAGGATATACAGATACTCTGCGAAAGTGCAAGATCAGCCTCAGCGGCGCTCGCACTTGCGAGTACAGAAAGCAAAAACGCGCTCCTGCTTAAAATAGCCGAGTTTTTGCAGGAGGACCAGGTAGAGATAATAGAGGCAAACGAGCGCGATCTCGCCGCGGCAGAGGAAAACGGCGTTCCCGCGACTATGCTTGACAGACTGACCCTCACCGAAGCGAGAATAAAGGGTATATGCAGTTCCCTGCAGGAGCTTACCTTGCTCGAAGACCCCGTTGGCAAGGGCGAGAGCTGGTCGCGCCCCTCGGGCATACAGATCTCGCGCGTTCGCGTTCCCCTCGGTGTTATCGCCATAATATACGAGGCTCGCCCCAACGTAACTGTCGATTCGGCGGCGCTCTGTCTTAAAACAGGAAACGCCGTGGTGCTCAGAGGCGGAAAAGAGGCTATAAACACAAATAGCGTTCTCGTTAAGACAATGAAAAGAGCGCTCGAGGCTTCGGGCTTTGACCCCCATTCGGTAGAGCTTATACAGTCCACCGAGCGAGAGAGCGCGAATATACTTATGAATATGAGGGGATACGTTGACGTGCTGATCCCCCGCGGCGGAAAGGGACTTATCAAAAACGTCACCGAAAACGCCAAGGTTCCGGTTATCGAAACGGGTGCGGGAAACTGTCACCTTTACGTTGACGACAGCGCCGATATCGCAATGGCAATAGATATAGCCATAAACGCAAAATGCTCCCGCCCCTCGGTCTGCAACGCTATAGAAACTATGCTTGTACACGCGAGCATAGCCCCGAAATTCCTGCCCGACTTCGCAAAGGCAGCAGAGGAATTCAACCTTGAGATACGAGGCTGCGCGAAGACCAAGGTGCTCATACCCAACGCCGCGGAAGCCACCGACGAGGATTTTGACACCGAATATAACGACTATATCCTTGCAATAAAGGTGGTGAACACCATCTCCGAGGCGATAGACCATATCAATAAGCACAGCACCGCGCACAGTGAGGCGATAGTAACAAGCTCCGAGGAGTCGGCACAGAAATTCCTTGACGAGGTAAACTCTGCGGTGGTATACGTAAACGCCTCAACGAGATTTACCGACGGCGGAGAGTTTGGCTTTGGCGCGGAGATAGGAATATCAACGCAAAAGCTCCACGTAAGAGGACCTATGGGTCTTCCCGCGCTCACAACCGAGAAATACCTTATAAAAGGCAACGGAAATATCAGATAAAGCAAAAAGCGCAGAACTTTTCAAGCTCTGCGCCTTGTTTTTTTGTATTTTATTTATTAAATTATATACACCTTATTCTTCTGTATAAAAACAATCGTATTGCCATTTGGTTGGATTCTCATAAATATATTTGGAAATTTTTTCATAATCGTCTTTATCGCGTATGATGTGATCGTGAAATCCTCGTTGCCAAACAATAGTATTGCCAAATTTTCTATGAATTTCTTTAGATGCATTCATTTTAACGTATCCTATCATTTTTGAGATTATAGAACGACCTCGTAGGGGCGATTCACGAATCGTCCGTAGTTCTTCGTTATCTGTAATTACGATAATAAGGTGAATATGGTTGGGCATTATAACATATCTATCCACCTCTATCTTAAACCGCTTAGAAATATCATTTATGATTTCATCAACAATCATCCCATATTCCGTCAATTTAATTTCGGACGATTCGTGAATCGCCCCTACGATATGTGATAACGTACATTTTCTGTTATGTGTGCATATTGTAATAAAATATGCGCCCGGCGTATCATAATCAAAATTCTGCAACCGCAAATGTTTTCTATCCGGCAACCCTTTTGTTTTATCCATTTTCATCACCCACAATATTATATCACAAAATCGGCAGAGGTACAACCCTCTGCCGAAATTTATAAATTTCACTCTTAAAATAGATAATCTGCTCTTTATTTTCCAACACAGAATTTCGAGAATATTTCGGAGACTATCTCCTCTCCCACTTCTCTGCCCTCAAGCTCGCCCAAGGACTGCATAGCGCCCTCTATGTCGATACAACAAAGATCAAGCGCCATACCGTCAAGCATACCGCCGAGCGCGCTTCTTATACACTCCGATGCCCTGATTATAGAGGAATATTGCCTTGCATCTGCCACCACGGCGTCGTTTGAGAGGTCGATATCGATATCGATAAACATACTCTCCACAAGCGCCCCAAGCTCGTGAAAGCCGCTTCCGTCCTTTGCGCTCACGTTTACGATGTGCTCAAAGCTTTCAAATAAAACCTTGGTATCCATCGCCGAGCCTATATCAGACTTGTTCAAGAGCGCTATCGTGGGACACTCAAGCGCCTTCAGCCTCTCTACAAGCTCAATATCGTCCTGCGAAAGCTCTCTCGATGTATCAAAAACAGCCAGAACGAGCTCTGCCGTGGATATCTCCGAGAGGGCGCGCTCTATTCCAATATTTTCGACCGTGTCAGCTGTCGCGCGAAGACCCGCGGTGTCATATATCCTCAGAGTGGTCTTTCCGAGCGTTACAGTTTCCTTAAGTATATCGCGGGTAGTTCCCTCTATATCTGTAACTATCGCCGAGTCATCTCCGGTCAAACGGTTATAGACCGAGCTCTTTCCCGCGTTCGTTCTGCCGCATATAACTGTCTTTATTCCCTCGTTGACAGCTCGCCCCGTACGGTACGTAGCCGCAAGCTTTTCAAGTGAGCACAGAATATCCTCAAGCCTTTCGCGCATCTCGTCTGCGGACATTTGAGCGAGATCCTCGTCGGGAAAATCTATCTTCGCGTATATGCTTCCGAGCATCTCCCGCAGAGCGTTGTATATAGCCGCCGTCTTATCGGTAAGGATACCGCTCATTCCGCCCCTCGCAAGGTGAAGCTGATTTATATTCTTCGCCTCAAGCAGCTTTCCGATAGCCTCTGCCTCGCTCAGGTCTATCCTTCCGCCAAGAAAGGCTCTTCGGGTAAATTCTCCCGCGCTCGCGTGTCTCGCGCCCGCCGACAGCACAGCAGACAGTACGCACCTGCTCACAAAGCTTCCGCCGTGACAGCTTATCTCAACCGTATCCTCGGTAGTAAAGGAGTGGGGCGCTTTGAAATATACCGCCATACCGTCATCGATACAGCTCTTATCTCCGTTCGGCAGGCGCTCGAATATCCTTCCGTAGACCATTCTGCCCACGCCGATCTCAGAGAGGCTCTTGCCAGATACAGGCTCAAACACCGCCTCCGCCACAGAGAGGGCATCGCTGCCCGATATCCTTATCATTGCCACGCCGCCCTTGCCCTGAGGTGTGCTTATCGCGGCTATAGTATCAAAAATCTTCATACAGACTCCAAACACTTAAATAGAATTCAATTTAAAGGCAACAGGGGTACCGCAGACGGCACCCCTGTTATCTCTTAGATGTCAAATAAGATTACTCAGCGTCAGCTGCGCAGCAGCACTCCTCTGCCTCTTCCTCATCCAATACGAGATCGCAATCCTCGCACTCATCGAGAAGATCGTCACACTCGTAAACGAGATCCTCGGTGTACTTCTTGATAAGCTTGTAAACAACGAATGCAACAGCGCATACGCCAACAACAGCAGCAGCTGTGATAGCGATTATCTTACCGTAGTTAGTCTTTTTCTTGAAGTTAAAAAGTTTCATTTATATATCCTCCCAAATAAAATTTTACTTACTGATTATAGTATACCATATTTTTTTGAAAATGCAATAAGGAAAATAATTTTTTTACAATAAATTTTTCTGATAAATATTTTATAAACCCTTTATTTTGGGGAGCAAATCTGTTATAATGGTGGTATAAATTTTTTGAGAGGGCTTTATGACTTATAACGAGCTTTGCAATCTGCTCTTTGAGGCGGGAATTGAAAACAACAGAACCGAGGCGGCAATGCTGATATGCCGTTTTTGTAATATAGACAAGGTCGAGCTTTTCAAGAGATCGAACGAGGATTTTATCTCTGACGAGCTTGATGCGGCAGTAATAAAAAGATGCTCTCACTATCCCCTGCAATATATTCTTGGTATATGGGAATTCTGTCACGAGAGTTATAGAATAACCGAAAACACACTCATACCAAGACAGGATACCGAGGTGCTTGTCGAGACAGCCGCAAAGCTTCTGCCCGAAAAAGCGAGATTTATCGACCTCTGTACAGGAAGCGGATGTGTGGCTATATCTACACTTGCGATGCGTCCCGATTGCCGCGCGGTGGCAGTTGATATATTCCCCGAGACCGTTGAGATAGCGGGTGAGAACGCCGAGCAAAACGGCGTGGGAGAACGCCTTGGACTTATGAGAGCCGACGTTTTTGAGCCCTCATTTATGGAAGAGCTGGGCACGTTTGACTGCATCATATCAAATCCGCCCTATATCACCACCGAAGCGCTCGAGCTTCTTGACGAGGAGCTCTCCTTTGAGCCCAGAGCCGCGCTTGACGGCGGAGCTGACGGACTTGATTTTTACCGTCAGATAATATCCTCCTACGGCAAATACCTCAACCACGGCGGTACTATGCTCTTTGAGATAGGCTTTGACCAAGCCGAGAGTGTGTCCGAGATAGCAAACGCGAACGGATACTCCTGCGAGATATTCAAGGATTACGGCGGAAACGACAGAGTTGCATATCTTAGCGCGAAATAACACACTTCGCCCTATGGGCGCATATAATTTACCGAAACACCCACGATTGGAGATATAGAGTTGAATATTTTAGTACTTGCAGGGGGACTTTCCCCCGAGCGTAACGTTTCGCTTTCCTCGGGAAGCCTGATATCAGCCGCGCTCAGACGACGCGGACATAAGGTACTGATGCTCGACGTTTACGAGGGCACGGTCATGAGCACCGACCCCTTGAGTATGTTCACCTCAGAGCAACAGGAAGCGCTCTTTGTATCCGAAGAAGTCCCCGACCTTGAAGAGCTGAAGCGCAAAAACGGCGGCGGAGATGCGCTTATCGGAAAGAACGTGCTCCAGCTTTGCGCGCTGGCTGATGCGGTCTTCATAGCTCTCCACGGAGCTATGGGAGAGAACGGACAGCTTCAGGCGACACTTGATAGCTTTGGCATCACTTATACAGGCTCGGGATATGCGGGAAGTCTGCTTGCTATGGACAAAGACCTATCCAAAAAGATGCTTATAGGCGCGGGAGTTACCACTCCCCCGTGGATATACTGCGACGCGAAGAGCTGCGAGGTCGACAAAATAATTTCCGAAATAGGACTTCCCTGCGTGGTAAAGCCCGCGGCGGGCGGCTCGAGCGTCGGCGTTTCCATAGTTGACACAAAAGAGCAGCTTGAGGCTGCATTTGCAGAAGCGGGAATATACGAAGCCAACCTCATAGTTGAGAAAAAAA
Organism: Oscillospiraceae bacterium; assembly: GCA_015063305.1. Lineage (GTDB taxonomy): Bacteria > Bacillota > Clostridia > Oscillospirales > CAG-272 > HGM12713. The sequence continues at coordinate 27,490 of SVUJ01000004.1, read as the reverse complement.
TATCGGGAAGAGAGTTCACCTGCGGAATACTTGAGGGTCAGGTGCTTCCGCCCGTTGAGATAATCCCGAAGCAGGGATTTTACGACTATAAGAACAAATACCAGAAGGACGCGACCACCGAGATATGCCCCGCTCCGCTGACCGAGAAGGAGCTTGAGGATATATCACAGGCAACTCGCCTTGCCTTCTCTGCTCTGCGCCTTTCGGGATATTCGAGATTTGATTTCATTATGGACAGCGACGGTGTATTCTGGTGTCTTGAAGCCAACACCCTTCCGGGTATGACCCCCACCAGCCTCTTCCCACAGGAAGCCGCAGCCGTTGGTATATCCTATGACGAGCTGTGTGAGCGCATAGCTATGACAGCGCGAAATAAAAAATAAATAAAAAGCAAAACCGACCGTCCGAAATTCGGACGGTCGGTTATTTTTATTCAAGCGTCAAGCTGTCACAATTCAGAAATTCGTGTGCGTTTATGAGTGAATTTGAGGGTATGGTCTTTTGCGCGCCGCAATTCTTGCAGCTCACCTTTATTCCCTCGGGGGTCATCTCGACTTCATAGTTCCCCTCTGCCCCCTCCGCCGACGGGTCGGTCTTGCACTTGCAATATATCTTGCCCTCAGCATCAAGGTCGTTTATCACAAATAGGATTATATCAAGTATCTGAGGGTCGGTAAGCGTCTGCTCACCGTGGAATATATCGAAGTTATCAAGTCCGTTCTCCTGGAGCATATCGAGAAGCTCAAGCTCTGTTCTCGCAAGCTCTGCCTTGACCTTGTTCTGCTCTCCCGTCATACAGATATTTATATCCGAATAGGGACAGGGCAAAAGAAAGAGGTCGTTGTTAAAAAAGACAGAGGAATTAACCGTAAAGCTGTGCGGATTGGGACACAAAATGCAGGGCACGTTAAGTCTTACCTTGCCGTCCTTTGAATACACGATGCTCATTTCGCTCTGTCCGCAGGTGCATTTGAGCTTTATCATATCTGCCGTGAGGCTAAAAAGTCCAACCACACTCATAACGCCCGCGCCGCAATGCGGACAGCGATACGCTACGGTTGTTTGCTTAGGGTCAAGTACCATAATAATCCTTCCAAATAATCAGTTTTAAAAGTCAACAAATGGCACGGAATGCTCCATGCCATTTGTATTCTATTTGTCAAAATATCAGCCGTTGATATTGTCTACAGCCTTTTCGTTAACTGTAACGGTATGCTTCTCTGTAAGAGCTGTGACCTGCGCGGTATATCTCTCGTTGAGAATAGTACTTCTTACCTTCACGTTCCAGGTCTCTGCGCCCTCGGCAACGTAGTATGCAACAAGATAAGTTCCGTCGTCAAGAGTGATAGGAGCTGTGGTATACTCGCCTACAGCCGCCGCCTCGAGCCACGAATCAAAGGACTCGATAGCAAACGTTCCGATAACGTAATCCTCAATAGTGGTGTGAGCGGTAGGATTCTTCTCCTCTGCTATCGCCTCAAAAGCTTCCTTGGATATAGTTCCCGCAGCAAATGCCTCTATCGCAGCCTTTGCCTCGGATTCGGTCGCAAAGAGCATATACGCAACGTCCTTTGTGATATCGGTGTTCTTATACTGAGCCTTGCTTATAATGTATACCTCAACAGCGAAGCTTCCTGTTTTCTTGGTTATATCGTCGGTGTCAGCTCCGTCGCCGTCTATCTTGAACTTAACGTCGTCAGCCTTTCTTCCGCTCTCAAACGCCCACTTGGAGAACTCGTCATCCTTAACGTAGCTCTTCTTTTCAACAAGATAGGTTACCTTGTCAGCCAAGAGAGATTTGTATGCGGCCTGCTTGATCTTATCTATCTCAAGCGCCAGCTTTTCAGCAAGCTCCTGAGAAGCTACAACGTATTTGTCACCGTCCTTGGTGTAAGCGGTAGCGGTCGCTTCCTTGTCTGCTATGATATCTGCAACCAGTGCGTCAACTACAGCCGTCTTGATAGCAGCCGCAACGGTATCATCGGGCTTGGTCACGTCTGTAGACATCTTTGCATACTCGGTGTCATAATACTTGTTTGCAAGGTAAGTATAGAGCGCCTTGTTAAATTCAGCCACAGAGGTCTTCTCCTTGAGCTCGGTTGCGATAGCCTTTGCATCAAGTATCTTTTCCTTATACTTAGCAAGGACCTCGTCAGCCTTTTCCTTAAGCTCAGCCTCTGTATAATCGCTTCCGAGAACCTCGGTCGCAACAGAATCGTAGGAAACAGAAACCGCATAATAAGAATAATCCACAACGTCGTAATCTATCTTAGCCGCGTCGTATTTGGCATTGATATCGTCAGCGGTTATAGCGTCGTTAGTTTCCTTGCTGATCGCATTTGCGCACTTGCTTGCCAGAGCCTCAAGCTCAGCCATCTTCTGGATGTCCTTAAGTCTTACTCCCGCACCGTACGCGCTTGAAATATATGAGCCAACAGAAAGGTTCTGCTCCTTAGCGGCATCCTTTATGCCCTGTATAGCTTCATCGATAGTCTTAAGCTCGTCATCGCTCAGAGTCATTCCTCTCGCATTAGCTTCCTCGCAGAATACAAGCATCTGCTTTGCGCTCTCCACGGTAGGATCCATAAAGTAATCGAACCAAGTTCCCTCAAAAGTTCCAAGGAAAGAGGTCTCAAGAGCATATCCCTTTGCGTTGGCATCACCGTATTTCTGATTTTTAAGCGATCTTGTGGTATCTATACTGAAATATTGCAGATAGTCCTTATATTGGGTAGCAAATTCATTTACCTCTGTCTTATACAGATAAGACAACATAGTTGAGGATATCTTATAATTCTCTGTTTTGATGGGGTAAGTATTGCGCGCAAAAATTCCGTTTGCAGAGAGGATACCAAGCACACAGACCAAAAGCACCGCTGCAGCTATTACAGCCGCGATAGTGGTCTTGAGCCACAAAGACATACCTCCGCCTTTTTTAGTATTCTTGTACTTAACCGTTTTTGCAACGTTTTCCTGGGCGCGTTCTGCCCTTACTCTGTTAGATTTTCCCATAGGGTTCACCTTTAATCCTTTGTTTTATTTGTAAAGTGAGAATATACTATATTATAACTTCTTTCTTCGGCTCATTGTTGAACAAAATATTAATATTTTCAAGAAATTATAAAAAATATTCATTGATTATAAGTTCATTATAACGGGAAGCACCATCGGCTTTCTCTTAGTTTTAGAATAGAGATACTTTGAAAGATCGTCCTTCACCGCTGTTTTAAGCTCCATTCGGTCAATAGCCGCCCTTCTGTCAAGACATCTGTTGATAGCATCGGTAGCTATCTGCCTTGCCTCCTCCATAAGCTCCTCCGACTCTCGCACGTACACAAATCCGCGAGAAACGATATCGGGACCCGAGAGAAGCAGCTTCGCGTCTGTATCTACAGAAGCAACGACCACGATAAGACCGTCCTGCGCCAGATGGCGTCTGTCGCGCAAAACGATATTTCCAACGTCGCCAACTCCGTATCCGTCGACCAGCACCTTACCTGAGGGAACAGTACCCGCAAATCTTGCGCCCTTGGTGTCTATCTCAAGCACCTTGCCTATATCCGAGATAAATATTCGCGAGCTGTCGATGCCCATATCCATAGCAAGCTCGCGGTTAGCCGCCAGATGGCGGTGCTCACCGTGAACGGGCATATAATATTTGGGCTTCAGGAGCGCCTGCATAAGCTTTATCTCCTCCTGACAAGCGTGTCCCGAAACGTGTATCTCAACGACAGCGTCGTGGAAGACGCTGACACCGTTCTTTGTCAATTCGTTTATTATTCTCCCCACCAGCTTTTCGTTACCGGGTATCGGGCTTGATGAAAGCACAACAAGGTCATTAGCACCAAGCGTTACCTGTGCGTGCTCGGCAAAAGCCATTCTGTAAAGTGCCGACATAGGCTCTCCCTGACTTCCCGTGGTGATTATCGTTATCTCCTCGGGTCTGAAGCGCTTGAGCTCGTTGAGGTCAACCAGCACTCCCTCGGGAACGGTCATATATCCAAGCTCGACCGCCGCGCCGATTATATTGAGCATACTGCGACCTGTCACAGCTACCTTTCTACCGTGAGCAACGCTTGTATTTATTATCTGCTGAACTCTGTGAACATTAGAGGAGAAGGTCGCGATAACTATTCTCTTGTTAGGGTTAGCGGTAAATATAGATTCAAGAGATTTTCCGACCTTTCTCTCAGACATAGTAAATCCGGGGCGTTCGGCATTGGTGGATTCGCACATCAGAAGCAGAACTCCCTTTCTGCCTATCTCACCAAGACGGGTGATATCCATCATTTCTCCGTCTATGGGGGTAACGTCGAGCTTGAAGTCGCCCGAATGAACGACTGTGCCGAGCGGCGTGGAAATAGCCAGACAGCAAGCGTCTGCAATAGAGTGATTGACGTGGATAAATTCTACCGAGAGCGCGCCGAGCTTAACTACGTCGCCCGAGCTGACGCATATGAGCTGAGGCTCGCTCGGCAGCACGTGCTCCTCGAGCTTATTTCTTATTATTCCGAGTGTAAGTCTTGTTCCGTATATAGGCGGATTTATCTGACGAAGCAGATAAGGTATAGCGCCAATATGGTCCTCGTGACCGTGCGTTAAAACGATTCCCCTTATCTTATCACTGTTTGCCTCAAGGTAGGATATATCGGGAATAACGAGATCCACCCCCAGCATATCCTCGTCGGGGAAACCAAGACCGCAGTCTATTATTATTATATCATCGCCGTATTCCAGAACTGTGAGGTTTTTTCCTATCTCGTTAAGACCCCCCAGAGGAATAACGCGAAGCTTTCCTTTTGCTTTTTTGGGCATAATTTCTCCTATCTAAAATATTTACATACGCGCGAAAATACGGCTTCTTCCGAAATACAGTCCCGCTCCCTGCACTTCTTCCAAAGACCAATAAAATCAAAACTATCTTATATTATAAACTTTTTATTGTGATTTGTCAATAGGGATACACCTTATACTGTCATTATCCATATCGCACCGCTCAGCGCTACGCCAAGCAGGACACCAAGCATAAAGGTAATGCCCCCTCTCAAAAAGCATCTTCGCTTTTTCTCTCCGCGCCCCCTCTTTTCGGGATAATTCTCCGATATTATCTTGTTTGCCTCACGAAGTATATCCTTCTCGGCAGCGCTTGGTTTCTGCTGTTCGCTTTTTAACATAAAATATACCGTTTCAAATGCGCTATCCCTATCGGGTCTTAGAACTATCACCTGTCGGTTTACTCCTCTTATCATTTAAACCTCCTACCGCCGTACAATATTTGTATTATTATCCTCCCAAACTTCATTTAAACCATATATCGATACTTTATTAACTTTATGAAATAAAAAAACATATAATCACTATTAACTTGAAAAAAATCCAAAAAATTACAAAAAAGCTCTTGACAAACCGAATTTGATTTAATATAATATATTTGTCCTAAAACGACACTTCTCGTTTTAATTCAAAGCAAAACCCTAATATAGCAGCAAATTTCCCAAAAAATAAAATAAAAAAAGGAGGAAAAAATGAAATCTACAGGTATCGTTCGTAAAGTTGACGAATTGGGAAGAATCGTGTTGCCCATTGAGATCCGTAAGGTAATGGATATCAAAGTAAAAGACGCTATCGAGATCTTTACCGATTCAGATCAGATCATTTTGCAGAAGTATCAGCCCTCGTGCATTTTCTGCGGAAATGCTGATAACGTCATCTATTTCAACGGAAAAAGAGTATGTGCAGATTGTATCGAGAAACTTAAGCAGCAAATGTGAGACCTATTGACATAAGATCGACCGTACACACCAAGGTGTGTGCGGTCGATCTTTTATATGCAAAATTATTTTTTGTCGGTAAATGAGATAAAATCTCCCATCAGCCTATCCTGCAAAGCCTTAAGCGTATCCTGTGCTCTGCCGCCGACGGCTCTACCATCGATCTCACACGCGGGACGGCAAAGCGTACCCGATGCGGTAACTATTATCTCCCGCGCCGCCATCATCTCGTCGACCGTGAAGTGCTTTTCAACGGTGGGTATTCCCATATCTCTGCACGCCGCAAGGAAGTGTGCGCGCGCAACCCCCGCAAGTATCATATTGTCGGCGGGGGCGGTCTGCACCGCACCGTCCTCTCTTATGATAGCTATGTTGGAGTGAGCGCACTCGGTAACGATATCTCCTCTGTGGAACACCGCCTCGTCAACCCCCGCCTCGTCGGCAGCTTTTGAGGCAAGAACGGTGGGAAGAAGATTGAGTGTCTTCATATTACAATGTAAAAATCGGGTGTCTTCCATAGTTATGAGCTTCATAGGAATATATATATTTCTCAGCTTCATCGGCTTTATCGTTATCCAGATGTTGCCCACAAGACCTTTTGAGGGGGCGTGGCTTCTCATCTCTGTTCCGCGCGACACCTGCCAATAGAGCAGCAGCTCGTCATCGTCGAGCTTTCCGACCATCTCCTTAAGTATCTCCTCAAGCTCCCCTCTTTCGTGAGGAATGACTATACCAAGCGCCGCCGCGCTGTCATAGAAGCGGTCAAGATGCTCGTCAAGAGCGTATATAATATAATTTCTCGTATATGCAACCTCATAAACACCGTCGCCAAAATAGCAGGCGCGGTCGTTCATAGGTACCATCATATTCTCTATAAGATCGTATTTACCGTTATAGTAACCCAGATTTTTCATAGAAACAGAGTTCCTTTCCGAATACAGTTTGCTTCCTCATACATATTATGCAAACCTTGATAGATATATCACACAACATTTATTTACCTTGGTTAATTATATCATAACAACAATATCATTGTCAATGAGCAAGATGCTTTTAGTTGTTTAGAATATCTCTTGCGTAAATAGCGATTCTGTGATATAATGTAACGGTATAGCTTGAAATGGTGAGGGGGTGTCCTTTTGAATATAATAAATAAGACGGTGCTTTCGGAAAAGCTGAAGGAATCGCTGTCCTCAGTTCTTCCCGTAACACTTATAGTGCTATTTTTGTTGGCAACCTTTATCCCCGTTCCGGCCTCTATGCTTCTGGCGTTTATAATCGGCGCGGTGATGATAATCTTCGGAATGGCGCTGTTTACGATGGGAGCTGAGACCTCAATGACACCTATCGGAGAGTACGTGGGTACTCAGATGACAAAGTCCCGCAAGCTCTCACTCATAGTCTTCGTGTCATTCTTCGTTGGAGTACTGATAACGGTCTCCGAGCCCGACCTTCAGGTTCTTGCCAACCAGATATCCTCTATCCCCAACTTTATACTTATACTTTCTGTTGGCGTTGGCGTGGGACTTTTCTTGGTAGTGTCAATGCTCAGAATACTCTTCAGAATAAAGCTCAAATACCTGCTTTTGTTCTTCTATACGGTACTGTTTATACTTTGTATATGGATTCCCGAAAACTTCCTCTCGCTCGCGTTCGACTCGGGCGGAGTTACCACAGGCCCTATGACAGTTCCCTTTATAATGGCGCTTGGCGTGGGCGTTGCCGCAATACGTTCGGACGACTCTGCGGAGAACGACAGCTTCGGTCTTGTAGCCCTCTGCTCGATAGGCCCTATCATAGCCGTTATGATACTTTCTCTAGTCTACGGAGTAGATGCCGAAGCGTATACCGACTATTCGCTTCCGCTTGTCGACACCTCGCGCGACATAATAGGAATGTTCCTTATATCTGTTCCCCACTATCTTGGAGAGGTAGCTATAGCCGTTGCCCCCTTGGCGGTATTCTTCTTGGTATTTCAGTTTATCTGCGGAAGGATAAATACGCACAACCTGATAAAAATACTTATAGGTCTTGTTTATACATATCTCGGTCTTGTCCTCTTCCTCACAGGCGTAAACGTTGGATTTATGTCTGTAGGTAACTATATAGGTCAGACCTTGGGAGAGTCAAAGTTTGATTTTCTAATAATTCCCCTCGGAATGATAATAGGATACTTTATCGTGTCGGCTGAGCCCGCGGTTCACGTGCTTACAAAGCAGGTCGAGGAAACGACTTCGGGGACTATTCCCGGAAAGCTCCTCGGCACGTCACTCTCTATCGGCGTTGCCGTTTCGGTGGGGCTCGCTATGATACGAGTTCTCACGGGAATATCTATAATGTGGTTTTTGATCCCCGGATACGCGATAGCCCTTGTACTTACATTCTTTGTTCCCGATATATTCACCTCTATAGCGTTCGACTCGGGCGGAGTTGCCTCAGGTCCTATGACGGCGACCTTCCTGCTCCCCTTTGCGGTCGGCGCGTGCGACGCCCTTGGCGGCAATATCGTTGAGGATGCCTTTGGAGTTGTGGCGATGGTAGCTATGACTCCCCTGATAACCATTCAGATACTCGGTCTTATATATAAGATCAAGCATAACAGAAGCGTTTCGGCAGAAGCTGCTACGGCTCAGAGTGAAGAAACTATTATTGATATCCCCGAGACGGCAAAGATCTCCCTCGACGATGAAGACATTATCGATTTGTAATGGAGGCGCATAATGAAAAATATATATTTTCTTATAACGATAATCCGACGTTCGGACAGTGAAGAATATGAAAAATTTTATACCGACAGAGGGGTTGAGGTGTTATACGCCATAAACTGTAACGGTACGGTACACGCCAAGACCCTTGACCTTCTCGGTATAGAACGGACCGAGAAGACGATGCTCTTTACGATAACCGACGGAAATTCATTGAACTCACTCACCCGTGGGCTTACCACGCAGATGAAGATAGACCTTCCCGACAGAGGAGTTGCCATGGCAGTACCGCTTTCGAGCATAGGCGGAGTTCACACCCTTGAGTATTTTACAGGCGAACAGACTGAAATTGAAAAGGAGAGCGAAAATATGACCTCAGATTATGAGCTTATAGTGGCTATATACGAAAAAGGATTTACCGATATGGTAATGGATGCGGCGCGTTCTGCGGGAGCGGGAGGCGGAACGACCATCAGAGCAAGAGGAACGGGAGCGAAGGCTGCCGAGAAATTCTTTGGGATATCCCTTGCCGAGGAAAAGGAAATGGTGTTTATAGTGTCCGACACGAACAAGAAGAAGGACATAATGCGCGCGATAATGCAGAACGCGGGAATAAATACCGAAGCGCACGCGCTTGTATTCTCCCTGCCCGTAGCGACCACCGCAGGCTTCAGATTTGCCGACACGGTAGAAAAGGACAGCGAGTAATATAGTAATTTGTAAAACAAAGATCAAAGGGCGGATATAAAATCTGCCCTTTTTTATGTAAGATAATGTTTTTATTGTTGCCTTGAAATTGAATTGTAATGTTTATGAAACGGGAGGAGCAAGCCCCTCCCCTACCGCAGACGGGGGCTTGCTCTGAAGTAGGTGTCGTTTATATAAATTGTTTTTTGAAAATTTCACCGCAACAAATTTACATACATAAAAAAACTTGGTAGGGGAGGGGCTTGCTCCTCCCGTTTTATAAACAACACAAACAAACGCCACCGCGGCACGACAAACATTACCCTATAATTGGTAGGGGGCGGCGTCCTCGACGACCCGTTTTACAAGCAACACAAACAAACGCCACCGCGGTAGCAAAATTATGCCCTACATAAGCCTTCCTCCGGGAGGAAGGGGGACCGCATAGCGGTGGAAGGAGCCTGCGTAATATTAAGTTTTGCTTAACTTTATTGTGACGCGTTCTCCCTCAGTCGCCTACGGCGACAGCTCCCTCCCGGAGGGAGCCTTATAAAAAGCCTTCTCCAGTGGGAGAAGGTGGCGCCGTCAGGCGACGGATGAGGTGTTCTTAACTTAAACTAACTCCTCATCCACCACTTCGTGGTCCCCCTTCTCCCACAGGAGAAGGCTTTTTTTAGTTTGCCTTATTTGCACGTACCACTTAGATTAAACTTTTATTCCCTATTTTTATTTTCTTGTTTACAAATACATTTTTGTGTGATATAATAAATTTGCCAAACAAATCGAATAAAAGATAGAGGTATTTTTAGGAATACTATACTTTTTTATGCGCATATTTAAGTTATACGAATTTGGTAAAAATGCAAATTCCACGACTTAAATATGTGCTATAATGCATATTTTATTTCGATTTGTTTGGCGACAATCGGGGTTTGCGTTTTTCGGTGCGTCGGCTTCGGTTGGCGCACTTTTTTATTTTTGGAGATGGATATGTTCCCTTACAGAGTTTCTTTTTTCGGTCACAGAACCTTGTATTCAATAAGAGATTTAGAGAAAAAACTTGAAGATATTGTTGACACGCTTATAAGAAATCACCAATTCGTGGAGTTCTACGTGGGACGAAACGGCGACTTCGATATTTCGGTCGCATCGGTAATAAAACGAGTTCAACACCGCGTGGGTGAGGAAACCTGCGCCCTTATACTTACACTTCCTTACGTTGTCAAAGACATAGAATATTACGAGAAATATTATGGTGAAGTCATCATTCCCGTAGAGGGCAAACAGCATTTTAAGGCGGCTATCACTAAGAGAAACGAATGGATGATAGAAAACAGCGACCTTGTTATCACCTATGTTCAAAATGAGTCGGGCGGAGCATACAAGGCTATGAAATATGCTCAGAGCAAAGGGGTTAAGGTGCTTAACATAGGTAACGATAGACTTACTATGATATTAAAATAAAAAAGAGCAAGGATAGAAGGATCAAAATCCTCTGTTCTTGCTCTTTTGGGTCAGTCGATGAATTTTCCAATCTCCGCGGCGAAAAGGTGACCGAGCTTTATTTGACTCATCGAGTCATAGTGCGGGATGTCAGGCTGGTCGGTTGGCTCCTTTGTCGTGTCGAGTCCGTGGGAGATCGTATCAATAAGAAGGTTTTTCGGGTCGGATTCCGCCACTTGACGCTTTGATTCGTTGACAAGGGCGCCGTAAACCCAAAAACTCGGGAGATCGGCAATATACGCATCAACGAAAATTATACCGTCGTCGGAGGCATATTTTTCATAGCTTTTGCGAATATCCTTTATGAAATTTGTGAGATTGTCGGCATAGCCCGTTGCATGGTTTTCGTCAAAAGAGTCGGACTCTCCCTGCATCCAGCACATTCCCTCAATTTTTACGTCGTAATTCTTTGATTCAAGATACTTTATATTAGCATCGACAAACGCGGCGAATTTCTTATAAAGATCTCCCGTTTTTCCGCTACTTGACGGCGAGAGCCACTGTTCAAAGAGGTTAGTGCCGCCCCACGCGCATTTGATGATAAAGAACTCCTCCTCAGGGTAATCGTTATGAAGCCTTTCAGCCATGCCGAGCTCCGGACCAAAGCAACAGCCAAGCTCACCCTGATTTGTTTTGCACCTCACAAATTCGCCCGAAACATTGTGGTCGGAAACGTAATAGTTGATATAAACATTTTCGTATCCGCCGTCGTATTCGGCATACTTTTCTTCTCCCACGTTTTGGCGTAGGTACTCGTCGTGGCTGCACCCTGAGGCGTTTGACTGTCCGCCGAGAAGGATAACGTGCGCTACCCTTCCGCCGCCGTCCGGGAGCGAGTCACCCACCGTAAAGGTGATTTTGTTTTTTGCACGAATTCCAAAAAACACGCCGAGCCCCAAAATCAAAAGAAGAGTGACCGAAAGCGAAATAATAAGCCATTTATTTTTTAACATAACTTCTCCTAATATACTTCTTTATTATACCATACACATCGGTCGTCGGCGAAAAAACAACCGCAGAAATCTGCGGCTGTTCTTTTATAATTACTAAATTTTAATTACTGAGCAGCGTCAACTATTGCTGTGAACTTCTTTGCAACCAAAGATGCTCCGCCGATAAGTCCGCCGTCAACGTTGGGCTTTGCGAGAAGCTCTGCTGCGTTTGCGTCGTTCATAGAACCGCCGTACTGAATGGTAACACCCTCTGCAGCCTCTGCTCCGTACATATCAGCAAGGACCTTGCGGATCTCGCCGCAGGTCTCCTCTGCCTGCTCGGGAGTTGCGGTAAGTCCCGTTCCGATCGCCCATACAGGCTCGTATGCGATGATAACGTTCTTGAGCGCCTCTGCGTCAACGTCTGCAAGGTCGAGCTTGGTCTGCATAGCAACTACCTCGTTGGTGATACCTGCAAGTCTCTGCTCCTTGACCTCACCAAGGCAAAGGATAACCTTCATACCTGCTGCAAGCGCAGCCTTTGTGCGAAGATTTACCGTTGTGTCGGTCTCGCCGAAATACTGACGTCTTTCGCTGTGGCCGATTATAACGTACTCAACTCCGATAGCCTTGAGCATCTTTGCGGATACCTCACCTGTGTAAGCACCCTTCTCCTCGTAGTGAACGTTCTCAGCTCCTATCTTTATGTTAGAGCCCTCTGCAGCCTTCATAGCCGCGGATATAGTTACGTAAGGAGCGCAGAAGATAACGTCGCAGTTATCCTTTCCTGCTACCATAGGCTTTATCTCATTGATGAATGCTGTTGCCTCGTCGGGAGTGAAGTTCATCTTCCAGTTACCGGCAATTACTGTTCTTCTTTTTGCGGGATTCATAATCAAAATTCCTTTCTTTATCTTCCTTAATAATACCGCCAAAGCTTTCCTTTGGCGGTATTCTGTTTAGCTTATGCTTTAATCGTTTCCTGATTATTCCTTGTCCATAAGGCATGCGATACCGGGAAGCTCAAGTCCCTCAAGGAACTCAAGAGATGCGCCGCCACCTGTGGAGATGTGGGTCATCTTGTCTGCGTATCCAAGCTTTTCTACAGCCGCCGCCGAGTCACCGCCGCCGATTATAGATATAGCGCCGCTCTCAGCTACTGCTGCCGCAACACCCTCAGTTCCCGCAGCGAAGTTCTTCCACTCGGAAACACCCATCGGTCCGTTCCATACAACAGTTCCGGCTCCCTTTATGGTCTTAGCGAAGAGCTCACGGGTAACAGGACCTATATCAAGTCCCATCCAACCGTCCGGAATGCTATCGGAGTAGATAACCATATGCTCGGTGTTCTCGTTGTACTCTCTGCCGATGGTATTGTCAACGGGGAGAAGGAAGTTAACACCCTTTGCGTGAGCCTTTGCAACCATCTCGTTAGCAAGCTCGAGCTTGTCTTCCTCGCAGAGCGAGTTACCGATGTTGTGGCCCTGAGCCTTGAAGAATGTGTATGCCATACCGCCGCCGATGATAAGGGTATCTACCTTTTCGATAAGGTTGTTGATAACGCCTATCTTATCCGAGACCTTAGCTCCTCCGAGTATTGCAACGAAGGGACGAGCGGGATCAGCCAATGCCTTACCCATAACGGATATCTCCTTCTGAATGAGGTATCCGCAGACAGCGGGAAGATAATCAGCAACACCTGCGGTAGATGCGTGAGCGCGGTGAGCAGTACCGAACGCGTCGTTTACGAAGAGCTCTGCGTAATCAGCAAGCTCATTCGCGAAGTCAGCGCCGTTCTTTGTTTCTCTTGCGTCAAAGCGAACGTTCTCCAGAAGAACAGCCTCGCCTTCCTTAAGAGCCGCAACCTTAGCCTTAGCGTCAGGACCGATTATATCCTCAGCGAAGGTGACCTTATCGCCGAGAAGCTCGTTAAGTCTGTCTGCAACAGGCTTAAGAGTAAACTTCTGCTTATCGCCAAGAGCCTTCTTAAGAAGCTCTGCCTTTGCAGCTGCCTGCTCCTCTGCGGGAAGCGCCTCGACCTTCTGCTTCTCCTTCTTTGTAAGACCGAAGCCCTCGGTAAGGATAGCGTGGGGCTTGCCCATATGAGAGCAAAGAATAAGCTTTGCGCCCTTTGAGAGAAGATACTTAATTGTGGGAAGAGCCTCAACTATTCTCTTGTCGGAGGTTATCTTGCCATCCTTAAGCGGAACGTTAAAATCGCAGCGAACAAGTATTTTCTTGCCGGCAACTTCAACGTCTTCAATGTTTTTCTTGTTATAGGTCATCGTTATATATCCACCTTTCAAAAATTTTCTACCTAATTACTATACCATAAATAAAAAAATATATCAAGAGTTATTTGTGAAAAAATTGTCTTTCTCACTATTTTTTACCGATAACGGACTATTAATACTCATTTGAGATAAGATTTACCCTGAAAGCTATCCCGCGCAAAGAGCAATTTATCGATATCGTTTATCACAGACACCTTTTTTCTGCTCCATTCGGGAGCTAACAGCTCGTCCGCCATACCGTCACCCGTAACACGCGCCACCACTGTTTCGGGCGGCAGAAGCTCTATCGCGTCAGCCACAAGCGCGACGTATTCTTCCTTGCCAAGCGGGGTATATTCTCCGCTCTCGTATATTTCCGCCATACGCGTTCCTCGAATGACGTGCAAAAGATGTATCTTCACCTGATCGGGCTCAAGCGCCGCAACGTCGCGCACAGTCCTCATCATACCCTCTCTGTCCTCACCCGGAAGACCGAAAATGATGTGAACACATATATTTATCTTCTCGGACGCCTCACGAAGCAGCCTGTAGCCACGGCAAAAATCGGCAAAACTGTGTCCCCTGTTTATAAAGTCGGCTACCGTATCGTCAGAGGTCTGAAGTCCAAGCTCAACGGTAAGCACAGTTCTGTTTGCGATATCAGCAAGATATTCGGCTATCTCGGGGTCTATGCAATCGGCTCTCGTCGCGATATTAAGACCGACCACACCGTCAAGGGCTAACGCTTCCTCGTACTTTTCTCTGAGCACCTCTATCGGAGCGTAGGTGTTGGTGTGCGCCTGAAAATAAGGGATACACCGTGTAACGTCCCACTTTGAGGATATCCTCTCCCGCCCCCTCTCATACTGCTCGGCTATCGACACCTCCGCCCTCTCGGCAAAATCTCCGCTTCCGCGCGAGGAGCAGTATATACAGCCGCCAACGCCGCACCTGCCGTCTATATTCGGACAGGTAAATCCCGCGTCTATCGGTATCTTGGCGCACTTACCGCCAAAGGTACGCCTGAGATAGTAATCATAGGTGTAGTATCTTTTATTCGTATCGGTAAACTCATAGGGATTCGTGTTCCTCTGTGTGCGCTTCACAGCCTCACCTCCGTTTCAGCTTATATATGAAAGTAGATAAAAGGGGGCTTTGCAAGCCCCCAAAAAGAGTTTTCCTCTTTGTAAAATCAGCCCAAAAGCTTTTCAAGCACAGCAAGCTTTACGCAAACGGCAAGTACGTTCATAGCCTCCTCAAGCTCTCCCTCTGTGGGGAATGTGGGCGCTATTCTTATGTTGCTGTCGTCGGGGTCTTTTCCGTAAGGATAGGTAGCTCCAACGGGAGTGAGCACAACACCCGCCTCCTTACAAAGCTGGTAAGTCCTCTTAGCACAGCCCTTCTCAACGTAAAGGCTTATAAAATATCCACCGTTGGGATCGGTCCACTTAGCAGCTCCCGTTCCACCAAGCTCTTCTGTGAGAACTCTGTTAACTATCTCAAACTTCGGTCTGATCATACCCGCAAGGAGCTTCATATGCTCGAGTATATTCGCCGCGCTCTTGAAGTATCTTGCGTGTCTTATCTGATTTATCTTATCCGAACCGATAGTCTGGATAGCCATTATGGGTCTTATCTGCGCGAGGTTCTCATCGGATGCCGCGAGCATAGCAACTCCCGCACCGGGGAAGGATATCTTCGAGGTAGACGCGAAATAGAATACTCTGTTCTGTGTGCCGTGCTTCTCGCAGAGCTTGAAGATATCGGCAAGAGTGTCGGCTCTGTCCTCGTAAATATCGTGTATAGCGTAAGCGTTATCCCAGAATATTCTGAAATCGGGAGCGGCGGTCTTCATAGCCGCAAGGCGCTCGACAGTCTCATCGGAATAGGTATATCCGTCGGGGTTAGAGTATTTAGGACAGCACCACATACCCTTTATCAAAGGATCAGATGCAACAAGCCTCTCAACGGTGTCCATATCAGGGCCTGTTGGAGTCATATCAACGTTTATCAGCTCAACGCCGAGCGACTGAGTTACAGCGAAATGTCGGTCATATCCGGGAACGGGGCAAAGGAATTTGACCTTGCCCTGCGCCGCCCAAGGCTTCTCCGAGCCAACAACACCGTAGAGCATAGCTCTTGCAACTGCATCGTACATCATATTCAGCGACGAGTTCCCGCCGATCACTATATTTTTCATCGGTATATCAAATATTTCAGAAAAAATCCTTTTCGCCTCGGGAATACCGTCAAGAACGCCATAGTTAAGGCAGTCCACACCCGACTCGCTCTTGCAGTCCTCAGACGTCGAAAGACAGGTGAGCATACCCATAACGGTATCAGTCTGCTTTTTGCTGGGCTTTCCTCTTGAGAGGTCAAGAGAGAGATTTTTTCCTTTAAGTATATCATACTGCGCCTCAACGTGCGCTTTTTCTTTTGCAAGTTCCCGCTTTGTCGTATGCAAATAATTCATGGTTTCCCCCTGTGTATAAAAAGACGTAACATCCTTATTTTTCTTCAAAAAGCGCATACTTACGCGCTTGTTGAATTATATCACAGGTCTTTCCGAAAAGCAAGATTTATTTTTCAATTATGCAGAAAATTAATATTTCATACACATTTTAAACTTTTTCCCAGAAGTTTTTGACGCTTTCTGCAAGAAAACTTGCATTTGTTGCATATTTTATGTTTTTCCAATGCTCGGGAAACAGGGTCCTGTATTTTTCCTCGGTATAGCGGTCGTCAACAAGTACAACTATACCCCTGTCCTCTTCTCGCCTTATCACTCGCCCCGCCGCCTGAAGCACGTTGTTCATTCCGGGGAAGGTGTAGGCATAATCATATCCGCAGTTGTCCCTTGTGTCAAAATGCTCTTTTATTATGTTCTTTTCGTTTGAAAGTCCGGGAAGTCCAACACCGAATATCACCGTTCCTATAAGTCTGCTTCCGGGAAGGTCGATGCCCTCTCCAAAAGAACCGCCCAAAACGCAGAATCCTATCCTCAGCTTTCCCGTGTCTTCCTTGAAGCTATCTATAAATTCTTCTCTTTCCTTTGCGCTCATATCCCGTCTTTGGGCTATGATCTTCACATCGGGATACTTCTTCACAAACGCCGCCGACACATCACGGAGCACCTCGTACGACGGAAAATACACAATGTAGTTCCCCGCCCTCGCGCATATCGACGCCGCTATCGCCGACACGTATCTGTTTATATTTTTCTTTCTGTCCTCGTATCTCGTGCTCAGATACCCAGCCACCGCCACACAGAGATTATCGGTGTCAAATGGAGAGGGGAGAGATATGGCGTTCGCCTTATCACCGCCGCCCAAAACGTCGGTGAAATAATCCATCGGCGCAAGGGTCGCCGAAAAGAGCGCGGTCGCCACCGCCCTGTTCTGCAGAACGTCCATTATATACGACGGATCAAGGCAATAGACCTTAAACAGGGTGTCCCCACCCGATATCTCGATATAGAACAAAAATCTTTCATCAAAATATTCGCATACCGTGAGATAACGCCGCACCTCGGAGAGCAAATTCTCGATCTCGGGCGCAAGATGGCTCTCTTTGTTTTTCCTGAGCCATTTGTCGCACTCCTGCCTGAAATTCTCAAGCTCACTCATAATACCCTCGGGGAGCGAGGAATTCATATAAAAGCCTCTCTCTTCTCCATGCTCGGTCTTAACAAGATTATCTTTGCAAAGCCTTCTTGAGGCGCGAAGCGCCATTATCATTCTTTCAAATACAAGGTCAATATCCTTTTGCTCGGGATCTATGTGGGCGTATATCCTCTCAAACTGAGAACGGCGCAAGGTCGCCGAATACATATCCCTCGCTCTATCGGGCAGATTGTGCGCCTCGTCAACAAGGAAGAGATATCTTCCCCGCTCTCCCATCTCGCCAAAATATCTTCTCAGATATACCGTAGGGTCGAATACGTAATTATAATCGCATATTATTATATCGCAGTATTCGGAGAGGTCGAGGGATAGCTCATAAGGGCAAACTCTGTATTTCAGCGCCACCTCGTTTATGATGCGGCGGGTAAATCCGCCCTGACGCGAAAGCAGCTCGAATACCGCCTGCTGCGCCCTGTCGTAATATCCGCGCGCAAACTCGCACTCCCTACCGTTGCAGATATCTCCCGACTTGCCGCTTATCCTCGCTGCGCAAAGACATACCTGCTCCTTTGCGCTGAGCACCACCGTTCGCAGATGCGTTCCCGCCTCAAATATCATTCCCGCGGCGCGATACGCCTCTCGTCTTGTGCTTGATTTTGCCGTGAGATAAAATATCTTATCGGCCATATCCGCGCCAAGGGCGCGGACCGCGGGATAGAGCGCCGACATCGTCTTTCCTATCCCCGTGGGAGCGCAGGCAAAAAAGCGCTCTCCCCTTTTTATCGAGCCATACCATTCCCTTATCATAAGCTCCTGACCCTCTCTGAGCTCTCCGTAGGGGAAGACGGCGTTACGAGCAACGGGCAAAAGCTCCTCTTGCCTGTGCTTTATAAACTTTGCCGTAGTGCTTATCCTTGATATAACGTCACGGTACCAAAGGCGAAGCTCCTCAAAGCTATAGCGGTAATTGAAATATTTTATCTTGCCATTCTCGGAATTTACGTAACTTATCCTTCCGCCGATAGTGCCAAGCTCTTCTCTGCAAGCCAGAAAATAGGCGTAGCACTTCATCTGGGCCACAAATATATCTCTGGGCGGCGCGAGAAAATCAAATCCGCGAACGCTCTTTATCTCGTCTATGATAAATCCGTCAGCCGTCCTTATCACACCGTCAGCCCTTCCGCTGACAGTATAATATATTCCGTCATAGGAAAAAGTGTTTACGAGCTGCACCTCGGGGCTATAAGTGGCTCCCGCTTCATTCTGTATCTTTTTATGTATCTCAGCGCCGACCCTCATAGCGTCAAGCGAACTATGCGGACGCTTATCGAGATCCCCGCTCAAAAACGCGCGGGCGCAAAGCTCTCTCACAGAAAGCTCTATAGAACAGTTACTTTCAATATATTTCATTCTCACCCTCCGCATTTTTCTTTAAAATAATTATAACACCACCGCCCCTCCCCGTCAACACATTTCGACACTCACCTTGAGTTTTACCATAAATTTAGGGGTTACATTTTTCTCTCTCGGTGATTATAATAGAATGAGAGTACTTGTAAAATATAGAGGAGGAAGCTATGGAATTCATACTTATAAACGAGAATAAGATAAAAGTAATGCTCACCGAGCAGGACTTAAAAGAATTTGAGATAGATGCCGAAGACCTCGACTATTCCAACACCGACACAAAGAGAATGTTCTGGGATATCCTCAGCCGCGCGAAGCACAGCACGGGATTTGACACCGACGGGCACAAGGTGCTCGTCCAGCTATATCCGTCGCGCCACGGCGGCTGTGAACTCTTCGTAACCAAGATAGGAGATATCTGCCCCGCCGAGGACGGCTGTACGCTATCCCCCAAGACAGGCGATATCCGAAATGAAAAAAAAAGCGCCAAGCTCCGCCTAAAATCCCAAAACGATAAAACAGACTCATCTGTCTTTCTATTCGATAGCTTGTCTGACCTGCTTGCAGTCTGCCGCCGCCTTGCGGCGTTAGGCTATGATGCGCAAAGCTCGGCATACATAGACACCGATAAGCGCTATTATCTCTTTTTGGAGGGAATAGACACCTCGGGTTATATCCCCTTGGATATCTATTCCTTCATCTGTGAGTTTGGCGCACCTCAAAACCTGAAGACCTCTTTCTGCTACCTCGGTGAATATGGACAATTGATTGCAAAGAATGACGCGGTGGAGCTGCTTTCACGTTGTTAGATCCTCGGCTTTCATAGCCGCGTGACAAAGCTCAAGATAGAAAGCCTCGGTCTGCTCGGTCATATTTCGGCTGTTGAGCTCGGTCAAAAATCGCTCATATGCCTTTGCCGACATTCTCTCATAAGCGAGCCTATCCTCGGCTATACGCTTTATCATCTGCGCAAGTTCAACGAAATCTCCTGCCGAATATATCAGTCCGTTCTCACCGTGACGAACCATATAAGGGTTTCCGCCGTAAGAGCTCGCCACCGACGGAAGCCCTATACTCATTCCCTCGGAAAGCGCCAAAGATGAGGTCTCTGTCCCCACCGAGCAGTTCACGTTTATATCAAAGCAGTTGAAATATTTCTCCACGTCATCGGTAAATCCCGTAAATATCACCTTGTCAGATATGCCGAGCGCCAATGTAAGTTCTCTGAGCTCACGCATCATAGAGCCGTCACCGACTATGATAAATCTATACCTCTCATCATCGCGCGCAAGAATTCTCGCCGCCCTCAAAAAGTCATCGTGACCTTTGCAGCTCTCAAGCCTTGCGCATATTCCCACAACGAAACGACCCCCGACGCCAAGCTCCTCCCTCACCGCTTCCCTTTCCGAAGAGCTGTATTTTCTAAGACCGTCAACGCCGTTTATTATAACCCTTATTCTGTCCTCGGCTATCCCCATATCGGTAAGATTTTTCTTTGCCGCATCGGCAACGGCTATAGACCCGACAGAGAGTATTCTATCTGTAGCACAAACTATCTGTCTTATCGGAAATAACCTCATATATCTCGGCACGTCATAAGCGCAATGCCTTGTATATATCCTGACGGGAACGCGGCATATAGCCGCGGCTATCCTTGCGCTCATACAGCCGTGACAGTTTATCAGGTCGGGCTCTGTCTCCTTTATTATATTGCAAAGTCTGCGCACAGCGCCGAGATCAAACGAGCTGTCATAGCAGCCGCGAAAGCTTCTTAGCTTTATCCCAAGCTCCCGTGCTCGGATCTCCAGCGCGCTGCCGCTCGGCACTAAGAGTGTTGTGTCTATCTCCCGATTATTCGATGCCGAGAGCCTTGTGAGCAGTAATCTCCCCGCTCCCCCCACGTTAGTATCGCTTATAACCTCTATGACCTTCATATCTTACCTCCCCAAAAGAATAAAACATTATTGGCTATAGATATGTGTAAATAATCAAAGCAAAAAAACATCGCCCTTGTGCTTTCACACAAGGGCGATAAAATTATTTACTTTACTGTGTTTCTACAGGAACGTAGAGCTCGTAGTCCTTGAGCTTAGACTTCTTGAAGTTGAACGTGCCGTAGTAGGTCTCTGTGATCTTCGAGAGATCCTTGTTCTGAAGAGTTGCTGTCTTGTTGAAGATTATCGGTATAACAACCGCGTCGTCAACAAGCATCTGCTCTGCCTGGTGGAGTATAGCCGCTCTCGCCTCTATATCCTTCTGCGCGAACGCCTCTTCTATCTTCTTGTTGTAGTCCTCGCTGTTGTATCCCGAGATGTGGGGAGCGAACTCATATTCGGTTCCCTTGTCGGTCTGCTTCATAGTCAATGCCTGACCCGAGAACTTAAGGGCATACTTTGCGAGAGAGGAGAACGCGTCTGCCGAGAAAGCAACCTGATCCACAGCCGCTACCTCAAACGCACCCGCTCTGTAATACTCAGCAAACATATCGTCCAATATATCCTTCGGAACTTCGCCTGTAACCTTGTATACTTCCGAGTTTTCTGCCACTTCAATAGCGTTTATAGCTACGTGGAATCCAAGCTCCTCCCAAGATGCCTTGACCATCTCAGCTATCTTCATATGAACGTCGTCATACGCGGCAACCGATATGGTGAACATATACTTGGAAGCGTCAACTTTAACCGACTCAAGAAGCGCCTTTGCCTCGTCAAGATTTGCGTTAGTCTTTATAAGCTCTCCGCCCACCTCTCTGAAGGTCTTCTTAGCGGAACTCGTCTCAAACACGCCGTTCGGGATAACCGCCGTGGCAGCATCTGCAAATACTATGGCCTGTGCTATAGCGTTACGGTCGATAGCGAGTGAGAGAGCCTTGCGGACCTCAGTCTTAGCGAATATCTTATCTCCGTCAACACCCTCTTTAAGCTCCTGCGCGGATACGACGTGCTTTGCACCGTCAGCACCCATAACGAGACTTTCGTTCGTAGTGAGCTTTTTGAATTCTGACTTGTTATAATATCTTACTATAGCATCCTGGTTGGGTATATATGTATGTGTACTCAGAGCATCCTTTACCTCTACAAGCTCGCTGTATATTCCGCGAACAGAAAGGGGGAGATCTCCAACGAAGAAGAGCTTGCCTTCGTTGTAAAGTTGCATTATCTCTTCATCGGTCTTGGAGTAATCAATGATTATTCTGTAGGGTGTAACAGACTTATCTATCTTGTCTTCCTGGATATCTCTGTAGTAGTAAACGTTTCTCTCAAGCACCATACGCTGGGTCTTTCCGGCCTTCTCGTCGGACTTAGTTCCGTATACTACCTCTCTGAGACGGAACGGGCCGTTTGTGGATATGGTAGAAGGCTTCTTTGCCCAGTCCTCAGACTTGGAAACTATCTCCTCACGGAGCGGAACGAGAGCATAGCTTGTGAGGTTGAGCAAGAACTGATCGTAATCTATCTTACCCTCAAAGAGTATCTCAACAGTCTTTTCGTTTACCGCGTAAACGCCAAGGTCATCTATACTTGCCTCTCCCTCGGTAACGGCTCTTGCGTTCTTGATATCAAACAGAAGCGAAGCAGCCTCGGATGAGTGATCCATCTCAAGTATTCTCTTCCAAGCGTAAACAACGTCGTTTGCCGAAACGGCAACACCGTCGGTCCAACAAGTCTCGTTAAGCACGATAGACATTTTATATTCGCCGGCCTGTTCATTTTCCGAGATAGTATAGCTTTCAGCAAGCGACTTCTTTACCTTTCCGTTCTCATCGAGAACAAAGAGATTGTCGAAAAGCAAGCTGACTACCCTCAGATTAGCCTCATTTTCGTATGCGTGGGCAGGATCAAGGTCGTACACCATATCGGTGAGATACATATATACATATGCTCCGAGATCGTTCTCATCCTTCTTTGCGCAACCTGCAAGTGCAAGCGCCAGCATAACGAAGCAGAGTATCAGTGCCAATGCTCTTTTTGCCATTTTAAAAAACCTCCTCTGGTTTACAGATCTAAGTAACTACAAATAACCATTTTATTGATTATCAACTCACTATATTATATCATTACTCGTCCTCAAAATCAATGTCAATAATATTAACGAAAAAACTTTCGGATATATGCACAATTTACTTAAACTGTACTTGTGCATTTTGGACATAACTTTTTGCCCCAAATCGGCCCGCGGCGGATATTATCCCTCTTTTTTACAAATAATAAGATTTATTGCACACAAAACCGCTCAAAAGGGGGCTCTTGATATGGACGACCGTATATATTCCGACCTCGCGCTCGAATCAAATTACGCCATGCGCTCAAATCTTGGTGCGGCAGACGGATACAGTGAGACCGAGCGCGACGGCTTCAAAATATGCCGACTTGATATAAGCTCCGACGAGCTCTCGGCAAAATACAAACGCGCCCCGGGAAGCTATATAACGGTAATATGCGGACAGATATGGGGGCTACCCGAAAAAAGCTTTATATCTTTATCATCACTTATCGGAGGTGAGATAAGAAAAATGCTTGAAGATATAACTAATAAGAAAATAAACAGAGACTTCAGTGTCCTTGCGGTCGGGCTCGGAAATGCCGAGATAACCCCCGATTCCATAGGCCCACTTACCGTATCAAAACTTACCGTGACAAGACACATAGGAGCTATAAGCCGCGATATCTTCAATAAACTCGGTCAATGCAGCGTCTCGGCATTAGCCCCCGGGGTACTTGCGCAAACAGGCATCGAGGCCCTTGAAATAATACGCGGAGCGGTAGAACGAACCTCGCCCGACGCCGTGATAGCCGTAGATGCCCTCGCCGCAAGAAGCTGTGACAGGCTCGGCTCGACCGTGCAGATATCAGACAGCGGCATCACCCCCGGCTCGGGCATAGGAAATCTGAGAAGCGCGATAAATCAAGAAAATCTCGGTGTTCCCGTCATCGCCATCGGCGTCCCGACCGTGGTGGACTCCTCAACTCTGGTCTACGATGCCCTCGAAAAGGCAGGGATCGAATCACCGCCAAGCCTCAGGGAGATACTTGATAACGGCAGAGGTTTTTTCGTATCTCCAAAAGAGAGCGACATAATATCCGAGAGCGTCTCCCTCCTCCTCTCCCGCGCCCTTGATGAGGCGTTCTGTGTTATATAGAATGAAGAGAAAATAACAAATCGGTTCGTAGCCGAAATGTTCTCTCTTTCCGTTTGTACAATGAAATCGTTGCAAACAACGATGAAACAGCTCAGATGAAATCCAAGAGGACAAGCCCTGTCATATTCTCCCACGGCGCGGAATATCATTTATTGAAGACGCGCAAGAAAGGAATGGTGATAAATATGACAGGAAATCAAAATAAGCTTCCACCCAAAAAAGACACCCAATATCTCCCACCCTATGATACCCAAAGATTTGAAACTATACAGAGAAACAAAATAGAACGTTGGCGTAAAATATATATACTCACAACTTTGGCGGTTGTTACCCTGACCGTACTTTTTTTGGCTGTGGGAATAGCCGAAAAGGTGACCTCATCAAAATTCGATACCCTCGCCGATCTATTTCTATCCAATACTTTTATGGACATTTCGGGTCAAAGCAAGACCCCCTCCGAGCAGCTCCCCGATGACAACGCCGATATATTCGACACCCCCGGTGGAATTATGATCCCATCAAAAGACCCCGACGACTCAAACTCGGTCATTGTTCCCGACAATAATACACAAACGACCGCGCCAAACGACCCCCAAAAAGAACCCGCCTCGATATACGATTTTGATTATTCACAAGTACCCGAGGGCGAAACTCCGATAATCCCCATGGATCTATCGCTCTCCAGCGAGGGAAGCGCCTACATATATAATTCAACGGGGTATTCTCCCGATCTCAAAGCGCTTCTCGCCTCTGACCTCTCCCCGAGCAACGATACCTTATACATATCAAATACGAAAGCCCCGCTCGTGCTCATAGTTCACACCCACGGTACAGAGGCCTATTCAAAGGACGGCGCGATATCCTACCTTGATAACGGCGGCGAGCTCGCGCGCTCCGAGGATACCTCCAAAAACGTGGTGGCGGTTGGCGCTGTGATGGCTGAAGTGCTTACCCAAAACGGTATCCCCACCCTGCACTGCACCATAATGCACGACCAACTGCAATATAAAGATTCATACAGCCGCGCCGAAGCAACGATAAAGCAATATCTCGAAAAATATCCCTCGATAAAGCTTGTGATAGACCTGCATAGAGATGCGATCATAAAAAGCTCGGGAGAGCTTGTGCGCCCCGTAACGGCGGTTGATTCAAAGCCGACGGCACAGGTCATGTGCGTTGTTGGAAGCGATTGGGGCGGTGAGGCGTGTCCTTCGTGGCAGAACAATCTCGCGCTCGCGCTCAAGCTCCGAGATTCTCTGAATTCAAAATACGGCAACCTCTGCCGTCCCACCTATCTTCGTACCTCTACCTATAATCAGGAGCTTGCGCCCTACTCTCTTTTGCTTGAGATAGGCGCGTGCGGCAACAGCCTTGAGGAAGCCAAAAGAGCCGCCGAGCTCGTTGCGATAGAACTGATACCCCTGATAAAAATGATGTGATTTTGCATAAAATTCCGAAAAAATATCGTTTTTGGAATAAAAATCACAAAAACCCCTTTACAAAGACAAAAAAGTGTGTTACAATGTTTCCATAATAAGAATTATAGTGAGGAACGTTATGGATTACATTGAACGCATCAAAAAGCTCAAAAACGAAAGAAAGATAACTAACGAACGTCTTTCCGAGCTCACGGGTATCCCTCTGGGTACTCTCAGTAAGATCCTTGCAGGCATCAGCGATTCCCCTAAACTCGTAAATATAGTAGCTATTGCAGACGCCCTCGGTTGTACTCTCGATTACATAGTGAGCGGTGTCAGCGAAAACACCAATAATTATACCCTTTCAAACGAGGAGATCGAGCTCGTTGAAAGCTTCAGAGCACTTGACTCGCATAGCCGCGAGCTCGCTATGCTCGTGGTAAAGAAGGAGCTTGAAAGAAACGAGCACAGCGCTCCCGAAAGAAGCACCGTTATTATCCCCAGAGAAAGCGTGGCGAAGAAGATAAGCTATATGAACGCCGCGGGAAGCCTCGCGCGCAGAACTATACCCGTGTACGCTATGCCTGTGTCGGCAGGCGTGGGTGTTTATCTTGACGATACCACAGCCGAGGAGATAAGTATTCCCGATAACGAAAAGACCGCCGCTTGCGACTTCGCGCTCAGAGTAAGCGGCAATAGTATGGAGCCCATATACCACAGCGGCGACCTCGTGCTCGTCGAGGACTGCGACTCGGTAGAGGTGGGTGAGCTTGGAATCTTCGTGCTCGATGGCGACGGATTTTTCAAAAAGTTCGGCGGCGATAGACTTATATCTCTCAATCCCGAATACGCAGATATCCTTATCAAAAACTTCACCGAAGCCGTCTGCTGCGGCAGAGTCATCGGCAAGTTGAAGAAGAGATAAATTAGATTGTGTTTTGTGCGAGGGGGCGGAACCTTTTCATGAGAAAAGTGTTCCGCCCCCTCGCGCTCCCCCACCTCCAAAAGCATTCAAACGTAGAATCATTTATAGCCTCCCTCCGAGAGGGAGGGGGACCGCATAGCGGTGGAAGGAGCCTGCGTAATTTTAAACTTTGTTTGATCTTATTGTAACGCACTCTCCCTCAGTCGCTTCGCGCCAGCTCCCTCCCGGAGGGAGCCTTTCTTTATCCGGTTCTTATGACTGTATAAAATAAATAAAACAATCCAAACTTCACGTAAACCCGCTCACTTCAACAAAAAAATAACCTCTTCGTTTGAAAGTTCTTGAAAGAGGGTGCAAATTGATTAGAATGTGTTTTATGCGAGAGGACAGAATCTTTTCATGAGAAAAGTGTTCCGCCCCCTCGCGCTCCCCCCCTCCAAAAGCATTCAAACGTAGAATCATTTATAGCCTCCCTCCGAGAGGGAGGGGGACCGCATAGCGGTGGAAGGAGCCTGCGTAATTTTAAACTTTGTTTGATCTTATTGTAACGCACTCTCCCTCAGTCGCTTCGCGCCAGCTCCCTCCCGGAGGGAGCCTTTCTTTATCCGGTTCTTATGACTGTATAAAATAAATAAAACAATCCAAACTTCACGTAAACCCGCTTATCTTATCAAAATACTCCATAGTTTGAAAGTTCTTGAAAAGGGGTGGGGGTCCAGGGGGAGGGGGAGAACTTCTTTCAAGAAGTTTTCCCCCTTATTTACCTGTAACTTTGATATTTATAAAATAAGTCAAACTTCACGTAAACCCGCTCACTTCAACAAGAAATAACCTCTTCGTTTGAAAGTTCTTGAAAGAGGGTGGGGGTCCAGGGGGAGGGGGAGAACTTCTTTCAAGAAGTTCTCCCCCTTATTTACCTGTAACTTTGATATTTATAAAATAAGTCAAACTTCACGTAAACCCGCTCACTTCAACAAATAATAACCTCTTCGTTTGAAAGTTCTTGAAAGAGGGTGGGGGTCCAGGGGGAGGGGGAGAACTTCTTTCAAGAAGTTCTCCCCCTTATTTACCTGTAACTTTGATATTTATAAAATAAGTCAAACTTC
>SVUJ01000003.1 GCA_015063305.1 Oscillospiraceae bacterium | reverse complement strand
GGTAAAATGGTGGTAGCTCATATAAACCCTCCTTGGTTTTTGTTTTGTGGTTATTACAATTATACCATGGATTTATATGGGCTTCAATTTTTTATTTACTGTTGCACTTGATAGTATAACTCACCTAGAAATAAAATAAGAGGTGGCTTAAGCCACCTCTTATTTTTATGATATCTCCTGCCAATTAGCTATGCTGTTTTCGGTAAGGAGCGTTTGTAAAGCTTCTTTTGTATCCTCATCTTCCGCCGGGGGTATCAACACTCTCATATTATATCTCAGAATGTAAAACAAATGTGTCGTGAGCAAAGCGTCTACCTGTTCAACTGTTTCGCTATCCTTGCTTGGCTCTACCATAGTAAGCGCCATAAAATCAAAGCTTGTGGCTAATTTATCTATATGCTCGGAGGCCAGCTCTGAGCTTAAAATTTTTGAGGGTATCTCTATTCCCACTGTAGCATCTTTATTTATAAGCTTGACATTATTGGCGATACTCAGTATATCATTAAGATTTTCGGGCGAAGCATCGGGACACCTAAGCAACACTTCTTTTATCCCCGACTCTATCATTTCACAAACAAGCGCCGCCTCGTATGCTATCATAACCGAGCGCGTTTTCGCGTCCTTTTCATTGACCGATGCTACAGTCATATAGGCACTTGTGAAAATATCTCTCCTGTTAGCGGAAGATGTTAATGTTCCGAGAGATATAAGCGAACTCGAATTGTTCTGATATCCGAATTCTTTTGCAATATCAGAGGCATAGAGCAGCTTTCCTTCCTTGTCGGTGCACTTTATGGAAACGGCCGTAGCGCCGTTTTTGGACAGTGCCGACAGCTTATCCGAAAAGTCGCTTGATGATAGTCCCGTAAGGTCTATGTTGTGCGCCTGTATGCTGTATGGAGCTGTGTTGTTTTTTTGCTCTGTGGTAGACGTCTTATCTTTAGGCTCTTCGTCATCAGGAGTGTTTGCTTTCTTGAAAAGTGTATTTCCGATAATAAGAAAGACTACAAAAAGAACAAGGAGAATAACAGCAGAAATTATAATAACATTGCGAAGTCTTTTCTTTTTATAACTGTTTCTGCGGTGGTAGCCCACAGGAGCTCTGCCGTTCATAATTCTCTCCTTTCTTTTTTATTATTTAACTCTTTTTTTATTTTTAATTTTAACGATAACAATGGTAACAACAGCCGCGCAGGCGATGCAGGATATAGTTACAGCGGCTATTATTCCCATCACAAACAGGTCTGTCTGATTGGGAGCATCAAGCTCAAAAAGATCCAAGCTGTTGCAATATTCGTTCGGCGCAAAGCTCAGAGAAGACTGAAGCGTTTCAACCTTTTCATAAACACAGGAGGTAAGATAGGTGCTTCTCAAGGTTTCAAAATTCGCCGTTATGTAAGCATCCTCAAGCTCAAGACGCTGTATTATATAATAGCAATTTATCTGTTGTCCGTCGATTTGAGCTGTAGACTCAACGATACCGCTTATCTCACCAACCTCAAGGTCGTAAGCAGCCTTCTCGTAAGACTCGTCCATTATGCCCTTGGTAAAATAATATCCGTCAGTAGTGGTAAGCATAAAATCCTTGTTATACTTGCTACCGATCATCTCGAACATACTCGTGCCCGCATTTATCTTATCAAGAGCTTCCTTGGCAAGGTCGTAATTGGCAGCATTTCCGTCTTCGTTTGGTATCATGATGTGCCAAGTGCGGACAAACTCTTCCTTGATAGCATTTTTTACATACTGTTCGTCACTATTTATTGCGCCTGTTTTTAGGTATTCCGAAACGAGCTGAGAATATACAATGTCGACCGCGATAGAGAATCTTATATAATTGTCGGTAATTCCCTCTTCCTTGAGGTACTTTTTATATTTGCTTCGCTTACCGTCAAAATCTTCTTCAATATAGGAGTCAAGACGGGACTGGACCTCCTCTTGAACCTCTTCCGAGTCTGTCGAAAGGCCTGCTTCTTTTGCAAGTGTAAGCACAGCATAGTTTGCCACTATATCCTTATATACCGCCTCGCGAAGCTCGTCGGAATGGTCCTTTGCGGCATCTCCATATTTATCCCCGAAGCTTTGTTTGTAGTTGTTTGCAAAGAAATAAAGCTCCTCGTATGGCACTTCAAACTCTCCCACCGCACCAACGGTTGCGAGTGCCCTTTTACCTGCCTTTATCGGCTGAGATTTACAAGCCAAAAAAGTAGGCATTATAAAGAGAAACGCAAGAAGCAACGCCAATATTTTAAATACTCTTTTTTTCATATACGCCTCATAAAACTAATTTTATATATTAAATACAATTATACACTTATTTTGTTACAGGATTATGAATAAACCCCTCATCTTTAAGCAAAAGAAGCAAAAAAAGAAGTTTATTTTAAAAATACTCTTTATTTATGGATTAATTTGTGATATAATCGAATTATAAAATCGCATGGAGGATCAAGTATGGAATCTAATTATAAAATACCCCTTAGTGATATTATAAAGGAATTTCAGCTTCAAGCCGTTTATCTTCCCGAAGATGCAAAGGACATTATGGTTTCGAGCACAGAAGTAAGCCGTCCGGGTCTTGCTCTCTCGGGCTTTCTTGCAGTCTTTGAGTCTTTCCGTATACAGATAATCGGTAGAGCCGAGCATCAATATTTATCCGAGCTTTCTCCCGAAGAAAGAGCCGCGAGATTAAAAAATTTTCTAAAGCTGTGTCCTGTTACAGTTATAATAACCAGCGATCTTGAACCCTTTGATGAGCTTAAAAAATATGCCGAGCAATATAAAGTTCCCCTTCTCTGTACCTCCGACCGTACCAGCTCGTTTATGGCTGCGCTTATCGCTTCGCTTAATACTCATCTCGGTCCGAGAATAACGCGTTCGGGCGTTCTTGTAGACGTTTATGGCGAGGGTATGCTCATACTCGGTGACAGCGGAATAGGAAAGAGCGAAACAGCTATTGAGCTTGTAAAGCGAGGACATCGTCTTATAGCTGACGATGCGGTAGAGATAAAGCGCGTATCAGCCAAGACACTTGTCGGACAAGCTCCCGAGCTTATAAAATACTACATAGAGCTCCGCGGAATAGGAGTTGTAGACGTCAGACGTCTTTTCGGTATGGGTTCTGTAAAGGCGACCGAAAAGATAGATATGGCAGTCCAGCTTGAGCCTTGGGACTCAAACAAGATGTACGACAGATTTGGTCTTAGCGAGGAGTATGAGGATATTTTGGGTATAAAGGTTCCCTCTCTCACCATTCCCGTAAAACCCGGACGAAATCTTGCTATAATACTTGAGATAGCCGCGATGAACAACCGTCAGAAGAAGATGGGATATAATACAGCACAGGAGTTTAACAAGAGACTTCTTGAAGAACTCACTTGACAAAAAACAGGCGCGATAAATTTTATCGCGCCTGTTTTTTTATGTAATGCTTATATTTATTCCGTTTACTTCTATATCACCCTCAGCGCTGATAAGGATATACTTCTCACCGTCGATCACCCTTGTTTTTATGAGGTCTGTACGCTTGGGGTCTACCTTTATGACCACGTCAGGGGTCTTCAGCCTGAACTGCTTTGTTTCAACAACGTTTCTCGGGCTTATCTGAGCCTTCTCTCCAAACTCGGTATCGAATTTATCCCTGAATTCGCTTATCTGTTTTTCCTCAAGTCCGCTCGACTCAAGTACGCTGACTATTTGATTTTTATCAAGAAACAGAGGTTCTTCAACCTTCTGCTCCTTGTGTTCAAGTATCATCTCATTAAGCTGATTATGAAGTGTTTTAACAACGTGCAGATTGCACTGCTCCTCGGCTACCTTTTCAACTATCGTGTTAAAGGTTTCCTTTTGAATATCGGCGGGCAGCGGAATGACCTCGGATTTAAAGAGTGTATCAATAAACTTGGAATAATCGTTCTGAGTGCTCTTTGTGTAAAACAAAGCCTTGTATATATTGGTGCTTCTGTCGTCAAAGCACGGGAACATAAATCCAAGTTCAGGCGCTGTTACCACGGTATCTGCCGAAACGCTTCTGAAGGGATTTCCCGATATATAAAATCCAAGCTGTGATCTTGATGTCTTTATTGGGCATATGCAACATACGAAATATCTGAATATCTCGTTTGAATCATCGCCCTTTTCGCCATCAACACGCCTTGAAGGTACGTCGTATTTATCGGACGCAAGCATAATTATGTAATTATCCTCTATTCCCTCAAGGGACTCTATTATACGCTTGTAAAGCTCGTGTACAGCCTCGTCATCGTTCATATCTGAGTCGCGTATGTCCATAAGAGCTTTATGCTCTGCCGATTCAAGCACCTGTTTGGTAGAAAACTCTATATCCGAGAGATTTCTTCCCACGTATCCCGAAAGAGTTTTTCTTATTATTCCAAGTATCTTATCTATCTCGTCCTCGGTAAGAAACGCGAGGGATTGATCGAACTCGGATAGTATCTGTCCCTCGGTGCTGACACAGCACCCTCTTATGTGATTTATATTGCTTTTTGCGGCGCTGAAGCGTCGTCTTATCTCGCCAATTTCCTTTTCGTTCATTTTATCCTCACTCGAAAAAAATAACCTTATAAAAATCCTTAGTTCTTGCCAATATCTCTCTTATCTCTCTATACATCTGTTTTCGGTAGCCCCTTAGATCCGCCGAAGCGCCGCAAGCATCAAGCCCCATCTTTTCGGCAATATACAACGCTCTGTAGAGATGGTAGCTCTGAGTAACCACAATAACTCTTTCCACATCTTGCATCTTAGCGGTATTATACAGGCTTTCATAAGTAGAAAAGCCGAAATTATCACAGAGTATATCCTCGGACGGCACACCGTTATCAAGGCAGTATTCTCTCATAGCAGACACCTCGTCATAATGATCGCCCGAGCGGTCGCCGCTAAGCAAAATAATATCGGAGTATCCCTCATTATAAAGATTTATAGCTATCTTCAATCTATCCTCAAGCATATCGGACGGGGTTCCGTCATTACGGAGCCCCGCGCCAAGTACAAGTATGCAATCATATTTATCGTCACCGTTATTATCAAAAGAGTCAATACACCCGTAAGCATTTACGAGCATACAAACGTTTGGAACGGTAACGACAGATAAAGCAAGTATACATATAGAAAGAATAAGGATCAAAAGCTTAAAAACTTTCTTTTTCATTTTAAAAATTTTACTGTACAGAGCGTCCTCTGTTTATAATACTCTCTGCGGCAGCATCGAGATAATCGTTATCCATCATCTCTATCCAACCCTTATCAACAAGCGCTGTGAGCTTGGGATCTATCGGTATTCTCGCAAGAAGGTCATATCCAAACTTGTCTGCTATCTCGTCGATATGGCTCTCACCGAATATCTTTATCTCCTTGCCGCAATCGGGGCACCTAACGTAGCTCATATTCTCGATAAGGCCGTAAACCGGTATATCCATAAGCTGAGCCATATTAGCCGCCTTGGAAACTATCATAGAAACAAGATCCTGAGGAGTGCTTACGATAACTATTCCGTCAAGCGGTATGGACTGGAAAACGGTAAGCGGAACGTCGCCTGTTCCGGGAGGACAGTCGATGAACATATAATCTATATCGTGCCAGATAGTATTTGTCCAGAACTGCTTTACAGTTCCCGCGATAACAGGGCCTCTCCAGACAACAGGACGCGACTCGTCCTCAAGGAGAAGATTAAGCGACATGATATCTATTCCCGATGTGGTAGATGGGGGTATCATTCCGTTATCGTCGCCCTCTACAGGCTTTTTAAGACCAAAAGCCTTGGGTATAGACGGGCCTGTGATGTCGGCATCGAGTATAGCTACCTTATATCCAAGGCGCTGCATAGTTACAGCAAGCATAGAGGTTACGATAGATTTTCCAACACCGCCTTTTCCGCTGACAACACCGATAATATGCTTAACGCTGCTGAGCTCGTGGGGCTGTTCCATAAGGCTGTTTTTTTCGCGAGATCCGCAGTTGCTCGAACAAGTGGAGCAGTTATGAGTACATTCAGACATTTTAATTTCCTCTCTGTAAACTAATTAAATTTGACTTGATTATTATACACCAATCTTCCCTTTTTTTCAATAGTATTTAAAAATATTTAAAATATAATACTTTTTTATAAATTACAATTATAATTTGTAAAAATCACTTGAAAAAAAAGCGTTTTAGTTGTATACTATATAAGTTAGAATTAATTTTTTCATGGAGGATCGCTATGAGTTCAAAATTGAACAAACTCGCAAATTTTGACGGAGTAAAAGGCCCTGTGCTCACTATCGTTATGGACGGTGTTGGAATCGCCCCCTCGACCGAGGCAAATGCAGTTGCAGGTGCATATACCCCCACTCTTGATATGCTTATGAGCAAATATCCTATGGTAACTCTAAAGGCTCACGGAACAGCAGTAGGTCTGCCTTCCGACGACGATATGGGTAACTCTGAGGTAGGACATAATGCTCTTGGCGCGGGACAGGTCTTCGCTCAGGGCGCAAAGCTTGTTTCCCAGTCG
Organism: Oscillospiraceae bacterium; assembly: GCA_015063305.1. Taxonomy (GTDB): domain Bacteria; phylum Bacillota; class Clostridia; order Oscillospirales; family CAG-272; genus HGM12713. The sequence goes on along the minus strand of SVUJ01000003.1, from coordinate 133,143 downwards.
ATAGAATCGGGAAAGATGTTCGCGTCAAACACCTGGCAGGAGCTTATTTCGGGCGTTAAGACAAACAACTCTACTCTTCACTTCCTCGGACTTTTCTCCGACGGAAACGTACACTCCCATATAGATCACCTTAAGGCTATGATACTTCAGGCAAAGGCTGAGGGCGTATCCAAGGTAAGAATTCACATTCTCATCGACGGACGTGACGTTGGAGAGACAAGCGCACTCGAATATATAGATCCCTTTGAGGCATTCATCGCAGACCTCAGAAGCGAAAGCTTTGATATAAAGATAGCTTCGGGCGGCGGACGTATGAAGATAACCATGGACAGATACGAGGCTGATTGGTCTATGGTAGAGCGCGGTTGGCAGACCCACGTGCTCGGCGAGGGCAGACAGTTTGCATCTGCCAAGGAAGCGGTTCTTGCTTACCGCGAGGAGCTTAAGGTCATCGACCAGGATCTCCCCCCCTTCGTTATCGCAGAGGACGGAAAGCCTGTTGGAACTATCAATGACGGCGATAGCGTTATATTCTACAACTTCAGAGGCGACCGCTCTATAGAGATATCCAAGACCTTTGAAGCGGCAGTGGGCGATTTCGATAAGTTCGACCGTAAGCGTGTTCCAAACGTTATCTATGCAGGTATGCTTGAATACGACGGCGACCTTCATATTCCCCACAAATACCTCGTTTCTCCCCCCGAGATAACAAACACCATGAGCGAATATCTCGCTAATACCGGTGTTAACCAGCTCGCAATTTCCGAAACACAGAAATACGGTCACGTGACCTACTTCTGGAACGGTAATAAGTCGGGCAAGTTCTCTGAGGAGCTCGAGACATATATAGAGATACTCTCTGACGTAGTTCCCTTTGAGCAGCGTCCTTGGATGAAGTGCGCCGAGATAACAGACAAGCTCATAGAGTGCCTCGAATCCGGAAAGTATCAGTATCTCAGAGTTAACTTCCCCAACGGAGATATGGTTGGACACACAGGCTCTCTCCTTGCAACAAGATGCTCTATGGAAGCGCTTGACCTTCAGCTTGCAAGAATACTAAAGGTTGTCGATGCGCTTGGCGGTGTTGCTCTTATTACCGCTGACCACGGAAATGCCGACGAGATGTTTGAGGTAGACAAGAAGACAGGCGCTCCCAAGAAGGATAAGAGCGGCAACTACAAGGCTAAGACCAGCCATACACTTAACCCCGTTCCCTGCATAATATACGACAACAATTATGCCGACAAATACGAGGTGAAGGCAGACAACGGCAGCTTCGGTCTTTCAAACGTTGCGGCTACTATGGTAAACCTTATGGGTTACGAAGCACCCGAAATGTGGGACGAAAGCATAATCAAAATAAAGTAAATAAAGATAAACGGGTGACCACACAGGTCACCCGATTTATTAAAACTAATAGATAAAAATATCGCCGTAATTGATTACGGCGATATTTTTATAATTATTTTGTTTCTGCCTTGGTCTCACAGTAAATACATCTGTAAACCTTGTTTTCCTTATCGGTAAGTACAAAGGTATGGGGCAACTCCTGCTCTGTTGTCGTTATACATCTGGGGTTTTTGCAGAAGATAACGTTAGTTATAGTTTCGGGCAAGGAAATATTTCTCTTATCAACAAGAACTCCGTCCTTTATGGTGTTTACGGTAACACCGGGATCAATGTATCCAAGAGCATCAATGTCTATATCTATATCGCTGTCTACCTTTATTATGTCCTTTTTGCCAAGCTTTCTGCTGTTTACGTTCTTTATTATTGCTATAGAGCAATCCAGCTTCTCAAGTCCGAGAAGTCTATAGATCATCATTCCCTTGCCTGCGGTTATGTGGTCTATAACGATTCCGTTTTTAATCGAATCTATATTCATACGTTCACCTCCAGGAGTTTAAGTATTAAGCTCATACGCATTATTCTTCCGTAGTATACCTGCTTGAAGTAGCAAGCTCTGGGATCATCGTCGATAGCCACTGCTATCTCGTTGACACGGGGCAGCGGGTGGAGTATCTTAAGCTCAGGCTTTGCAAATTCGAGCTTGTCGGGAGTAAGTATATATCTGTCCTTAAGACGGAGATAATCCTCCTCGTTAAAGAAGCGCTCCTTCTGGACACGGGTCATATAAAGTATATCGAGCTCAGGAATTACCGCCTCGAAATCGGTGGTCTGAACGTACTCTATATTATTCTTTTTAATTACGTCGCGCTTGATATAGCTGGGAACCTTGAGCTCTTCGGGAGAAATGAGCACGAACTTGATGCCCGTGTATCTCGACATAGCGGTGATAAGCGAGTGTACCGTTCTTCCAAACTTGAGGTCTCCGCAGAATCCGATAGTGAGATTATCAAGTCTTCCAAGCTCTCTGTGTATAGTCAAGAGATCTGCAAGGGTCTGTGTGGGGTGGTTGTGTCCGCCGTCACCAGCGTTTATGACCGGCACACTTGCATTCATTGATGCAACCAAAGGGGCTCCCTCCTTAGGATGGCGCATAGCTATTATATCGGAATAGCAGGATACTACCTTTGCCGTGTCAGCTACACTTTCTCCTTTGGATGCCGAGCAAGAATCTGCGCTGGAAACAGATATTACCTTTCCACCGAGTGAGCACATTGCAGATTCAAAGGAAAGTCTGGTTCTTGTTGAGGGTTCAAAGAAGAGCGTAGCAAGTATCTTACCGTAACAAGCCTCGCTGTATTTCTTCGGATTTTCAATAATATCCGTAGCAACCGCGATAAGCTCGTTTATCTCTTCGGTAGAAAGCTCTTTAATATCTATAAGACTTCTCATTTTCCGTTATCTTCCTTTCTCTGAATTTTGTATTTCATTAAGCCTTTGCGCCGTTTACCGCGAGATATTTCTTTATTCTATCCACGTTCTCAGCGTTAGCTTCATCTTCCTCAAGGTATTCGATGATATCGTAAACGTCTACTACCGAATATACGGGGAATCCAAACTCCTCGCCTATCTCAGCCATAGCCGATTTTTCTCCCTGTCCCTTCTCTTTTCTGTCTACCATTACGAATGTAGCGGCGATCTTAGTTCCCTTGAGATTTTTGAGTATAGCCATACTCTCACGTATTGCCGTACCCGCGGTGATAACGTCCTCAACTATAACTATCTCATCGCCCTCTTTAGGAAGATATCCAACAAAAACTCCGCCCTCTCCGTGGTCCTTTTCCTCCTTACGGTTAAAGAAGAACGGAACGTCAAGACCGTTCTTTGAAAGTCCTATAGAAGCGGCAACCGCTATCGGGATACCCTTGTAAGCAGGTCCGTAAAGAACCGTTCTCTTATTTCCTACCTTCTCAAGATAGCTCTTCGCGTAAAACTCGCCAAGCTTTGATATCTGATCTCCCGTCTTTATTTCGCCCGCGTTTATAAAGTATGGTATCTTTCTTCCGCTCTTAGCTGTGAAATCACCGAACTTCAGAACGCCCGCGCCCTGCAAAAATTCAATAAATTCTCTTTTGTAAGCTTCCATTTTATATTCTCCTTTATTAAGATCAATCAACAAATTCCGCAACGCATCTCTCGTATGCCGCAACGGGATCGGCAGCAGCGGTTATGGGACGTCCCACAACGATATAGTCCGAGCCTATCTCCTTTGCCTGCGCGGGTGTCATAACTCTTACCTGATCTCCTATATCTCCGTCAGCAAATCTAACTCCGGGGGTAACAGTTATAAATTCCTTTCCGCATCTGTTGTGTACGGCGGTCGCCTCACGGGGAGAGCAAACAACTCCGTCAAGTCCCGCAAGCTTTGCATTGTGCGCGTAGTGCATAACTACCTCTTCGATAGGCGCTTTGATAAGAAGATCGTTTTCCATTCTCTCCTGGCTCGTGGAGGTGAGCTGTGTTACAGCGATAAGGAGCGGTCTTGTTCCGTCGGGACGAATAAGACCCTCAAGAGCCGCCTCCATCATAGCGATAGTACCGCCCGCGTGGAGGTTGCACATATCCACGTCGAGCTTGGAGAGTACAGCCATTGACTTTTTAACGGTATTGGGAATATCGTGAAGCTTAAGGTCGAGGAATATTTTGTGTCCTCTCGCCTTTATCTCCTTTACTATCTCAGGGCCTGCTCCGTAAAAAAGCTCCATTCCTATCTTTACATAGGGTTTTCTTCCCGTAAATTTATCGAGAAAGCTTAAAACCTCCTCTTTGCTGTTGAAATCACAAGCAATGATAACGTCTTTTCCCATTAGTGTGCTCCTCCTATTATTTCTGACAAACTGTTTATCTTATATTTTTCCATTACGCGCGGCAGATCCTCTACTATCTTTTTACATACGAAGGGATCTATAAGGTTAGCCGTACCGACCTCTATGGCGGTAGCGCCCGCCAACATCATTTCTATAACGTCCTCAGCGTCCATAATTCCGCCCATTCCAACTATCGGTATGGATACAGCCTCGTATACCTGATATACCATTCTGAGAGCTACGGGCTTGATAGCAGGTCCTGAAAAACCGCCCATCTTATTTGCTATAATAGGCTTTTTCGTTCTCAGGTCTATTCTCATTCCGAGCATAGTATTTATCATACTTATTCCGTCAGCCCCCTCTGCCTCACACGCCTTAGCTATCGAAACGATATCCGTGACGTTGGGCGAGAGCTTTATGATTATCGGCTTGGTGGTTACCTTTTTTACCGCCTTTATCACCTCTCCTACCGCCGCAGGAGATGTTCCGAAGCTCATTCCTCCGCCGTGAACGTTAGGGCAGGAAACGTTGACCTCAAGCCAACCTACCTGTTCCTCTCCGTCAAGCTCCTCGCATACGTGCGCGTATTCTTCAAGAGAAAATCCGCAAACGTTTGCCATAACGGGCTTATGGAAAAATTTCTTCATCTCGGGAAGCTCTTTGGATTTTACCGCTTCAACTCCGGGGTTCTGAAGTCCAACGGCATTTATCATACCCGAAGAACATTCTGCAATTCTGGGTGTGGGGTTTCCAAATCTGGGCTCAGCGGTCGTACCCTTGAAGGAAAAAGTTCCAAGACAGTTGATATCGTAAAGCTCGGAGAACTCCTGACCGTATCCAAACGTACCGCTCGCGGGGATAACGGGGTTATCGATCTCTATACCCGTAAGGGTTACCTTAGTATTTACCATAAGATCTCCTCCTTTACAAAGACAGGACCGTCCTTACAAATACGCTTATTTCCAAAATTAGTCTTACAGCTACAGCCCATACAAGCGCCGAATCCGCAGCCCATTCTCGACTCAAAGCTGAACTGTCCGCTCGTTGTTGTCTTGTTGTAGACAGCGCGGAGCATCGGCTCGGGTCCGCAGGTGTAAAAATAAGTGTAATCTATATCATCGATAGCATCGGTAACAAATCCCTTTATTCCAAAAGAACCGTCGACTGTGGTAACACGTACATCAGCTCCAAGCGCCTTGAATTCCTCTGCATAGAAGACCTCGCTCGCCGTATTGAAGCCAAGCACAACACTGACCTTCTTTCCGTCCGCTATCAGCTTTTTGCAAAGATTATAAAGCGGGGGAACTCCAACTCCGCCGCCGAGCAAAAGCGCGCTCTCTCCGCTTACACTCGTATCATAGCCGTTTCCAAGTCCGACAAGCACGTCAAAGCTATCGCCTTCTGTAGCTTTTGCGAGTACCTCTGTTCCCTTTCCAACGACCTTGTATATTATCGTAACACTGTCTTTATCGTAATCGCACACCGATATAGGACGTCTTAAGAAGAGCCCGGGGATCTCTATATTGATAAATTCACCCGAATTCTTTATCGCGGATATCTCTCCGCAAAGCACCATACGGTATATATTCTCGGTGAGCTTGATATTTTCTTTAACTTTTAATATCTGCTGTTGCATTTTTTCCTCCTATGATAAACTGCTATAAACAACTTGTCCGTCAAGCAACGTCATAATATTTTCTCCACAGACCTTCCAACCCTCAAATGGCGTACTTCTGCCCATTGAGAGGAAGCTTTCGGGATCTATATCCGCCTCTGTGTCAAGCCTCCATACGGTGTATCCCGCATCAGCCGATATACCAAAACGCATTCTCGGATTTACCGACATAAGCCGAACAAGCTTCTCAAGCGTTATCACACCTGTTTTAACAAGATAGGTATAGAGCACCTGGAACGAGGTTTCAATTCCAACCACTCCCATATTGCTGGCCTTGAGCCCCTTCGATTTTTCCTCTGCCGAGTGTGGCGCGTGGTCGGTAGCTATCATATCTATCGTACCGTCGAGAATTCCCTCGATCAAGGCAAGTCTGTCTTCCTCGGAACGGATAGGCGGGTTCATCTTAAATCTTCCGTTCTCCCCAAGATCCATATCATTCATAAGCAGGTAGTGAGGCGCGGTCTCACAGGTTATATCCACACCCTCCGCCTTTGCTTTTCTTATGATATCAACGCTCTCCTTGGTGGATATGTGACATACGTGGTACGCGCAACCCGATTTCTTTACAAGCTCTATATCTCTGGCAATAGGTCCCCATTCACTCTCCGAGCATATACCCGCGTGTCCGTTCAGCTTAGCATATTCTCCGTCGTGAATATATCCGCCTCTGAGCAAGGAATTGTCTTCACAGTGAGCAACTATCATCTTACCGAGCGCCTTTGCCTTTTTCATAGCCTCAAGCATCAACTCGGCACTCTGAACGCCCTTTCCGTCATCCGAAAAAGCGATGACCTTATCCGACATAGCATCCATATCAGACAGCTCAATACCCGCCTGCATACGGGTTATAGCACCGTACGGGTATACGTTTATCACAGCATCACGCTCTATCATATCAAGCTGTGCTTTGAGATTCTCGGCAGTATCGGGCACGGGCATAAGATTAGGCATCGTGCAGACCGCCGTATATCCACCCCTTGCCGCCGCCAAAGAGCCGCTCTTTATCGTTTCTTTATAAGAAAATCCCGGCTCACGAAAATGCACGTGCACATCGCAAAAGCCGGGTAAAATATAACAGTTTTCACAAACAGAAAAATCGAAACAGCTATCCTTAGGCATTGTATCAGCAGAGGCAAGAATACCGTCAATTACAAAAAAATCGGAAGTAACAATCATTCCGTCTTTAAAAATCTTCGCGTTTTTGAGGAACAGATTCATCATAAACTTCTCGCCTTTCTTTCATATAAAAACAGATGACAAATCATCTTTAATTATTATAACATACGACATTTAATTCGTCAAGGGATTTGACAAATATACACATAAAATCTTACATTATTTTGCGCCCCGTTTTTTGTGCAAAAAAGCAATCGCCACCACAAAAGCGACGATTGCTTTATATCAGAATTTTTCAATATTGTCAACAGTATATCTGAACATCTTGCTCTGGAGATATTTTCTGTTCTTAACGAGATAATCTCTTACGTATTTGAGATTTGTGGGCTTCGCCGCCTTGAACTGTCTGAGATATCCCGCAACCTCTGTATCACCGTTCATTTCGATAGCCGCGCAAATGAATTCAACCGTTTCATCGGATGCCAGATCAAAACACTTCCAGCCCGCGTCAAAGTCGCGCTCCGCAAGATCATAAAGAAGCTTATACGCAACAAGCGGCTTGAATACATCGTCCATCTCGAGAGAGGGGTTATCGAAAACTCTGTCTGTCCAAATCTTGCCCTCAGACGATGCATAGGACGCGAGATATCTGTTCATTCTGACATTGACAGTCTGGAATGTAAGCTTCTGAACAGAATTATTTCTGTTTGTCTTGCTGTTGAAAAGAAAATAGTTAGGTCTTATATCACCGAAAAGAAAATACAGGTATCCAAGCTCCGCAGCCAGTGCGAGAACGAGAACAGATATTATGATAAGTAGGGTCTTTGCAAGAGCCCCGCCGTTATAAATTATACCAACCACAAGTAAAACAACGAAAAGGATAGCAGAAACTATACTCGCTATTCCTATTGCCAATCTGGTTTTTTTCTGTTGACTCATTTTAACATCCTCTTTCTGCAACGTAGTACATAATACTTAATAAAGTATACCATAGTTTTATATCTGTGTCAATAAACAAGACATAAAAATATTCTCCCAAGCTATCGACAATTTCAAAGAAATACCGCCGAGAATTTTCTCGGCGGTATGTTTTATCAGTTAGTATAGTTATCGAAATATCCCTGAACAAGAACCACGGGTGTTCCCTTATCTCCCGAACCGCTTGTAAGGTCGCAAAGAGATCCAATAAGATCGGTAAGCTGTCTGGGAGTTGTTCCCTGAGACGCCATATTACCAACAAGATTGGACTGCTTAGCGCGTATACTTGCCGATATAGCCTCTCTGAGCTCTTCTCCCGAAAGATCCTTAAAATCGTTATCCGCGAGGTACTTGAGCTTAAGCTCGCTGGGCGTTCCTATAAGACCGTCAGTATATGCGGGAGATACTACCGGGTCAGCAAGCTCCCATATCTTTCCCTGAGGATCCTTGAACGCTCCGTCGCCGTAAACCATTACCTCAACGAGCTTTCCTGTAGCCTTGAGAATTCTGGACTGGATGTCGAGGACAAGATCCTTGCACTCTCTGGGGAAAAGCTTTATGCTGTCCTCGGTCGACTTGTTAGAGCCGAGAAGTCCGTATTTCTCGTTATATCCGCTGCCGTCGACAGAAGCGGTGAGGATATCGTCAAGACCGCAGACTACCTTTGCACCCGCAGCCTTAAGAATTCTCTTTGTGCGTGCACGGGTGTGTATATCACAGTTAATGATACAGTCAGTATAGTTGAGAATAGTCTTGCACTGATTTGCAAAGATTATCTCAACCTCAGCGCCGCAAGAGCGAATAATATCTCCGTAATACTGAACGTAGTCAACTCCGGTGAACTCGTGAACGTTCTCGCCGAAAAGCTCACGGTAGCGCTCAAGTGTGAGTACATCAGAATAGGGGTTAACACCTGCTTCATCTATTTTATCAAGGCTTACAAGAGCATTTCCAACCTCGTCGGAGGGATAGCTGAGCATCAAAACGACCTTCTTGCATCCCATAGCTATTCCGCGCAGACATATAGCGAAGCGGTTTCTTGAAAGAATGGGGAAAATAACACCCACGGTCTCTCCGCCAAGCTTTGCTCTGACGTCCTTTGCTATAGCATCAACAGAGGCGTAATTTCCCTGTGAGCGAGCAACCACAGATTCTGTTATAGATATAACGTCTCTGTCACGAAGCTCAAAGCCCTCAGACTCTGCAGCCTCAAGAACGCTCTGTGTGACCATAGCGCCCAGATCGTCTCCCTCGCGGAAGATGGGGCAACGAATACCTCTTGATATAGTACCAACTCTTCTTGTGTTCTGTTCCATGATTTATCTCCTAAAAATCAGATTAGAAAGATTATTTCAACCGACTTAGTATTATATCATAGAGTATAACAATTGTCAAGAGTTTTACAAAAAAAATCATTATTTCCAAATATTCATATCAGGGTAGGAGTCATAAACAACATCTTTCTGATATCTGCATATATTTTGAAATTATCCGACAAGGGTAACGGATTCTCTCCCTTTCCGCACTCGATCGTGAACGAGGGACGTCCAATCTCGGATATGTACCAGTCTGTAAGTCCTCCGTACGCCGCCATTCCTTCGGGTCTTGACACCCGATATCCCGAAGATCTTGACAAAGCCTTGGCTATCGTCTCGGATCTCGGAGCTGTCATATCTCCGCTTGTATAGTATATCTCTTCGCCTTGGGTATGTAGCGTCAGAAGCAATTCTATATTTTCGTTAAATCTCAGGAAATTGCAGAGCGCGCCCACCTCGGGCTCACTTTCGGGCATAAATCCGCTAAACCGTGTGGGAGCGCCGTCTTGTATCCCCTGCTCTGCCTCGAACTTCTTATACTCGGCAAATCCGCAGTTGTAGTTGTGATTAAGATCCACTCCCCTCGCGTTTGCCTGCCAACGGCTGAAATCCGTACTGCCGTTATTCATTTTCAACAGTCTATCATAAATAACATTTTCTTTATCCACCCCGTTTATCTGATAATCGACCCCGTCGGGATTTAACATGGGTATTACGTATATACTCTTGCTTTCGAAAAGATAATCTATCGAGAGATTGAATATTCTCTGTTTATTCCTCTTCAATTCGCAATATTCGTTTATAAAGCGCAACAGAAGTATCGAGGTTATCCATTCCATACCGTGATGTGTGCCAACGTACAGCACCGAACGCTCCCCCGCGCCCAAAGTTATAACAGGTAGACCTCTTCCCATAATGCTCTCTCCTATCGAAGATACAGCGATAAAGGGATACCGCTCCGAAAATTCGTTGATATACTGCATCATAACTGTATAGTCAAGAGGTACGCTGTAATCCAATATATTTCGCTCGAACCTTATATCTTTTATATCCATTATCTGCCCACCTTATACGTGATGTTAACAGGGTATGCCGAAAAATAGGACGTGATAACTTATGAAAGATAAAATTTACAAAAAATAAACACAAGAGATAAAATATGTGATATAATTAGTTATGTTAAATTTTATCCTCAGGAGAATATGAGATGAACGATCAATTACTTTTGGAGTCCAAGGAGCGCAAAAGACTGTGGCGAACCCTTCTTCTGTCTGTTGCTGCCTGGGTCTTTCTATATTCATTTGTTTTAGCACCACTTTATACATATACACTCTCAAACGTACTTTTCGACGCAACTCCCGTCCCCAATATAATCCATCTTTTTTTGAACGTATTAGATGTATTGTCCTATTCGGTATGTTTTTCTTTGATAATATACTCGATATTCAAATACTCCTTGCGCCGCACCTGGGGACTGCTGGGAATATATTGCGCCTCGATTCTTGCTAAATATCTTGCAAACTTTCTTATAACCTCGCTCGTGGATAGGATATTTGATTTCTCGGATATCTTCTATGTTCTTCTGTATTTTGTTTTTGACCTTATTATGTTGTCCTTAGTATGTATCTTTTCCTGTATATTCATAGGCAGATTCAACGAAAGAAAGAAGATGATTGAAAAGTCAAGCCGAGCTTTAGGACAGCCGATCCCCGACCTTCTCCTGGATCAGTTCTCGGGCAAAAAAATATTCGTCAGAGAAAATCCGCTTCACCGTTGCGCTCTATCCACCGCAGTTGTTTTGTCTTTAACAAAGCTTATATCGAGATTACTTTCCGACCTTTATGTCGGCGCTCCGACCTCAATAGCAGACCTTTGCTGGATGATAGCCTACTATCTCTCGGATATATTGATAGCCGTTATCGCGTATGCCGTTGCGCTTTTTGTTTTCAATCATTTAAACTCAAAAAATCTTAAGGATAAAAAAGAGTTGCTGTGATCACAGCAACTCTTTTTTATCAGTTATCGGTAAGCATTTTTTGCAGGGTCTCTATCTTGTTATTCGAGTGCTCATAAGCGCCCTTGAAATCCTTTATTTCCTTACAGCACACCTCGAGATCGCAAAAAACAAAGTACATCAGCGGCTCTTGTATTTTATATGGATTTGTTAGTATAAGATAGAGCTTTTTATACGCCTCGGCGTAATTTTCATAGAGCATATCTATACGCGCTCTTATATGCAGAAAATAGGGCTCGTTATCGTCAAACTTTGATATAAAATGTTCGCTTACCTCTATGTTCTTTTCCTCAAGCGCCTCAAACGCCACCGCGTAACGCGCAAAATCCTCCGATATAGCGGCAAATATCTCTGTGTCCGCTTCATCTATCATATCCGAAGAGAGCGTTGCCGATATCCTTCTCATATATCTGAAATAGACCGCCGACACCGCCGATATATGCTCGGTGTTATATATCGTTTCACTTGCCGTGCTTATAGCCTCGTCAAAATACGCGCAGGCGTGACGCAGATATCCCTCGTTAAATCGCTCGATGCCCAAAGCCAATGAGCATTCGGCAAGGATAAGATTTATCTCGTCATCGCGTTCAAGCTCACACTTAAGACACATGTCTCGGCATATCTTGAAGTGTCCCGAAAGATACGCGTTCTTTATATTTGATATCTGTGAAAGCTTAAGGTATATCATCTCTTCCTCGCCGTCAGCCAACAGATATCCCGCAGGAACGTTCAGCTTTGAGGCTATATGCCGCAGAGTTGCAAGTGATGGGAGCGCCGTTCCGTTTTCTATGGTACTGAGCATATTTCTCGTTATCGCCGTTCCCGCAAGCTCCGACTGTGTCATAAGCTTTTCCCCTCTGAGCTTTTTTATCTTTTCACCTATATTCATCGTATCACCTCCCGACTATTTTAACACATTCAATCCAAAAAATCAAGTCCAAAGGTAAAAATAATTTACCTTTGGACTTTTTGCGATTATTTTATAGGCTCAAAGTCAGCCGCTCCGTGCTTACACAGGGGGCATACTATATCGTCAGGAAGCGTATCTCCCTCATATACCCAACCGCATATCTTGCAAACGTAACCCTTCTTGCCGTCTGTCTTGGGCTTGGGCTTTACGTTGTTCTGATAGTAGGTATACGTCATAGTTTCGACCGAGGATATAACTCTTGCCTCGGTGATAGAGCACACGAACATTCCGTGAGTATCAAGGTCAACGTAGCTCTCTACCTTGAGCGACATAAAGGAGTTGATATATCTGGGAAGGAATACAAGTCCGTTATCCGAGCGCAGAGGTGTGCAGTCAGCAAATTTATCTGTATTTCTTCCGCTCTGGAAGCCGAACGTTTCAAACACCTTGAAGGGCGCGTCCTGAGATAAGCAGTTTATATTCATTATTCCCGACTGCTTTATGACGTGGTGCGAGTAGCTCTGCTTGTTTATTACAACGGCAACTCGGTTGGGGGTATTGGTGACCTGTGTGACGGTGTTTACTATAAGTCCGTTGTCCTTTTTGCCGTCGTTTGAGGTAACAACGTAAAGTCCGTAACCGATATTGAAGAGCGCCGAGAGATCGTTCTTGTTTGCCGTATCGTCCTGCTGAGCGAGGTAATCCATGCAAAGCTCGTTTGCAAGAGCCTCAAGCTGCTCGGAGCTTTCGTCGTTAAGAGCCGACTTTATGCTTACAGTCGTATCTGTAAACTTGATATCCTTACACTCCTCGAGCATCTTTCTCATATTCTTAGCCGCAAGAAGCGCCCAAGAGCCGTTTTCGATAAGTCCTACCGTGCGGTTGCGGAAGTTGCGCTCGGTCAGATTGTGGATAAACTCTCTCATAAACGGGAAGATATCCGCATTGTATGTCGTGGTAGCGAGAACGAGCTTACCGTATCTGAACGCGTCCTCTACAGCCTCAGCCATATCATCTCTGGCGAGATCGTGAACAGACACCTTAGGGCAGCCCTTAGCCTTAAGCTTTTCAACGAGCAGGCTAACTGCCTTCTTGGTATTTCCGTAGACCGAGGTATATGCTATAACTATTCCCTCGCTCTCTACCGCATAGCTTGACCAGGTATTATAAAGATCTATATAGTAACCAAGATTTTCTGTGAGCACAGGGCCGTGCAAGGGGCATATTATCTCGATATCAAGAGTAGCCGCCTTTTTGAGCAGAGCCTGTACCTGCGCTCCGTATTTGCCTACTATACCTATATAGTATCTGCGCGCCTCGCAAGCCCAATCCTCTTCAACGTCAAGCGCTCCGAATTTTCCAAATCCGTCTGCCGAAAAGAGCACCTTGTCCTTGCTGTCGTAGGTAACGATAACCTCAGGCCAATGCACCATAGGCGCTGATACGAAATGGAGCGTATGGCTTCCAAGCTCAAGTGTATCGCCCTCGCCAACCACTATTCTTCTGTCGGCATAATCCGTTCCAAAGAAATTCTGCATCATAGTGAACGCTTTAGCCGAGGATACGATAACGGTATCCTTGTAAGCATTCATAAAGTTAGCTATATTAGCCGAGTGATCGGGCTCCATATGCTGTATAACAAGGTAGTCGGGCTTTCTGTTGCCTATTGCGTGCTGAAGATTATCAAGCCACTCGTGTGTGAAATTCGCGTCAACGGTATCCATTACCGCTATTTTTTCATCCATTATTACGTATGAATTATAGGACATTCCGTTTTCTACTTCGTACTGTCCTTCAAACAGATCGACCTGATGGTCGTTTACACCTACATACTTTATATCGTTAGTTATCTTCATCATATCCTCCCCAAATCAATATATTTATTTTTTGCAAGGAATAAAAATCTATTCAAAAAGGCTGTTTTAAACAGCCTTTTTGTTGCAATCAGAAGTAGATAGCCTTCTCGATGTAATCCTTGAGCTCAGCTATCGGAACACGTACCTGCTCCATAGTATCTCTGTCACGAACAGTTACACAGTTGTCATTCTCGGAATCAAAGTCATAAGTAATGCACAAGGGCGTACCTATCTCATCCTGACGGCGGTATCTCTTACCTATAGAGCCTGCTTCGTCGAAATCAACGCTGAAGTACTTAGAAAGCTCGTCGTACACCTCAGATGCCTTCTCGGAGAGCTTCTTGGAAAGCGGAAGCACAGCAGCCTTAACAGGCGCGAGGAACGGATGGAGATGGAGAACAACTCTTACATCATTCTTCTCTGCATCTATAAGCTCCTCATCATATGCGTCTACAAGGAACGCAAGCGCAACTCTGTCAGCTCCAAGCGAAGGTTCAACAACGTAAGGAGTGTACTTTTCATTGGTCTCGGGATCAAAGTACTGCATATCCTTACCGCTATGCTCAGCGTGCTGTGTGAGGTCGTAATCGGTTCTGTCGGCAACGCCCCAAAGCTCGCCCCATCCGAACGGGAAAAGGAACTCAAAGTCGGTAGTTGCCTTAGAGTAGAAGCAAAGCTCCTCGGGACTATGGTCGCGAAGCTTGAGGTTTTCCTCTCTCATACCGAGGTCAAGCAAAAACTTCTTGCAGTAATCCTTCCAGAAGTTGAACCATTCAAGGTCTGTTCCTGGCTTACAGAAGAACTCGAGCTCCATCTGCTCAAACTCTCTTGTACGGAAGGTAAAGTTTCCGGGGGTTATCTCGTTTCTGAAAGACTTACCTATCTGGCAAACACCGAAAGGAAGCTTTTTACGAGCCGAACGCTGTATAGCGGGGAAATTTACGAATATTCCCTGTGCGGTCTCGGGACGGAGATAAAGCTGAGTTGACGAGTCCTCGGTAACTCCCTGATATGTCTTGAACATAAGGTTGAACTTCTTGATGTCGGTAAACTCAGAGCTTCCGCAATCGGGGCAAACTATTCCCTTTTCCTTTATATACTCCGCCATCTGCTCGAACGTCCAGCCTGCGGGGTTATCGTCAAGACCGTTCTGGAAAGCGTATTCCTCTATAAGCTTGTCCGCGCGGTGACGAACCTTACAGGACTTACAGTCCATAAGCGGATCGGAAAATCCGCCAACGTGACCCGAAGCCACCCAAGTTTCGGAGTTCATTATGATAGCGCTGTCAAGTCCTACGTTATACTTGCACTCCTGAACGAACTTCTTCCACCAAGCCTTCTTTACGTTGTTCTTGAATTCAACGCCGAGAGGGCCGTAGTCCCAAGAGTTTGCAAGACCGCCGTAGATTTCAGAGCCGGGGAAAATAAATCCGCGGTTCTTACACAGCGCCACTATTTTATCCATTGTTTTTTCTGAGTTTTTCATCATTGTAAGTCACACCTTTCTGTTTAAAAAGACAAAATACTTTAATAAGCAATATTTTAACACACACCGCAAATATTGTCAAGCGGTTTATACAAGTAAAATAATATATTTACCTCACATTACTCGCCCGCGACACTCATTTTGCGGACGAGGATATCGGGAGCGCCGAGCACGGTAAATCCCGAAGGAAGTCCAAAGGAGAGCTCACTTGACACCGCCTCGATATTTTTCATCATCTCAAAGAAATTTCCCGCAACGGTAAACGACTTCACCGCCTCGCATATCTTGCCGTCACGTATCCTGAAGCCCTCGCTGTCGATAGAGAAATCTCCCGTAACAGCGTCAGCCCCCGCGTGAAGTCCCTTCATAGCGGTTATATAAACGCCGTCGGAAACTCCCATACACATCTGCTCAAGTGTTTTTTCGCCGCCAAGTATATAAAAGCTGTACGGTGCTATCGATACGGCTTCCGAATAATTTGAGCGCTGTCCGTTAGCCGTAGACTCAACTCCCGCTTTTTTTGCGGTCGTCATATCGTAAAGCAGAGTATTGAGAATTCCCTTTTCAACTACAGTTTTCTTATACGTCGCAACACCTTCGCCGTCAAAAGAGGTCTGTACCATACAACCCTCTCTCATAGGGTCATCAACGATAGTTATGCAATCAGCGGCGATTCTCTGCCCCTCCTTGCCCGCGAGCAGTGAAAGACCGAGCTGAGCGCTCCTTGCAGAAAACGCCGACGAAAACACCGCGAGAAGTGACCTTGTCTGCTTAGCGGAAAATATAACGTCATATTTGCCCGAAGGGATTTTTGACGCGCCAAGCTTTGAGAGCGCGTTATTTACCGCCTTTTTCGGCAGCTCCGAAAGCGCCTCAAGCTCTATCTCGCCTTTGAGTTCGAACTCGTCCTCAGCCTCTCCGTCACGGTTGACAACCGCCTGAACGTAAGCGCCGTGTATTCCGTAATCGTTTGAAAGTTCAAGTCCGTGAGAGTTCATAAGCCTCATTGTAGAGCTTCCCGCAAAAACACAGCTTTGGGTTCCCTCTGTAACGTATTCACTCTCGGCATAGGTCATCTTCTGAAGCTCGAGCGCATTGTTCTTTATCTTTGCCGCATCTGGCATAGTAAACTCGGGCATAGACGTGCGCTCGTATTTTTCCGAACCCTTGAATATTATAGCGGGATCGTCGCTCTCGATATTTTTCGCGTTTGATATCGCTCTGAAAACAAGATTCTTCATCTCGTCTTCTGTAAAGAGCTCACTCGAAGCCATGCCTATCCTTCCGTCAACTATACATCTGAAGGATATTCCCGCGCACACACCACAGGAAAAGGCAGACACCTCGTCCTTCAGCGTTTCCGCGGATATTGACGAGTCGGCGGTATAAAATATCTCGTATTCCTCTATTCCCGCTTCATTCGCGGCGTCAAACAGACATTTTTTTATTTTCTCAAAATCCATATCTTATCTGCCTCCCACCGTGATACTCTTGACTCTTATAAGCGGCTGACCCACGTCGGTAGGAACACTTCCGCTCGACGAGCCGCAAACGCCCTGACCTGTAGCCAGATTTTGTCCTACCATATCTATATCCTGAAGTATCTGAGAGCCCGTGCCTATAAGCGACGCGCCTCGCACCGCCTCGCATATCTTGCCGTTTCTTATCATATACCCCTCTCTTACAGCGAAATTGAATGCGCCCGTAAGAGGATTTACCGATCCGCCGCCCATCTCCTTGGCATAAAGCCCGTATTCTATTGAGGATATGATATCCTCGTTTTTGTCAGGACCGTTATCAATAAAGGTGTTGGTCATTCTTGAGGTAGGCTCAAAGGTATATCCCTGTCTGCGGCTGTTGCCTGTCATCGGCATGCCCATTCTTCTTGAGCCCAGACGGTCTATCATATACTTTTTGAGAACGCCGTTCTCGATAAGAACATTTCTCTGTGTGGGATTTCCCTCGTCGTCAATATTGACCGAGCCCCACGCGTTGGGTATAGTTCCGTCGTCTATTGCGGTTATCTTCTCGTTAGCTATCTTTTGACCGAGCTTTCCGCACATCTCAGACATACCCACACCGACCTGAGTTGCCTCAAGCGAATGTCCGCAAGCCTCATGGAATATAACTCCGCCAAAACCGTTTTCGATAGCCACCGTCATCTGTCCCGCCTTGCAGTATCCCGCGCCGAGATTTACCATAGCCTGCTTTGCCGCGTGTATTCCTATCTCCGACGGATCAAATATCTCAAACATCTCAAGTCCCATACCGCGACCCGGTGAGCAAGAGCCCGACTGATTTTCGTTTCCGTCCGATGCTACCGCATTCACGGCGATCCTCGTTCTTACGTGACGGTCCTCAACGAGAAGTCCCTCGCTGTTTGCCACCATTATCGAGTGGTCAACGTCAGCAAGTGTTCCCTGGACCTGAGAAATCGCCTCATTGTATTCCTTAGCCGAAAAGCACGCCTGCTTGAGTATATCGCCTTTACGTTTGGTTTCCACCGAGCTCGGGTCTATCTTTACGGGGTGTATGTCAACAACTTTCTGAGGAGTAAGAACTATAGATATCTGAGCCTTTCCCTCGCCCATAGCGTCGGACACCGATGCCGCGCAGCGCAAAAGTCCCTCGCGGCTTATATCCGTGGTGGACGCGTATATGGTACGAGTGCCCATAAAGGCGCGTATTCCCACACCCGAAAGGAAATTATCGTTTATTCGGTCTATCTTGCCGTCAACAAAACGTATAGAATTGTTTCTTGTTCTTTCGGCATATATCTCGGCAAAGTCCGCGCCGCTTCTCATTGCCGTGGCGAGTACCTCTTCGAGCAATTTTTTATCAAACATTTCTGCCTCCGTTATCAATCCTGTGAACGTTCTCCGAGTATAAGTCTGTATTTCTGATAAAAGCTTTCAAAATATCCGCCCTCAAGCGCCTCTCTTATCTTTCTTGTAAGGTTGTTGTAGAAATAGAGATTATGCGCCACGGCAAGTCGCATACCGAGCGACTCCTTTGCCTTTATAAGATGGCGCACGTATGAGCGGCTGTAATTTCTGCACGCGGGACATCCGCAGTTCTCGTCAAAGGGTCTGGGGTCTTTTGCATATTTCTCATTGAGCAGGTTCATCTTCCCGTGCCAGGTAAAGAGATTTCCGTGACGCGCGTTTCTGCTTGGCATTACGCAGTCAAAGAAGTCCACTCCCATATGCACCGCCTCAAGTATATTACAGGGCGTTCCCACACCCATAAGATATCTCGGCTTGTGCTTGGGCATATGGGGCTCTACCGCATCTATTATTCTGTACATTTCCTCGGTAGCCTCACCGACCGCCAGACCGCCTATAGCATATCCCGCAAGGTCGAGCTCGGCTATGCGGTGCATATGCTCTATACGAAGATCCTCGTAAGTTCCGCCCTGATTTATACCGAACAAAAGCTGATTTTTATTTATGGTTTCGGGCAGAGAGTTAAGTCTGTCCATCTCATTCTTGCAACGTACGAGCCAACGCGCCGTGCGCTCACAGGAAGCCTTAACGTATTCATAGGGCGCGGGGTTTTCGATGCACTCGTCAAACGCCATAGCTATGGTAGACGCGAGGTTCGACTGTATCTGCATACTCTCCTCGGGCCCCATAAATATTCTCTTTCCGTCAACGTGTGAAGCAAATCTGACACCCTCTTCGGTTATTTTACGCAGAGATGACAGAGAAAATACCTGAAATCCTCCGCTGTCTGTCAATATCGGGCGCTCCCAATTCATAAATTTATGAAGTCCGCCCATCTCGTATATAAGCTTATCACCCGGACGGATATGAAGGTGATAGGTATTGGAAAGCTCGACCTGACAGTCAAGGTCTATAAGCTCACGCGATGATACTCCTCCCTTGATAGCCGCGCAAGTTCCAACGTTCATAAATACAGGTGTCTGTATATCTCCGTGGACGGTGTGAAGAACTCCTCTTCTTGCTCGTCCGTCGGTAGCTAAAATTTCAAACATACTTTTTCCTCGTTACAATTAATTGATACAGAATAGACCTCAGGTGCGTTCAAACTGATGGTCGATCTTCTTTTTACTCAGCTCCATAGCCACGGGTCTTCCGTGCGGACACACCGTGATATCGGGGAGCGACATAAGCTTTTCAACAAGCCACTCGACGTACTCGGGCGGATATTCCCTCCCCGCCTTTATAGCCGCCTTACAGGAAGCCTGATAGAGCGCCTTTTCAAATATTATGTCCCTTGTTATCATCGCCGTACCCGTATTCGACTTTATACGCTCGGCTATGACTGCGAGCATATCGGGTACAGCCTTTGTACTTATTCCCTCGGGAATAGCTATAACGCTGACAGTATTCCTTCCACAATCGAACTCAAAGCCGACGGCCTCTATCTCCTCTCGGTATTCGGATATCACCGATACCTCGTCAGAGGTCATCATCACGTCGATAGGAAGCATCATAAGCTGAGAAGCTCTTTCCTTGCTTCTCATTCCCGCCTTTAGCTGCTCGAATATAACTCTCTCGTGCGCGGCGTGCTTGTCAACAAGAAGCATCTTCTCACCAAGCTCCACGACAACGTAAGAGTTAAAGACCTCTCCGACTATGCGATATTCAAGCTTCTTGGGAGAATCTACGATCTCCGCCGCGGACGCTTCGGGAGCTTTTACTGTGTTGACCTCCTGTATGGGCGCTTTAGGAGCTGCCGCCACGGAAGTGTCGCTGACATTAACCGTTTTTTCCTCAACCTTTACGGTATCCTGCTTTATGCTGACTTGAGGCTCTTTTATCTGCGGAGCGGCTTTTACACTCTCAGCAATAGGCTTGTTCGCCTGTACTCCTTTATCGCGGTTTGCGTTTATGTACTCACGGGCGTACTGCTCGGCAGTTATTCGTATAAACTTCTCCTCGGGAGCTTTTTGTGCTTTAGGCGCAGCAGGGGCTGAATAAAGCTCTGCGCTTATCTGGCGCTTTTTAAGTCCCTCGGAGCGATTATCCCCAACGGGCACTTGCATATCCGAAACACGCCCCATCTGACGGGGTCTTGCGCCGGGAATTGTCATATCGGGTCTTGAAACATCAGCCTCAAGCGCATTCTTGACCGAATAGTATATAGCCTCAAAAACAGGCTTTTCGTTAGAAAATTTGACCTCAAGCTTTGCGGGATGCACGTTTACGTCCACCGTTGTGGGATTGACGTTTATATACAGCACACAGCTCGGGAATTTTTCGGGCGGTATATACGACACGTACGCCTGCTCTATAGCGGCGCTCGCCGTTTTTGATTTAACGTAACGTCCGTTTATAAAGAAGTTTTGATAGTTTCTGTTCGCTCTGACGTTATCCGACCTTCCTATAAATCCGAAGACCTCTATTCCGTCCGCCTCGCTATTTATCTTAATAAGCTTAGAGGTAAAATCGCGTCCGAATACAGCGTATATAGTATTTTTGAGATTTCCGTCGCCAACAGTTTCAAGGCGAAGGTTTCCGTCTACTATAAGCTTAAATCCAATGTTGGGCTTGGAGAGGGCTATCTTCTCCACCGCCACCGATATGGCGGTTGCCTCGGTTATATCCTTCTTAAGGAATTTTCTTCTCGCGGGAACATTGGCAAAAAGGTCCTCAACTATGACCGTAGTTCCCGTTGATGCCGCTCTCTCTTCAAGAGATATTATCTCCCCGCCGTTTGCTTCAAGTGCACAGCCTACGTCTGCATCGGCTGTTTTTGATATAATTCGCATACGCGACACCGCCGCGATAGCCGCCAAAGCCTCTCCTCTGAAGCCGAGCGTAGTTATTCCGTCAAGGTCCTCGGCTTCCTTTATCTTGCTCGTGGCGTGTCGGCGGATAGCTATGGGCAGATCCTCGGGAGAGATACCGCACCCGTTATCCGAAACGCGCATAAAGGTAACACCGCCGTTGTGTATCTCGACGGTTATTCTATCCGCACCCGAATCTATTGCGTTTTCAAGCAGCTCCTTGATGACCGAGGCAGGTCTGTCCACGACCTCGCCCGCAGCAATAAGGTTTGCCACCGCAAATGAAAGCACGTTTATCCTTCCCATTTATTTACCCCTTCTAAATAATTATTTTAATCTTTTTTGCAGCTCGAACAGAAGGCTCATAGCCTCATAGGGAGAGAGCGTGTTGATATCCACAGCCTTTAGCTCCTCTATCACCTGTTCTTTTATACAGTCGTCAAAGCTTATCAAGGTGTCGTCTACCTCTTTGGGCTTGACCTCACACTCGGATATAGCCTTTGCCGTGCTCTCGACAGACACAAGCACCTCTTTGGCTCTCTTTATGACCTCATTAGGCACTCCCGCAAGCTTCGCAACCTCTATTCCGTAGCTGTCGTCGGTAGAGCCCCTCAATATCTTTCTCAAGAAGGTTATATTGTCGCCCTTCTTCTTTGCCGCGATATTATAGTTAACAACACCCTCTACCTCATCTTCAAGCGAGGTAAGCTCGTGATAATGAGTTGCAAAGAGGGTCTTCGCTCCTATCTTCTTTCCGCAGGTATACTCTGCAATAGCCTTAGCTATACTCATACCGTCAAAGGTAGAAGTTCCGCGTCCCACCTCGTCGTAGATTATAAGACTTCTCTTTGTGGCGTTTCTGAGGATATATGCCACCTCGTTCATCTCAAGCATAAAGGTGGACTGACCCGAAGCGAGGTCGTCGGACGCTCCCACTCTTGTAAAGAGCTTGTCCACGATCCCTATTCTCGCCTCGGACGCAGGTACGAACGAGCCTATCTGCGCAAGCAGCACGATTATCGCCACCTGTCGCATATAGGTAGATTTACCCGCCATATTAGGGCCTGTTATAAGCATCAAGCGGTTGCGCTCCGTGTCAAGATAAGTGTCATTCGGAACGAAATAGGTATCCTTGACAAATTGCTCTACAACAGGGTGTCTTCCGTTCCTTATCGATATTATGCTACCGCAATCGACCTCGGGACGTACGTAATTATTCTTCACCGCAACGTTAGCTAAGCTGAGATATACGTCTATTCGCGCCATATCTGCCGCCGCCTTACGTATTCTCGCGTTGTTCTCGGCTACAAACTGTCTTATCTCGCAGAAGAGCTCATACTCTATCGCCGCAACTCTGTCAGACGCGCCGAGCATTCTCGATTCAAGATCCTTAAGCTCGGGAGTTATATATCTCTCGCAATTCGCAAGCGTCTGCTTTCTTATATATCTGTCGGGCACTTGGTTCATAAATGACTTTGTGACCTCTATGTAATACCCGAAAACTCTATTGTAGTTTATCTTAAGGAGCTTTATTCCCGTAGCCTCTCGCTCCTCCTCAGCCATTCGCTCAAGCCAGCTCTTGCCGTCGTTAAGTATCGAGCGCAGCTCGTCCACCTCGGCATCGTATCCGTCCTTGATCATATTTCCTTCACGTATGGAAAATGGCGGAGCTTCGGATATTGACGTGTCTACCTTTTCAAAGATATCCTCAAGGGTGTCAAGCTCGTTATATAAACGTGACAGCTCATCAGACTTGCAGACCGAGAGCTTCTCTTTAAGCTCGGGCAATATAGCTATGGTTGAAGCAAGTGAGCGAAGCTCTCTCGCGTTTGCCGTTCCGTATATTATCCTTGTCATAAGGCGCTCAACGTCAAGTCCGCCCCTAAGGAGCATAGAAAGCTCCTCGCGAAGCATATAGTCCCCCGCAAGTTCCTCTACAGCGTTCTGCCTTGAGTTTATCTTGGCGGTGCTGAGCAGCGGATGCTGCATCCACTGGCGCAAAAGTCTTGCGCCCGCGGCGGTATGTGTCTTATCAAGCACACCTACAAGCGCCCCTCGGCGCTCCTTGTTTCGCATAGTTTCGGTTATCTCAAGGTTTCTGCGGGTGTTTATGTCGATCTCAAGATATTGGTCGTCGCTGTATACGTTGAGCTCCTTCATATAGGAGATGTCATATTTCTGCATATCCTCAACGTAGGATAAAAGCGCTCCGAGAGAAGAAACAAGCGCGCGGTCGACCATAATATCACGGCTTACCGTGTCGGGAAATTGCTTCTTCACTCTTTCCTTAGCCCCGGCAAAATCAAATCTCGGACTCTGCCTATCATCAAGCATAGCCGAAAATCTCTCGCATATAACGGTCTTAGCATCTCCAAGCTTTTCCGAAGAGATATTGGTTATAACCTCGCGGGGCTGATAGGTCGCTATCTCATTACAGATATGAGCTATAACGTCATCTCCGCTGAATGAGGTTGCAAATACGTGCGCCGTGGATATATCGGCAAAGCTTATTCCGCACTCATATTCGTTCATATATATCGAGCAAAGATAATTATTTTCTTTCTCGGTAAGCAGCTCGGATTCTATAACAGTTCCCGGAGTAACGACACGCACGACCTCTCTCTTGACTATACCCTTGGCAAGCGCGGGATCTTCGGTCTGCTCACATATAGCCACCTTGTATCCCTTCGATATGAGTGTGCCTATGTAACCCTCGGCGCTGTGAAAAGGAACGCCGCACATCGGTGCGCGCTCCTTCTCTCCGCAATCTCTACCCGTAAGGGTAAGCTCGAGAACGCGCGACGCGAGTATCGCGTCGTCAAAAAACATCTCGTAAAAATCCCCAAGACGGTAGAAAAGCAAATGGTCCTTATATTGATTTTTTATCTCAAAATACTGCTCCATCATTGGAGTCATGGCAAAATCCTCCCTGCCGTTATTTTTAGGTGGTTACAAAAGCCGACTATCAGTGGCAGCCCCCGCAGGTCGAGCAGTTATGTGTACAGGACGAAGGAGTTTCGCCCGTGATGTTTGCGGTGATAGTCATATTAACGGCGTTCATAAGCTCGTTGACCTCAGCCTGTGTTTCGTTGAGCTTTATAAATGCGGGATTTTCTGTTATCTCGCGGTAAAGCTCGTCTATTCTCTTCTGTATTATGTCTATGAAAGCGGTATCGCGCTCGGGCTTGGTTATCTCTCCCTGAAGCGCCTTTTGCTGTATCTCATACTCTACAAGCTTTTTCTGAAGCTCGTCGTTCGAGGCATACTCATACTTCGCCTCTGCAAATTTCTTCATTCTTTCGTCCTCTTTCAGCGCCTTTCCGAGTGCCGAAGCCAATTCCATAATATCCATTTTTTTATATTTCCTTTCAAAAATTATTTTTGTCTTATTATTTTACCGTAGAGCGCAAAGGTATCTGCACGCTCTATGAGTACGTCAAGAAACTTTCCCGTATCGCTGTCCTCAGCATCGAAGAAAACTATCTTGTTTCCCTCGTTTCTTCCGCTGAACACCTTGTCGTTGTTCTTGCTCCTTCCGTCGCAAAGAACTCTTACAGTCTTTCCCACAAGCGGCTTGTTTTTCTCAAGCGCGATGGCGTTCTGACACTGAAGCAGACGCTCAAATCTCTCGCTCTTTATCTTGTCGGGTATATGACAGTCCATACTGTATGCTGGAGTTCCGCGCCTCGGAGAATATATGAATGAGTATATCATATCAAATCTCGCTCTGCGAAGTGCTCGCAAGGTATCCTCGAAATCCTCTTCGCTCTCCCCCGGGAATCCTACCATTATATCCGAGGTGATGACCGCATCGGGCATCTTCTCTCTTATATAATCAAGTATGCCCATATAGCTCTCAAAGGTATAACGTCTGTTCATTCTTCGAAGCACGTCATCGCTTCCCGCCTGAAGCGGCAGATGAAAGTGCTTGGCTATATGCCGTCCGTTTGCCATAACGTCAATGAGCTTACGTGTGGCGTCCTTTGGGTGACTTGTCATAAAGTGTATCATATAGTCGCCCTCTATCGTGTCGAGCATCGAAAGAAGGTCGGCAAAATCATAGTCGTATCCGCTGTCCTTGCCGTAGGAGTTTACGTTCTGACCGAGAAGAGTTATATCGCGGTATCCCTGCTTTACAAGCTCTGCGACCTCGTCGTATATAGCCTCGCGCGTTCTGCTTCTCTCTCTCCCTCTGACATAAGGAACTATGCAGTATGAGCAGAAATTGTTACAGCCGTACATTACCGATACCCAAGCTCTCGCCCCCTCGGCGCGCTTCATCGGTATGCCCTCGGCAACCAGATATTCCTTTTCCTCGGGGCAGTAGATCCTTCGTCCGCTCGCCCGTCTTTGACAGATAAGCTGAGGCAGACGGTGTATTGACGACGTTCCGAAAACAAAATCCACGTAAGGATAACTGAATTTTATCTCGTTTACCCTATGCTCCTGAGTTACCATACAGCCGCAGACGGCTATTATCATATCGGGATCTTTATTTTTCAAATGCTTGTACTGTCCGATAATAGACAAAGCCTTTTGCTCGGCGTGCTCACGCACAGCGCAAGTGTTCACAACTATGAGCGACGCTCCCTCGGGTAAGTTGGCGATCTCATATCCCATAGCCTCTGCCATACCCGCTATCTTCTCGCTGTCCGCCTCGTTCTGCTGACAACCGAAGGTCATCACGAAAGCGCGCCGGCGATTACCGTTCAGCTCGGTATATTTATCATTATCCTTTTTTATCCGTTTGATATATTCAAACTGCTTTTCCACTTCTGCCGCGGGCAGAATGTTATTTTTGGTGTTACACATAAATACTGTGGGGGCTTCCCTAAACCTCTCCCGCCGAGATACACGGCGACCGTTTTGTGGTGCAATATTCTCATTTGCCCACAAAATCTCAATATATAATTATAATACAAGCATAAAATTTTGTCAAGTTTTAATACCATACTTTATTATAGAGATTTAGACTTTACACGCAACACAAAATATGGTATAATAAAATTGTGCAAGAGCCCGACAGCAATTCCTCTACTGAAAGGAGATTTCCTATGAAACAAAAACTGATCTTGCTTATTATCTGCATATTTACTGTCTTTCTCAGTTCATGTGGCGTAAATTCCCCTGATGAAGTTCAAGATAACACGAAGGGCTCTCAAACAACAGGGGGAGTTCAAGCGTTATTTGCGTCAAAATCCTTCTCTTCCTTTGAAGATTTTGAAGAACACGAAAAATCAGCGGGAGATAATGGTGTGACCTATTATTATGTTCCGTCATCTCCTGAGCCCGATTATAAGCTCTCAAAAATCTCAAAGAAAGACGATACCTATGTTCTTATAGAATATTCTGCTGCCTCCGTCGACCTGTCTTCCGAGAATTTAAGCGAGTATGACAGAGAGCGTTTACAAACCTTGATATGCCGTTATTCTCTATATGCCGATGGCAAAAAGGCTTTAGAGGAAAACTTTATAACTCAAGGATATAAAGCCGTTGAGTATGAGGGAAAAACATACTATCGCTCTGACGAACACGCCGAAAATGACCCCACAAAGAGAGTAATAGGCTATGAGATAGCCTTTCTTGAGAACGGAGATTTGATATTCATGCATCTGCCTGCTGTCGACACATTTGAAAATATGATGAAGTATACGAACCTTGTCAAGGTAGAAATCAAATAATGCTATAATCGTCTTGGTCGACTGAGTGTAAAATACACTTGGTCGACTTTTTTATTGACTCAAAATTTTATCTTTGTTTATTCCTAAAATTGCCGATAATAAACGAAAAAGTTCTGCTAACAATAATAACAGAGCGCGGCGGAAAACACTCCGACAAGCTCAATTAAAATATAGATCAGATCCGAACGAATTGCGTTGCAGCTTACAGGATAAGCGCAAATGCAAAGGTTCAGAACAGGAGAATTTAAACATGGCAAACAAGCAGGCAAAGCAGGCTCTTGAGCAGATGAAGATGCAGGCTGCAAGTGAAGTTGGTGTAAACCTTAACAACAACGGTTATAACGGAGACCTTACAGCACGTCAGGCAGGTTCTATAGGCGGTCAGATGGTTAAGAAGATGATCGAAAGCTATGAGAACAATATGACAACAACCAAGTAAGTACTCTTGGAGAAATGAATATTCTCTGCTCGGATATACAGTTTGGTAGTGAGTTCAGTATGAGATTACCCGACCTTTCGACGGAATATATCCACTATGGAGATACACGACCCTACAGACCCAAAGATACTGAGTGTACCAAATATCTATCCGACGGTATCTCATTTATGATACCGAATGATTGGTGATGTAACCAAACGGGGCGCAAAGCAATTTGCGCCCTTTTTTATTGAATTTTAAATATCATTGATACTTTGTGTGGCAAAACGGTATAATTATAGTGTGGATCTGCAATAATCTTCATTATCCTTCGGAGAGTGATTATGATAACATATTTACACAACAAGCTTTATGCCTTCTTCGGTGATAAAGAAACCCCCGACACGAACAAGAAAATTTACAACGCCTTCTTCGCTATAATCTCCGTGAGCACCGTTTTCGCTATGCTTTGCATCATTCTCTATTACGTCTACGCCTACGCGGCTCTTTACAGAGGAAGCGCAAAATTTGATTGGCTTCTCGGTATCTTTTCCGACTTCGTCGTTATAATGAACTTTTCTTTAGAGGAAAGTCCGTACATCGTTGGCGATTCCTCTTATCCCCCTATCGCGATAGCTATGCTATACCCCTTTGCGCTTATCTGCAAAGAGATCTTTTCTCAGTACGAGTTCAGCGAGCTTACCGCCGACGAGCTTACCGCAGAGGTTATAGCATATCCCCAGTTCTGGATAGCGATGGTCCTCTTCTTCGTTCTCTGCTCAACGCTTATCGTCCTCCTTTGCGCCAAGCTTTTTGAGATGGGGGGGAAGGATATCTTAAAGCTTGCGATAACCATCACCTTCAGCGCCCCTTTCGTTTTCACCGCTATGCGGGGAAACACCATATATTTTGCCCTTATCTTTCTCCTTATCTTTCTGATCTTAAAGGACAGTAAAAATCCCACGGCAAGAGAGATATCCTACCTGTGTCTTGCCCTTGCGGGTGCTATAAAAATATACCCCCTCTTCTTTGGAGTTTTTCTGCTCAAAGAAAAAAAGATTTTTGCTTCAGTGCGAGTTGCGGTGTATTTTGCGCTTATTTTTGGTCTCTCATTCTTTATCTTCGGGAAAAATTTCGAATATCTCTCGCCGTTTATTGATAATCTTGGCGGATTTATGTCGGACGAGGTAAGACTTCTCGCGCCAAACAATCTCTCTATATCCGCGCTGCTTTATAAATTTTTGCATATCTTCATACCGCGGCTCGATGCCGAATCTGTAGTATACTCGGTTATAGGTCTTGTAGCCATAATCCTCGTATTTGCCATCAGCACCTATGCCGCCATAGGGGCAAAAAGCAATTTTTCAAGATACGTCATTTGCTTCGCCGTAGTGATACTGATACCCACCATATCTTATTTTTACGTTATCATTTTTGCCATACTTCCCCTTCTTGAATATATCCGCTCATATACTTCGCTATCGCTGAAAAAACGGGTGCTATACTTCTTTTCTTTTATCTTTTTATTCTGCACTTTATTTATTTTCCCGAAAAATTTTATCCTGCACTCATTCGTGATCCTCCTGCTTCTGAGCGTGGAGATAGCTTCGGTATTTCGGGAAAGACTATATAAAGCTAAAAGCTGTGGCAGCTAAATCTGCCACAGCTTTTAGTTTGACTTTAAGGATCGCATAGCGTTGAATATAGCTATCACCGCAACACCAACGTCGCCGAAGACCGCCACCCACATATTGGCATATCCCAGCGCGCCGAGGATAAGTATGATACCCTTAACGCCAAGCGCGAAAATTATATTCTGTCTGACTATTCTCATAGTCTTCTTTGAGAGCTTTATAGCCCTTGATATCTTCGATGGGTCATCGTCCATAAGAACTATGTCGGACGCTTCGATAGCCGCGTCGCTTCCCACACCTCCCATCGATATTCCCACGTCCGCCCTCGCAAGGACGGGCGCGTCGTTTATTCCGTCACCGACAAAAGCCACCTTATTTCCGTTTGCAATAAGCTTTTCTACGATCGTGACCTTATCCTCGGGCAAAAGCTCGGGGTATATATCGTCTATATTAAGCTCATTTCCTATCCGTTCTGCCACACGGCGCGAGTCGCCCGTAAGCATTACAGTCTTCTCTATTCCGCCCTCACGAAGCTCTTTTATGGCTCTTTTTGACGAAGGCTTAATACTGTCGCTTATCTCAATATGACCCAGATACTCACCGCTTGTCCCGATATGTACTGTTCCGCCGTGGCTTTCTCCTAAGGATATATCAAGTCCTATGCTATTCATCAGCGACCTGTTTCCAACGTATATTTCTTTTCCGTCCACGGTGGCACAAAGTCCCATACCCGCGTATTCGGATATCTTTCCTATACGCTCTTTTTTGATCTCGTGTGGATACGCCCTAACTATAGAACGGGCTATCGGGTGATTTGAAAAACTTTCGGCATAAGCCGCAATCTCAAGCAGCTCTTCTTTGCTCACCCTCTCGCTGTGTATATCTACCACCTCAAAGCTTCCGCGGGTAAGCGTTCCTGTTTTATCAAAGACCACAGTATCTATCTTTGAGAGCATTTCAAGATAGTTTGCGCCCTTTATAAGTACTCCCATTCTTGACGCTCCACCGATACCGCCAAAGAAGGAGAGCGGTACTGATATCACCAGCGCACAAGGACAGGACACCATAAGGAATATAAGCGCGCGTTCTATCCATTCTATCCACTCAGCGCCAAACAAGAGCGGCGGGATAAGGGCAAGAGCCATAGCTCCAAACACCACACAGGGGGTATAATATCTCGCGAAGCGAGTGATAAAATTCTCCGCTTTGGATTTTTTTGTAGCTGAATTTTCAACGAGGTCGAGTATTCTCGAAACCGTACTGTCGCCAAACGTGGTGTTTACCCTTATTTTTATAAGTCCGCTGAGATTTACCGAGCCGCTTACGACCGCCTCTCCCACGCCCTTATCTGCGGGCAGGCTCTCTCCTGTAAGCGCCGAGAGGTCGAGCGAGGTAGCTCCCTCTATTATCTCTCCGTCAAGCGGTATGCGCTCGCCCGGGCGCACGAGAATGACCTCACCCACAGACACCTCTTCGGGCGACAGGGTGATCTCCCCGCCATCTCTGAGAACGGTAGCGCTATCGGGTCTTATATCCATCAGCTCGGCGATAGAACGGCGGCTCTTTCCAACGGCAAGGCTTTGGAAAAGCTCTCCCGTCTGGTAGAATATCATCACCCCTACAGCCTCGTAA
Source organism: Oscillospiraceae bacterium (assembly GCA_015063305.1). Lineage (GTDB taxonomy): Bacteria > Bacillota > Clostridia > Oscillospirales > CAG-272 > HGM12713. The sequence goes on along the minus strand of SVUJ01000003.1, from coordinate 102,458 downwards.
TATTCGCCTATAGCGAACGCGCCCACGGTGGCTATAGCCATCAGAAAATTCTCGTCGAATATCTGTCCGTGAAAAATATTTCTGAGTGCCGACCAAAGCACGTCATAACCAATAACAAAATAAGGTATAGACAGAACTGCCAAGAGGGCTATGTAGCTATCCTTTATCGGGAGTAACAATGCCGCCGCGGTAAGTAAAAACGAAATCAGGATACGCGCAATAATTATTTTATGCTTTTTCTTCATACCTTTTCTATCAGTTTACAAGCAGGGTCTACCTTTTTTATCGCCTTTTGCGCTTCCTTAACGACCTTATCAAATTTATCATCAGAAGCATCTAAGGTAAGCTTCTGTGTAAAAAAAGTAACGGTTGCCGAATTAACTCCGTCTATCTTTTTGATAGCCTCTTCCATTTTTGCGGCGCAGTGTGCGCAATCGAGATCCTCAATAACAAATACCTTTTTCATTTCAATTTTCTCCTTTTTCAATAAGATGTTCAAAGCCTTGGGCTATGACCGTTCTGACGTGATCGTCCGACAAAAAATAGTATATCGTTTTTCCCTCTCTTCTGTTTCCCACAAGATTGGCGTCCTTAAGTATTTTGAGCTGGTGCGATATAGCCGACTGGGTCATTCCCAAAAGTTCGGCAATAGCGCAGACGCACATCTCGGACTCAAACAAAGAATAAAGTATCTTTATTCTCGTTGTGTCGCCGAATATCTTAAACAGATCCGAGAGATCGCAAAGTGTCTCGTCTGTTGGCAGCTCATGCTTAACTTTTTTCAATATTTCCTCGTGATCGTGCTTCATATGAACCTCCATTCATATTTACGTTCATTCATATGATAACACCTAAATCTCCCCTTGTCAACAGAATATTTAATTTTTACTTGAAAAATGAAAATATCAGTGCTATAATAGTGGTAATTTGTAATATTGCCTATTATTTTAGGAGGACTGTTATGAATATTGTTATCGTGGGTGCCGGGGTAGTCGGTGCCGCTATATGCGCTCAGTTAGCTTTGGAAAATCACAATATAACCCTTGTGGACACTAACTATTCTGCCCTTACGGATATATCCAACCGTTGCGACGTTTTTGGTGTTATTGGAAACGGTGCAGATCTCTCAACCTTGAAAAAGGCTTCTGTTGACAAAGCCGATCTTCTTATTGCCGTCACCTCGTCGGACGAGATAAATATTCTCTGCTGTGCGGCGGCGAAAAAGTTAGGCGTTAAAAGCACCATAGCAAGGGTCAGAAACCCCGAATATTCAGAGCTTATGAGCTTTATGCGCAGTGAGCTCAATCTTTCTATGACGATAAATCCCGAGCTTGCCGTAGCTAAGGAGATATACCGTATGCTCCGCTTCCCTTCTGCTACCAAGACCGACACCTTCTGCCGCGGACGTGTGGACGTTGCCCAGTTCACCGTATCTAAAGATTCCTCTATCTGCGGATCTACCCTTAATGAGCTTCGCTCAAAGCTCAATATTCGCTTCCTTGTTTGCGCGACACTCAGAGATGGCGAGGCGCTTATACCTACAGGTCACTTCACCATTGAAGCGGGTGACGTGCTCTGTGTCACAGCCCCCGAGGACGAAATAACAAAATTCTTTAAGGCTATAGGTGTATACAAGCACCCCGTGAAAAATATACTCATTTCCGGAGGCGGAAGAACGACCTATTATCTTGAAGCCTTGCTCAAAAAAGGAAAGATAAAATCTACTGTCATAGAAAAAAATGAAAAGATATGCCGAGAGCTTGCCGAAGATTTTGACTGTACGGTTATATGCAATGATTCGGCTGATCAGAACGTACTTCTTGAAGAAGGCCTTGCCAATGCCGACGCATTTCTTGCCCTCTCAAACGAGGATGAAGAAAACGCCATAGTATCTATGTATGCAAAGACAAAGACCGAAGGAAGGATAATAACTATGATAAAGTCTATCTCCTACGTTGACCTTTTCCGCGGAGTTGGACTTGACAGCATAGTTTCTCCCAAAACCTCTACCGCAACTTACATTATGAGGTATGTTCGATCTATGGCTAACGTACGCAGCTCGGAAATAGAGTCCCTGCAAAAGCTTATGGATGACCGCGTAGAAGCTTTGGAGTTCCTTATAAAACAGAATATTCCGGAGCTTACAAACATACCGCTCAAGGAGTTAAAGCTCCGCCGAGGAGTTCTTATAGCCTGTATCGTACACAACGATAAGGTAATAATCCCCTCAGGTAATGATGTCATATCCAGAGGAGATACAGTTATAATCATCACCACTGAGGCGCAGATAAAAGAAATCGGGGAGATATTAAAGTAATGAATTACCGTATGATCGGATATCTTTTGGGACTCATTCTGCTTATCGAAGCGGCTCTTATGATGCTCCCTCTTTCGACTGCTCTTATATTCGGAGAGAACGTGATGCCATTTATAATCACCGTTCTCATTATATTGGCGGTCGCGCTTCCGTTTGCACTTTTCAAGCCCAAAAATTCTCAAATATACACCAAGGAGGGTTTTGTTACTGTTGCGGCAGGTTGGATACTTTTGTCCGCGTTTGGAGCACTTCCCTTTGTAATAAGCGGTACGATACCGAATTATATAAACGCTTTCTTTGAAACAGTTTCGGGCTTCACAACCACGGGGGCTACTATACTTTCAAATATAGAAGCTCTTCCCAAAGGGTTGCTATTCTGGAGAAGCTTTACTCATTGGATAGGCGGTATGGGCGTGCTTGTTTTCGTTCTCGCCATCCTTCCCTCGTCGGGCGGACAGGCGATGTATCTTATGCGAGCCGAAGTGCCCGGACCCACAAAGGGAAAGTTAGTACCGAAAATGAGGCAGACTGCACTTATACTTTACGGTATATATTTCGTCCTCACTATTTTTCAGGTACTTGCGCTCCTAATTTGTAGCTTCCCTCTTTATGATGCCTTGGTTACAACCTTTGCCACTGCGGGTACGGGCGGATTCTCTGTTCTTAATGCCTCTATTGCCGGATACAATAATCCCGCGGCGGAATGGGTAATAGCTGTTTTTATGCTGTTGTTTGGCTTGAACTTCAATCTGTATTTCCTACTGCTTATAAGAAAAGTAAAGGACGTATTCAAAAGCGAAGAGCTGAGAGCATATATCATAATCTGCGCTGCTTCAACCGTGGCTATTGCTATAAATACCGCTCATATGTTCAATGGATTGGAGGAATGTCTCAGAATATCGTTCTTCCAAGTGTCAAGTATTATGACCACGACCGGCTTTGTAACCTCTAACTTTGGATTATGGCCTGTGTTCTCAAAATCCATAATCATAATTTTAATGATAGTCGGTGCGTGTGCGGGCTCTACCGCGGGTGGTCTTAAAGTATCTCGTATACTTATTTTGTTAAAAAATATCGCGAAAGAATTCAAGCGAATAGTTCGTCCTCGTTCAGTAAACGTAGTACGACTTGACGGCGAGGTCTTGTCGCCGGAAACCGTACACATAGCAACGGGATATCTGACCGTATATATAACAATAATTATCATCACTGTTCTGTGTGTTTCATTGGATGGCTTTAGCTTTGAAACTAATTTCACAGCCACTTTGAGCTGTATAAATAACGTAGGTCCTATTCTGGGTGATATCGGTCCTACGGGCAACATGTATGATTTCTCATATCCTTCAAAGATAATTCTTTCTCTTAATATGCTTATCGGAAGACTTGAGATAATGCCTATGATAGTACTGTTCTCTCCCTCGACCTGGAGAAAAAGATAAAAGACGGCGCTCCGCTTTCAATTTGCGGGGCGCTAATTTTATGGCTATAATTAAGCCTTAATAAGCATATAAATTCAGTATTGAAACTATCTTTAACGGAGCAAAAATGAAAGTAAAGATAAATTTTTTTGCCATTATGCTTTTTCTCTCTATCATAGCATCAAGCTCATATTATGCCCTGATACCTATGTTTGCCGCGGTACTGCATGAGCTTGGGCACATTGTAAGTGCCCAAATATGTGATGTTAAACTAAATAACTTTAGCATTGGTATATTTGGTGCAAGACTCGGCATCGGAGGCGGAATATGCTCCTACAAAGACGAGATAATAATATGCGCGGCAGGTCCTGCGATCAATTTTATATCGGCATATTTTGCCGCTTTGTTATCAAGGCTGACAACGCAAAACAATGATATAGTCGATATATTTATTCTATCTTCACTGTGCCTCGGAATAATAAATATGCTCCCCATAAGGTCGCTTGACGGCGGAAGGATAATATCGGCTCTTATATGCCGTTTCGGGTCTGTAAGGAGCGCGGAATTAATCCTTGATATATTATCGTTTATTACCCTTTTTACCCTTTGGTGCATCTCGCTTTATCTGCTGCTGAGAAGCGGCTCTTCACTATCTTTGTTCGTCTTCTCTGTTTCCATTTTTGCAAGTATATTCCTATATGGGCAAAAATAAGGGCCCAAACCGACAAAATTCTAAATAATTTCGTAAAATATATTGCAATTGGGGTAAATATCTGTTACAATATTCGCAAGGATTTTATAGGCATATAAAAACGGGAAAATTCAATACTTCGCTTCAGTATTGGTATTTTCTATATAACCGCCATGTTTTTTGGTCGAAATAAAGCCTTTCATCCTGTATTTTTATACTTAAAGGAGTATTTATGCGGAATGAAAAAAAGACTGACAGAAAAACAGGATCTTTCCGAAATTACTGAAAGCCAAAACTCTATCTCTGATAATACCGTATCGGAAGAAAAATCAAAATTGATCGAACTCAGAGGCGTTTCAAAGTCATTTGACGGCGAAACTGTGCTTGACAGCATCGATCTCTACATCACCGGTAAGGAATTTATAACTCTTCTCGGCCCTTCCGGATGCGGCAAAACCACTACCCTCCGAATAATTGGCGGATTTGAATTCCCCGATGTCGGAGATGTATTTTTTGATGGCGTAAGAATAAACGATATCCCGCCCCACAAAAGGCAGGTCAATACCGTTTTCCAAAAATACGCGCTCTTCCCTCACCTCAACGTGTACGATAACATAGCGTTCGGATTGAGAATAGCTAAGATTTCGGAAAACGAGATAAAGGAACGAGTAAGCGAAATGCTGGCACTTGTAAACCTGAGGGGATTTGAAAAACGAAATGTCAATCTGCTTTCGGGCGGTCAGCAGCAGCGCGTTGCTATTGCCCGCGCTCTTATCAACAAGCCCAAGGTCCTGCTTCTTGACGAGCCGCTCGGTGCGCTTGACCTTAAGCTTCGCAAGGATATGCAGGTAGAGCTTAAGAACATACAGACCAAAACAGGTATCACATTTATATACGTAACGCACGATCAGGAAGAGGCGCTTTCTATGTCGGACACCGTTGTGGTAATGGCAAACGGAAAGATACAGCAGATCGGCTCTCCTACCGATATATACAACGAGCCTGTTAATGCTTTTGTTGCAGACTTTATCGGCGAGTCAAACATCATAGACGGAGTTATGCTTGCCGATTACAAGGTAAAGTTTGCGGGACACGTGTTTGAGTGTCTTGACAAGGGATTTGAGAAAAACGAGCAGATAGACGTTGTCGTACGTCCCGAGGACGTTGACGTTGTTGCGGTGGATAAAGGAATGCTTACCGGAACTGTTTCCTCTGTTACCTTCAAGGGCGTTCACTATGAGATAATCGTTGATATAAACGGGTTCAAGTGGATGATACAGACTACCGACTACGTTGCTCCCGAGGCTAAAATAGGTCTTTTCATTGAGCCCGATGCAATACACATAATGAAAAAATCCGAGTATTCCGATATGTTCGGAGATTACTCGTCCTTCTCCGAAGAGCTTGAACACCTTTCGGATATTACGGAGGATGTGGAAGAATGACGGGTAAAAAAGTTATTTCTGAGAGCAGACGCCGCCAGACCCAAAAAAGAGGTTGGCTTCAGCGTTATGCGGCTATGCCCCACGTTGTATGGGCGGTACTCTTTATAATCGCTCCGCTTATCTTCGTGGCTTATTACGCGTTTACCGACGCGGACGGAGCATTCACTCTGGCTAATGTGTCCTCTTTTTTCACGGAAAAATATCTCTCTATCTTTTTCCGTTCCCTGAAGCTCGCTCTCATCGCTACCGCGATCTGCTTGCTTCTCGGATATCCGATAGCTTATTTCATATCCCGAAGCAAGCCTAAAACTCAAAAGATACTCATACTTTTGCTTATGCTTCCGATGTGGATGAACTTTCTTATCCGTACCTACGCCATAATGGTGCTTATACAGGATACGGGTATAATCAATTCCTTTCTCGGAAACTTTGGCATAGGTCCGATACACATTCTGGGCACGGAAAGTGCCGTTGTTATAGGTATGGTTTATGACTATCTTCCCTTTATGATTCTGCCTATATATTCTGTAATGGCGAAGCTTGACAACCGTCTTATCGAGGCGGCGGCCGACCTTGGTTGTAACGGATTTGCGGTCCTCAGGAAGGTTATTCTTCCTTTGAGCCTTTCGGGCGTTATATCGGGAGTTACTATGGTTCTCGTACCTTCTATAAGCACCTTCTACATATCTCAGAAGCTTGGCGGCGTTGATACTCTTATGATAGGCGACGTTATCGAGCAGCAGTATGCCGCATCCAACTACAATATGACGGCTTCGCTTTCTCTGGTTCTTATGGTAATACTTCTCGTCGGACTTGCTATCGTTAACAGATATTCAGATTCCGAGAGTGACGGAGGTATGATGCCATGAAAAGATTTTCAAAAATATACACGGCTCTCATACTCGTATTTCTCTTCGCACCTATTGCCGTTCTTATATTCTTCTCCTTCAATTCAGGATCAAGCACATCTTCATTCAGCGGATTTTCGGTGAGATGGTACGTTGAGCTCTTCCGAAATGCGGAGATATTAAATGCACTTAAAAACTCATTGATACTTGCTGTTACCTCCTCGCTTATAGCGACGGTCATCGGTACTGCGGCGGCATTTGGCATACATCATATGAGAAACAAGCATTTGCGCCGCTCTATTATGAGTGTCACAAACGTTCCTATGATGAACCCAGAAATAATAACCGGAATTTCCCTGATGTTCCTTTTTGTATTTGTTGGAAGCTTTCTCGGTCTTTCCACAAAGCTCAATTTCTGGACTATGCTGATAGCGCATATAACCTTTAATCTTCCTTACGTTATATTGAACGTGCTTCCAAAATTCAAGCAAATGGATAAATCGCTCCCCGAAGCGGCGCTTGACCTTGGCTGCACACCGATACAGTCCTTCTTTAAGGTACAGCTTCCCGCTATACTTCCGGGCGTACTTACGGGAATGATAATGGCGTTTACTATGTCGCTCGACGACTTCGTTATCAGCTATTTCACCTCGGGTGTTGATTTCCAGACCCTTCCCGTGCTTATCTACAGTATGACAAAGAAGAGCGTTAAGCCTACGATCTATGCGCTTTCTTCTATCATATTCGTTCTTATCTTCCTTCTGCTTCTCCTCTCTAACCGTGAAAAGTCTACCTACGAGCGTCTTGAGGTAAAGCGACTTAAGGCAGAGAAAAGACGCAAGGAGGCTATACTGAGGGCTCAAAAGGCAGGAAAGACAATAAAGCCGCAAAAGGAGCATATCCCTACGGACACCCCCCGCGCACCGAAAAAGAACAGCTCATTCCTTACAAAAATAATTGCTGTTACCTGTGCTATAGCGGTGATAATTTCGCTTTGCGTTATGATAGGCGTATATTCAAAAAACACAATTACGCTCAACGTTTACAACTGGGGTGAATATATCTCCGACGGCTCTGAGGGCTCGCTCAATGTAAACCGCGCCTTTGAGAAATATTGCAGATCGGAATTCGGAATGAACGTAAAGGTAAATTACGTTACCTACACTTCAAACGAAGACCTTTACGCTAAGCTCTCGACCGATGCCGTTAGCTACGACATTATAATCCCCTCGGATTATATGATAGCGCGTCTTGCTTCGGAGGGACTTTTAGCAGAGCTCAATTTCGACAACATTCCAAACTATGAGAGCTGCATCTCGGAGAATTTCAGAGGTCTTTACTACGACCCCGAAAACAAATACTCTGTTCCCTACACTTACGGAATGATCGGTGTAATCTATAACGCCAACGTAGTTAGCGAGGAGGACACGGGCTCTTGGGATCTTATGTGGAATTCCAAGTATTCGGGTGATATAGTTCAATTCAATAACGCGCGTGACGCTTTCGGTACTGCTTTTTATAAGCTTGGTCTTGACGTAAACACCTCGGACGTGTCCGAATGGCGCGCGGGACTTGAAGAGCTTAAGAAGCAAAAGCCTCTGCTTGACAAGTACGTTATGGATGAGATATACAACATGATGGAATCGGGAGAAGCCGCTATCGGCGCTTACTATGCGGGTGACTATCTGACGATGCTTGACAATCAGGCAGATAATGTTGACCTTCAGTTCTATTATCCCGAAAACACAAACCTTTTTATTGATGCTATGTGTATTCCCGCATCGGCTCAAAACAAGGACCTCGCCGAAAAGTATATAAACTTTATGCTCAGCGAGGAGGTAGCTATTGCCAATGCCGAGTACATCTGCTACGCTTCCCCCCATTCGGTCGTATACAACAGCGAGGTATACCGCGAGGATATGGGCGAGGACGTAATAGAGATACTCTATCCCAAGGACTTTGATTTCCACGCGGCGTACGACGCAAACTGCTACAAGGACCTTGATGCCCAGACTAAAAAACTTCTCAATTCTCTATGGGAAGAACTTAAGATCAGTTAGCTTTTCAGCGGTGCGACAACAGATGTCGCACCGCTACAAAATTTTAAGATAGGATGGTTCAAATGAGATCTACGGAAGCTATATCAAAAATAAAGCTTATATCCTCTATGATGGTATTCGGCACTATTGGAATATTCAGAAGCTATATCCCGTACTCTTCGGGGCTGATAGCTTTTGTCAGGGGAGTTATAGGTATGCTCTTTCTTTTACTTGTTATAGTGATCGGAAGAAAGAAAATAGACCTCTTAGCCATAAGAAAAAATCTCCCGCTACTCTGTCTTTCGGGCGCTTTTATCGGCTTTAACTGGATACTTCTGTTTGAAGCATACAGATATACCACCGTGGCAACGGCTACGCTTTGTTACTATATGGCGCCTGTCATCGTTATAATATTTTCTCCTCTTATCCTCAAAGAAAGGCTCACTCTCAAAAAGGGGCTTTGCGCCATCTCGGCAATATTCGGTATGACTGTGATTTCGGGGGTATTCGGAGATGCCTCGTCCGATATAAGAGGTATTCTTTTCGGTCTTGCCGCGGCGGCGCTCTATGCCTCGGTAATATTTTTAAATAAGTTTATAAAGGATATCGGTGACTACGAAAAGACACTTATACAGCTTGGGACTGCGGCTATAGCCATACTTCCGTACATACTTCTAACCGAAAACATATCGGAAATAAGCTTTGATACAAGGAGTACTCTTTTACTTGTCATCGTGGGTATCCTTCACACGGGTATAGCGTACACGCTTTATTTCGGCAGCATATCGCGTCTGGGGGCTCAGACCGCGGCTATATTCAGCTATATAGATCCCGTGGTTGCGGTGATACTGTCGGCTATAATTTTGAAGAGCTTTGGCATCACAGATCTTGTGGGAAGCATTTTGATAATTGGCGCGGCGGTATTTAGTGAAATATCCTTTAAAAATTTTAAAAAAACTCTTGACAAGCAGAGATAGGCGTGGTATACTTGTAAAGTATTTTGCTTTACAGCTGTAAGGAGCGGTGTCACAATGTTTGAGAAAAATCTTCATATCGGCTATCTGCTCGATTTCTATGGTGATATCCTGCCCGAGAGAAAGCGCTCGGTGATGGATATGTACTATAACGAAGACCTCTCTCTTGCGGAAATTGCGGCTGAGATAGGCATCTCTCGCCAAGGTGTGCGGGATATAATAAAAAAAGCCGAGGATGAACTCTCCTTTTATGAGGAAAAGCTCGGTCTTGCTCAAAAGCTCCGAAACACCGAGGAACACGCCAACAAGCTTGTATCCCTTGCGGCAAAGATGGAGCTGCCCGACGAGTTTACGGCTGAACTCGATATACTCACAAAAATAATCTCGGAATGATTTTCCGTTTAACGAAAGGAAGGTGTGACTGTGTTTCAAAGTCTTAGCGAAAAGCTCGAAAATGCCTTCAAAAAATTCAGAAACAAAGGAAAACTCACGGAAGCCGACGTCAAAGCCGGTATGCGAGAGATAAAACTCGCGTTACTTGAGGCAGACGTTAACTTTAAGGTCGTTCGTGATTTTATAAAAATAGTTTCCGAAAGAGCCGTTGGCTCTGAGGTGCTTGATTCCCTTCTCCCCACTCAGCAGATAGTCAAGATCGTAAACGAGGAATTGACTAATCTTATGGGCGGAACTCAGTCAAAACTCGTTATATCCCCCAAACCGCCTACGGTGGTTATGATGGTTGGTCTTCAGGGTGCGGGTAAAACAACTCACGCGGGAAAGCTTGCGGGGCTTTACAAAAAGCAAGGAAAGCGCCCTCTGCTCGTTGCCTGTGACGTATACCGTCCCGCCGCTATCAAGCAGCTGCAGATAGTGGGAGAAAAGCTTGATATCCCCGTATTCACTATGGGTGATACCACCTCGCCTGTAAAGATAGCCGAGGAAGGCTTGAAGTACGCTATACTCAAGGGCTACGATATGGTATTTATAGATACCGCGGGCCGTTTGCATATAGACGAGGAGCTTATGAATGAGCTTCGTTTGATAAAGGAAAAGGTTTCTCCCACAGAAATACTTCTTACCATAGATGCTATGATCGGTCAGGACGCCGTAAATGTTGCCGAGAGCTTTAACGAGCTTCTCGATATCACGGGAGTTGTGCTCACAAAGCTTGACGGTGATACACGAGGCGGCGCGGCTCTCTCTGTAAGACACGTTACGGGAAAGCCTATCAAGTTTATCGGAACGGGTGAAAAGCTCGACACTATAGAGCCCTTCCACCCCGACAGAATGGCATCGCGTATCCTTGGAATGGGCGACGTTCTCTCCCTTATCGAAAAAGCCGAGCAGGCATACGATGAGAAAAAGGCCGTTGAGCTTGAAAAGAAGCTCAGAGAATCTACCTTCACTCTTGACGATTACCTCGACCAATTCGCTCAGATGAAAAATATGGGAAATCTTGAGCAGATAATGTCGATGATGCCTGGAATGAAGCCGGGCGCACTTAAGGATGCAAAGATAGACGAAAAGGCCCTTGCGCGAACAGAGGCTATAATCAAGTCAATGACCAAGCGTGAGCGCGAAAAGCCCGATATCCTCAACGCTTCAAGAAAGAAGCGAATAGCCGCGGGAAGCGGAACTACGGTTGAAGAAGTAAATAAGCTTTTACGTCAGTTCGAGCAGACCAAGCAGCTTATGAAGCAGCTTTCCAACCCCAAAGCGTTTGCAAAATTCGGCAAACGAAACAAAATGAAAATCCCATTCTGATAGATGGATTTTATAAATAATTTATTTTTTATATTTTTGGAGGAATTCTAAAATGGCAGTTAAAATCAGACTCAGAAGAACCGGAGCAAAGAAGGCTCCCACCTACCGTGTTATCGTTGCAGACAGCCGCTCTCCCAGAGACGGACGTTTCATCGAGGAGATCGGTCACTACAATCCCCGCACAGAGCCTGTTCAGATCGTTATAAACGAGGAGAGAGCTAAGGTTTGGCTCAAGAACGGCGCTCAGCCCACAGAAACTGTTAAAGCTCTTCTTAAGAAGTCCGGCATAGTTGACTAATTTCGGGGTGATCCGATATGACAGATTTGAAACAAACTTTATACGGAATTGCCCGCGCTATCGTTGACAATCCCGATGAAGTTTCCGTTATCGAAAACGAGGACGGAAAAGAGGTAAAGCTCGTTCTCAGCGTTGCAGAAAGCGACATGGGAATGGTCATCGGCAAAGGCGGTAAGATTGCAAAGGCAATACGCACTGTCATGAAGGCCGCAGCCGCAACAGACGGCAGACGCGTAAACGTAGAAATAAGAGACTAAACCGCTCTTATACATCAAAACAAACGGGAGCTGTGCGCTAAAACGCTGGGCTCCCTTTTGTATTACGGAGAAAAAATGGATATCCAGACAGAACTTTTAAACTTATTACTTGATACGATAGATAAAACCAAGCTTTATCTTGATGTATTTGAGGTGACAGACACATATTTGTTTTCGGCAAATGAGGAAAAGAGGGCAGAAATAAAAAAGAGCTTTACTGCTCTTTCAAGTTATCTTGTATCTACATCAGAAAGCGCGGATTCGCTCACGTCGAAAATATCTGCCATGGTCTGCAATGCAGATGATGATATGAACAATGAGCTTACATCGTATTATTCAAACATATTAGAAAATTATTTTTTATGGAGAGCCGCTCTTTTAAGCTTTCTTGATAACAGCGGCAGTATGATCCTCAACAAAAACGGCGAATTTAAATCTTCCCTTCTTATCTCATACGCCCAAAGCTTTTTAACTATCTCTGAGAACCTCATAGGAATACTAAATATAAAATAGTACATAATAAGTCCAAATGATATTTATATCAGGAGGACTTATTTTTGATAAATATAAGAAAATGTGCAGTTATAGGCTGTGGGTACGTAGGCGCGACGACCGCCTTTTCGCTCGCTATGAGCAGACTTTTCTCGGAAATGGTGCTTATTGATATTGACACAAAAAAAGCCGAGGGAGAGGCGGCGGATATAAATCACGCCCTTCCCTTTATTTCCCCTATGGATATATACGCGGGGGACTATTCGGATCTTTCGGACGCCAATATCATAATAATCACCGCAGGGGGAGCGCAAAAGGTGGGACAGACGCGTATTGATCTTGTACAGAGCAACGCGAGGATCTTTCGCTCCATAGTGGAAAATATAACCGCCTACAATAAAGAAGCCATTCTTTTGGTGGTCACAAATCCCGTTGATATACTGACCTACGTTACCTTGAAAATATCGGGATATCCCCCCGAGCGAGTTATCGGCTCGGGCACGGTACTCGATACAGCAAGACTTAAATATCAGGTGGGGCGTCATCTTGACGTAGATCCGAGAAACGTTCACACCTTTATTATAGGTGAGCACGGGGACAGCGAGCTGCCAGTGTGGTCAAGCGCCAACGTGTCGGGTGTAGACCTCAACAGATTTTGCGAGAGCTGTCACAGCTCGTGCAATATCTCAGCGCTTCAAAATTTATTCGACGACGTAAAGAACAGCGCATATAAAATAATAGATGCTAAGGGTGCTACCTATTACGCGATAGCCGAGGCTGTAAGGCGTATAGTTTCGGCGATAATGAGAGATGAGAATGCTATTTTGCCCGTGTCCACGCTTGTTGACGGACATTATGAATTACAGGATATATGCTTAGGTCTTCCCTGCATAGTGGGCTCGAACGGAATAAAGCAGGTGCTTGAAATACCGCTTGACGAAAAGGAGCTTTCTATGCTTGTAAGCTCCGCCAAAAAGCTTACCGATATAGCAAATTCCCTGGATATCTTTTCGGGAGTAAAAAATTAAAAGAATTTGCTTGACTTATGCGCTTTATTGTGGTAACATACCTTTGCAGTCTTAAGTAGTGGAGGTGTTTTATCATGTTGGATTTTGAAAACCTTTCAAAACTTCTTGAGGAAAACAAATACAAGGAGTTTATGAAGGAATTTGATGACATCAATGCCATCGATGCTGCTGAGTTTTTGAGCCAAGTTGAACCGAGTATACTGCCAAAGGTATTCAGACTTTTGAAAAAAGATACCGCTGCCGAAATATTCCCTGAGCTTGATCCCGAAATTCAGGAACACATAATATCAGCTATTACCGACTTTGAAATATCAAAACTGGTCGATGAGCTCTTTATAGACGATACCGTGGATATGCTGGAAGAATTACCCGCAAACGTGGTAAACAGAATTCTTCACGCCGCATCTGTGGAAACACGCGCGGAGATAAACAAATTTTTGAAATATCCGCCCAACAGCGCGGGCAGCGTTATGACTCCCGAGCTTGTAAGCATACACGCAAGCATGAGCGTGAGCGAGGCTATAGAGCGTATACGCAAGACGGGTAAGGAAAAGGAAACGATCTACGTCGTATACGTCACCAATAAGGCTCGTGTTCTCAAAGGATTTATCGAGCTGCGCGACCTTATATTCTCCCCTCAGGATGAGCTTATCGAGAATATAATGGATACCTCGATCATATCCGCGCAGACCTTAGACGATAAGGAGACTGCCGTTTCTCTGATATCAAAATACGACCTTCTTGCACTTCCCGTTGTTGATACGGAAAACAGGCTTGTGGGCATAGTTACGGTAGACGACGCGCTTGACGTTATGGAAGAAGCGGCTACCGAGGATATCGAAATAATGGCGGCTATCTCGCCTACCGACAAGCCATATCTCAAAACGGGAGTATTGCAGCTCTGGCTGAAGCGTATCCCTTGGCTGATGCTCCTTCTCATATCGTCAACCTTTACGGGAAGCATCATAACACACTATGAGGCGGCACTCGGATCTGTTGTGATATTGACCGCATTTATACCCGTGCTTATGGGTACGGGAGGAAACGCGGGCGGTCAGGCTTCTGCCACCATCATACGCGGTCTATCTCTTGGAGAGATACGTATGGGAAATATATTCCGTATCGTCTGGAAAGAGCTGAGAATATCGGTTTTGTGCGGTATATCCTTGTCTGTGGTAATATTTGCCAAGGCTATGCTTATAGACCGCACGTCCACGATGATAGCTTTGGTCGTAGCCATTTCCCTTCTTATAACGGTAATACTTGCAAAATTCGTGGGCTGTACTCTTCCGATACTCGCGAAGAGAGTTGGATTTGACCCCGCGGTAATGGCGAGTCCGTTTATAACCACGATAGTTGATGCCCTTTCGCTTCTTATATATTTCCAGATAGCATCTTATATTTTGCAAATATAATTCTTTACGGGACAGAATATAATTCTTGTCCCGTAAAGCTTTAAATATTTGTCTTCTGTGTTGAAATGTCGTTCTTTATATGTTATAATTTATCTAATGTGATTTTGGAGGTATTTGATATGAGAGATTCATGGGATAAGCTGTATTCCGATTGCGCATCCTGCACCGCTTGCGAGCTTTCCAAAACAAGGACAAACTGTGTCTTTGGCGTTGGAAACAGAGAGGCTGACGTTATGTTCATAGGAGAAGCTCCCGGAGAAAACGAGGATAAAACGGGTGTTCCCTTCGTCGGCAGAGCCGGACAGCTTCTCGACAAATATCTTTATGCCGTAGACATACCGAGAGATAAGGTATACATAGCCAATATCCTCAAATGCCGCCCGCCCAAGAACAGAGATCCTCTCCCCGCTGAGGAGGACTGCTGTATCGACTTTTTACGCAGACAGCTCCTTCTTATCAACCCTAAGATAATCGTCTGCCTTGGACGAATATCCGCTATGAGGATAATCAAGCCCGACTTTAAGATAACCAAGGAGCATGGCAACTGGTTTCTCAAGGGCAATTATCTGATAACTGCCGTCTATCACCCAGCTCTGCTGCTCAGAGATCCGAGAAAAAAGGAAGAGATGCTTGAGGATATGAAGGCTATAAAGAATAAGCTTGACGAGTTGAATATCAAGGTAGATTGAAAGGTATAATATGAATTTCATTTCTTTGCTTAATACCATAGCCACTCTTTTTGTTCTTATTGTGGTGGGATTTATTGCAGGTAAGCTTGGGGTTATCGACGAGGTATCCTCAAAAAAGCTGTCGAAGCTCATCATAAATATAGGTCAGCCTTTTCTTTTGGTGTCGTCGCTGATAGGTATGGAATACTCCGCCGACAACCTTGTACTGGGCGGACAAACCTTTATCTTAGGATTTGCTCTTCACGGCGTAATAGCCGTTCTTGCATACCTGCTCTGCTTCAGATTTAGGGATATAGAGGAAAGAAAGCTATCCGAGTTTGCCACCCTGTTTGGCAACGTGGGCTTTATAGGCTTCCCTATCCTTGAGTCGCTCTTTGGCGCGAGGGGACTTTTTATGGGCGCGTTCATTATGATAGGATTTAATATCCTTATATGGACTTGGGGTATAGCGATACTCGCAAGAAAGCGAACCGACATAAAGCTCACGATAAGAAAGATACTTCTAAATTACGGTACAGTACCGAGCGCTATCGGAATACTCATCTATATATCTAATATCAATATGCCCGACTTCGTTTATTCAAGCTGCTCATATCTTGCGTCCTTGTGTACACCTATAAGCGTACTGATAACGGGAGCACTTTTGTCGAGATGCACTATGAGGAATATATTCCTCTCTCCCAAGATATACTACGTTTCCTTTACAAAGCTCATATTTGCGCCGCTCTCAATATGTATCCTTGCCAAGCTGTGCGGTCTTGGCCACGACTGGATACTATTTCTCACAGCGGTCGCGGCAATGCCCTCGGCATCGACGATATCTATGCTCTCCGATATTTACGATATAAAACCCGCCTATGCCGCGCAAACGGTTGGAACGTCTTCCCTGCTCTCTATCGCAACTATGCCCGCCATACTGTGGATAGCGGAAAGGATAGCGATTCTATAAAATATCTTAACCTAACTACAAAAAGGACAGAGAACGTTCTCTGTCCTTTTCTTAATCGTAGACTCCCTACGGCTCTTTTATGTAATCAGATAAGTCTTAATTTCCTTGCTATGATATCTCCGTCAAAGGAAATAAAGCTGTGTGTACCGTTATAGCCCACAGCAATTTGATGTCCGTCTATACGCGCATTGAGTGTATGAGCGGATTCAATTACACCTTCAAGCTCTTCGTATACGTTGCCGTTTATAACCAGCTCGTTGGTGTGCTTTACTCTTCTGTAGCATATATCATAATTGAATATGTGTTTTTCAAGCAAAATTTTGTGCTTAACATTCTTATCGGCTTTTCTTATAACGGGAGAATCTGATATCACCTCGTCAACGAGCTCGGGACTTTCTTCTTCACCGTCAATCTCCTCAGGAGTATCTTCGCAGGAAACTTCAGCCTCTTCCTCGGGAGGAAGATTTTTGAGCTTATAATGGGCCCTGATTCCGAGAATAAGATAGTATATCACCCAAGCGTGAAACAAAATATCAAAGATTGCCTCAACAGAGATGCCGTTTATAAATAACATTCCTAATGTGTCGATACCGAAGAACACAAGTGCAAAGATGATCCATCCTACGCGTTGCTTATTTGACATAAACCATGCCAGTAGGTAAAGAAGCGTAAGCACTAATGAAATTACCAGCATAATAACAAACACGGAATTATCAAGGAAGATCATCTCTTCAAGACCATCCACATAATACTCCTCAGGAAATCGTCCGCATATAAACATTCCAATGCTTGTTATAAAGTATGGAATAAACGCAGAAAAGAGAAAATATAAATCCGCATTTATAGCGAGAAGAAATAAATTTATTGCCGTGAAAACGACCACGAGCAACAGATTCATTCTTGATGTTCTATATTTCTGTTCATAAATTTTATGTTGTGAGGTTTGATCTTGCATAGAAAATTTTGCCATTGTTAGTCTCCTTTTTATTTGCTTATTCAAGCATATATTTTGTTTCTATCTCCTCTGAGATATCCATTGTGGTTTTGATTATCGATATCATAAATATAAGGTTTGCTATACCGCCTAAAGCTCCCGTGAAGCCAAATTCTGCGCCGAAGAAGATATGGAATATATCGGCTGCCGCAACGAGTACGGCTGAGGCGGCAACGAATATAAGTCTTAGGCGAAGCTCTTTATGAAAGGCCCTCAGACGCTCTGTGTTCGACGGATCGTCCTTCTTATAAACGAATCCCGTGTGGTTTTCTATCACGTTGCTAAACAGGCATATAAGCATAGCCGCCGTTATAAGGAAGACAACGGTTGCCAGAACGGCAAAGACGCACATTATTATGTAGCTGACGTAAGCCTCCTCGCTTCTGTCGATAGCTCCGTAATAATACTTATCGAAAAAGTAAAATTCACTTACTGCCGCTAAAATAGTCGTTCCAAGATATGCGCCGCATACCGTCCACACTCTCGGCATTTTTAAGCTCAAGCGCTTACGGCATATAAGCACTCCAACCATCAAAATGGCAGCGCCGACAAAGTCGGGAATGATGTTTATATAATTAACTCTGAAATCAAACAGAAATACAGCTGCGGCAATAAACGCAAAGAATGCCACAGATATATCTCTCTTGATAAAAATCGAGGTTTTGGGCAACACGTCGGAAAGATATTTTTCTCTGAGCGCCGAATAGAATTCCCCGTCCTTATTCAGACGCTTAAAATAGTTTATTATCTTTACTATCCATATTATTCCGACCACTCCCACCGCGATCATGCTCATCGCGCGTAAAAGTCCTATGAATTCAAAGAGGTACAAAACACCCGAAGCCGACTCGTCATATTCATATCTTGAGAGGTCTGCGAATTCTGGCAGCAGCGACATCACGGGTTTAAATATCACAAAGAAGAGTGTAAAGTTCTTTATCTTCTCTGTATATGACCTTCCCTTCCTACCCACCTTTCCAAGCACCGACGTGTTTGGATAGAGATATCCGAGAGATATAAGTCCAGAGAAAAATTTATTAAATGCTATAAATAGCAGTGAGCTGTCGATCATCGCAAAGACAAATGATAAAAGAAGTACTCCTGTATTTTGTTCTCTGCTGTGTGTCAGTCCGAACACCCAAAAGATCGCCGCGTATTTGGAGAGCTCAACAAGTATCATATACCTGAAATACTTTGCACCTGCCGCGATATCCTCGCTGAGGTCGGATATTTTGATGAGCGCTACCGAAATCATTATATATCCTATGATATCGGGGATAACGTCTATGATGTTCATATTAGGGTTAAAAATGAACAGACAGGCTATCGCCACAGTCAAAAATCCGAAGTTTATTTTCTTAGTTTGGGTTTCGATATTTGAACTCATCAAGCACACCTCCTTTTTATTATTTTTTACGTTTTTTCTGATTTTTTTGCGCTCTGTATTCTTCCATCTCGCGCGCCGCCTTCTCCTGCTTTGCGTCGAGCTTTGACCACATATTGTTCACCCAGCCGATCCTTGAGGGCCTTCTTGCCATCTCGTTATCGTTTTCATCGCATATTCTGTAGTAGCAGGAATAGAGCAAGGCAACGTTAAGAAGTATCCACAAAAGGTAAACTATGGTGAGCGGCATCGCCATGCTTACAGGTAACGGCAAAAGGCTTACGGCGTACAACACAAAATAAAGCACTATAACTATAAAGTTTCTCACAGCCGACACAGCTACCTTCGACACACCCGTATCCTTCGCTATTCCCCTTATGGCAAACAAAAGTGCCGCGTGGAATACAAATACCGCCGCCACGTCTATATATCCAACGATATTCGCTATCAGCTCAACCGTTGCATTTGGGGTGAGCGCGATAAGCTGATATACAAAATTTACAGCTTCAAGTCCGCTGAGCGCGGCAAGCAACACCGAAAGATAGAAAGGATATACGAATTTCTTATCGTACTCCAAAAGCTTGAAGGCCGCGCGGCAGATCATCAGATATCCAAGAAGTCTGAAAAAGACACCGTAGGTATTAAGCGCCATAACGTAGGTTATAAAATATCCGATTAACATAACACCGAATCCCATAGTGTCACTCTCCTTAAAAATCAGTTTTCTTTACCCGGCGCTCCGCAGCACTTTTTATACTTCTTACCGCTTCCGCAGGGGCAGAGATCGTTTCTTCCTACCGAGTTCTCTGCTTTTTTAGTTATATTGACCTTTTTCGCGCCCTTGCTCATACTTCCCTCAAAGCCCTCCTGAAGCGGCTTTGCGAGCTGTACTCGCTTGACGTCGGGGGTCTTTACGGTGACAGAAAGTATCATTCTCGCAGTCTTATCGCGTATATCATCTACCATACAGTCAAACATATCCGCGCCCTGTATTCTATACTCGGTCACAGGATCTCTCTGCGCATAGGACTGAAGTCTTATGCTGTCCTTGAGGTCATCCATAGCGTCAATATGATCCATCCAGTTGCGGTCAACGTTCTGGAGCAGTACCGCCCTTTCTATCTCTCTGAAGCGCTCCTCGCCGACAAGCTCTTCCTTCTGGGCGTAAATATCCATAGCCCTCTGGCAAAGCATATCCACGATATCGTCCTTCTTAAGCTTTCCAAGCTCTTCGGCGGAATACTCAAAGTCCTCTGCGGTAGTTATCAGACCCTTATAATTCTCTCTGAGCCCCACGAGATCCCAATGCTCGGCATCCTCTCCCTGAAGGAATGTATCTGCCGTTTCGGTTATAGTGTCGGTTATCATCTTACATATCGTATCGCTGATGTTCTCGCCATTGAGAACGTCGTTTCTCTGCTTGTATATAAGATTTCTCTGCTGATTCATAACGTCGTCATAGGTGAGGACGTATTTACGACGCTTGAAGTTTTGATCCTCTATTCGCTTTTGCGCATTCTCTATAGTGTTTGAGAGCAATCTCGCATCTATAGGAGTATCATCGTCAAGACCAAGTCTATCAACCATACCTATAAGCCTATCCGAACCGAACAGACGCATAAGGTCATCTTCAAGTGAGAGGTAGAATTTTGACTCTCCGGGGTCGCCCTGACGTCCCGAACGTCCTCTAAGCTGGTTATCTATACGGCGACTCTCGTGTCTTTCAGTACCGAGAATAAAGAGTCCGCCAGCCTCTCTTACCTTTTCAGCCTCGGGAGCTATCTCTGCTCTGTACTTCTCGTACAGCTCCTTATATACCCTTCTCGCCTCTATAACAGCCTCATCGTCTATGGTAGCCGTTCCCGTTGCCATAGCTATCAGCTCCTCGGGTATCTCGAGCTTTCTCATCTCTTTTTTAGCCATATGCTCGGGGTTACCGCCAAGCATAATATCCGTTCCACGTCCTGCCATATTGGTGGAAATGGTTACAGCTCCAAGCTTTCCTGCCTGCGCTACTATCTCAGCCTCGCGGTCGTGATATTTAGCGTTAAGAACTGTATGCGGTATGCCCTCGCGGCGAAGTCTGCGTGAAAGCTCCTCCGACTTGTCTATAGACACCGTACCAACCAGCACGGGCTGTCCCTTTTCGTGGCATTCGATTATCTTCTCTACCACAGCGTTATATTTTCCGCCCACCGACTTGAATACCGCATCAGAATGGTCTATTCTTATCATAGGCTTATTGGTGGGTATCTCAACAACGTCAAGGTTGTATATCTCGCGGAACTCATTGTCCTCCGTAAGTGCCGTACCCGTCATACCCGAGAGCTTGGAATACATTCTGAAGTAGTTCTGGAAGGTTATAGTTGCAAGGGTCTTGTTTTCCTTTTCTATCTTAACGCCTTCCTTAGCCTCGATGGCCTGGTGAAGTCCGTTCGAATATCTTCTTCCGGGCATAAGACGTCCTGTAAAGCTGTCAACTATCATAACTCCGCTGTCATTTACAACGTAATCAACGTCAAGCTTCATTATACCGTGGGCGCGTATAGCCTGGTTTATATGGTGCGCTATCTCTGAGTTCTCCGCGTCCGAGAGGTTCTCTATACCGAAAAATTCCTCTGCCTTCTTAGCGCCGTTCGGTGTGAGGATAGCATTGTTTGCCTTCTCGTCAACGATATAATCCGCATCTATATCGTCATAGCTCTCCTTGGTGTCCATCTCCTTTATAACGTACTTGCGAAGCTTGCGTGCAAGCGCGTCGGCGCGGTCATACATATCGGTGGAATTCTCACCCGCACCCGATATGATAAGAGGAGTTCTCGCCTCGTCTATGAGTATCGAGTCGACCTCATCGACAATGGCGAAATTATGGCCTCTCTGAACCATATTTTCCTTATATACCACCATATTGTCGCGCAGATAGTCAAATCCGAATTCGTTATTAGTTCCGTAGGTTATATCGGCGTCATACGCCGCCTTCTTTTCCTTTGGGGATATGCCGTGAACAACAAGACCTGTGGTAAGTCCCATAAACTCATACACACGTCCCATCTCCTCGCTGTCGCGTCGAGCAAGGTAGTCGTTTACCGTGACTACGTGTACACCCTTACCCGAAAGAGCATTGAGATACGCGGGCATAGTTGCAACGAGAGTTTTTCCTTCTCCCGTCTTCATCTCGGCGATCCTTCCCTGATGGAGTATGATACCGCCTATTATCTGCACACGGAAAGGACGCTTGCCGAGTATTCTGTCGTCAGCCTCGCGTATAGCCGCGAAAGCGTCAGCCATGATATCGTCAAGTGTTTCACCGTTTGCAAGTCTATCCTTAAGGAGCTGTGTCGTTCCCGCAAGCTCCTCGTTAGACATCTCCTTATATTTAGGCGCTAAAGACTCGATATAATCGACAAATTTATTTAGCTTTTTTATCTGTCTTTCGCTATAGCTTCCAAATATTTTATCTCCAAGTCCCATATAAGACCTCCGCTTTACATATTTAATCAATTATACCACATCTGCCCCTTTTTTTCAAGGGCATTACAACAATACATATCTATTTGTTTGTAAATTTTTATATATTATTATTGAAACAAGCTCAAAAAGAGTATATAATGTAAGAAATATATAAATTACTCGTAAAGGTGCTTTTTGATATGATAAAGATAAATATAGTTCTCCACGAGCCCGAGATCCCGCAGAATACGGGAAATATCGCGCGTACCTGCGCGGCAACGGGTGCATCGCTCCACATAATCCGCCCTATGGGATTTGAAATAGACGACAGAAAGCTCAAACGCGCGGGGCTTGATTATTGGGACAAGCTCGACATCACATACTACGACTCCCTTGAGGATTTTAACTCAAAAAATCCCGATGCCGTTATCTATTACTACACCACCAAAGCGCCACGCGCCTACACCGAGATAGACCGTTACCCCGAAAGTGTATACATAATGTTCGGCAAGGAGAGCCGCGGACTTCCCGAGGAGCTTCTTCACGAAAACAAGGATTTTTGCGTGAGGATACCTATGAGAGATATGCTCCGCTCACTCAACCTCTCAAATTCGGTAGCTATAGCCGTATATGAGATATTGAGGAAAGATAATTTCGAAGGCCTGTGCGAAGCAGGCTCACTCACAAAATACGATTGGTAAAGGAAATTTATATGAACGATAAAGCACTCGTGGCAATGAGTGGCGGCGTGGATAGCGCCGCCGCTGCCCTGCTTATAAAAAACAGCGGTTACGATACCGCGGGTATCACGATGAAGCTGTGGTCGGAAACCGAAAAGGTGTCCGATACAGAGTCGGGGATATCAAACAGCGACATAGAGGACGCGAAGAAGATAGCCGACCTTCTCGGCATTCCCCACTACGTCATATCCCTTGGCGACAGCTTCCGCAAGTGTGTGATAGATAAATTCATATCCGATTATAAAAACGGAGCGACCCCAAACCCTTGTGTTGAGTGCAACAGATATATCAAGTTTGGAAAGCTGCTCGATGCGGCGGTATCTATGGGGTACGACCGTCTTGCAACGGGACATTACGCAATAGTTGAGAAAACTCCCTCGGGGCGCTATATAATAAAAAAAGCCGCAGACGCGTCAAAGGATCAATCCTATATGCTCTGGTCACTCTCGCAGGACACCCTTGCCAGAGTTTTGCTTCCCCTCGGACAGTATACCAAAGCCGAGATAAGAGAGCTTGCCGCCGAATATTGCTTTGAGAACGCCCACAAATCGGACAGTCAGGATATCTGCTTTATACCCGACAGGGACTATGCTTCTTTTATCTGCAAAAACTCAGCCTCATACCTTGCCGCGGGAGATTTTGTGGATATAAACGGCAATGTTCTCGGTAAACATAACGGAATAATAAACTACACCGTCGGTCAGAGAAAAGGACTTGGTATAGCGCTCGGCAGACCTATGTTTGTTAAGTCCAAAGACCCCGCCTCAAACACAGTAGTCCTCTGTGACGACAGCGAGCTCTATTCCCGCACACTTACCGCCTCACGTATAAACTTTATCGCCTGCGATAATATGCTCACTCCCACAAAGCTTCAGGCAAAAATACGCTACAAGCACTCCCCCGCAAGCGCGACCGTAATACAGACCGATGCCGACAAATTCACACTTGAATTTGACGAGCCTCAGCGCGCGATAGCGAGCGGTCAGTCTGTCGTTCTCTATGACGGCGACACCCTTGTTGGCGGTGGCATAATAGATTAAAAAAGTTATCCCCCGACTGTTTAAGTCGGGGGATATTTATCTTAGCTTTAATTATCTCTTAGAAAGGACGTTAGCTTCGTACTCAACGATCTCGTCGAACCACTCAGCTCCTGCCACCACGCCGCAAGAACGGCAGTACTCTTCCCAAACCTCACCGAAAGGAAGGGTCTTGTATTCTTCCTGCATTACCATGAGCTTGGTGTAGTTTCCGCTCTCCTGAAGAGCCTTGAAGTCTGCCGAGGGCTCGAGAAGCGCGTAAAGCAGAGCCTTCTGCATATTTCTTGCTCCAACAGTCCATGCGGATATTCTGTTGATGCTTGCATCGAAGTAGTCAAGAGCTATGTAAACTCTCTCAAGAGCATCGTTTCTTACTATCTCCTTAGCGATCTCTTTAGTCTCATCATCAAAGAGAACAACGTGGTCGGAGTCCCATCTAATAGGACGTGTAACGTGGAGCGCTATCTCAGGGAAGAAGCAAAGAAGCGAGGATATCTTATCGGATACTACCTCGGTAGGATGATAGTGACCGTTATCCATAAGAGGAAGTATGTTGCGGGTTGCGGCGTATGTGAGTGCGAACTCTGCCGAACCTACTGTGTAGCTCTCAACGCCTATTCCGAATACCTTGGACTCAACGCAGGGCTTAACGAGCTCCTTGTTGTATCCCTCAAGTATCTCGTCGATAGACTTAGCGTATCTCTCTCTGGGAGCTTTTCTGTCAGCGGGAACGTCCTTAAGACCGTCACCTGTCCAGATGTTCATAACGCAAGGAACACCTGTTTCCTTTGCGAAGTACTCGGATATTCTAACACAAGCGCGTCCGTGCTCTACCCAGAACTTTCTTACCTTTTCATCGGGAGAAGAAAGAGTGAGTCCGTTTGCCATGGGGTGCGAGAAGAATGTGGGGTTGAAATCAAGACCCGCATTGTGCTTCTTTGCAAACTCTACCCACTTCTTGAAGTGCTTGGGCTCGAGCTTATCTCTGTCCGCATACTCCCCGTCCTCAAATATAGCGTAACAAGCGTGAACGTTTACCTTCTTTGCACCGGGAACAAGTGAGAACATCTTCTCCATATCAGCCATGAGCTGCTCGGGCGTAGTAGCTCTTCCGGGGTAGTTACCTGTGGTCTGGATACCGCCGGTGAGAGGTCCTTCGCTGTCAAAACCGTTTACGTCGTCACCCTGCCAGCAGTGTATCGACACGGGAACGTTCTTCAGCTTTGCTATAGCCGCATCGGTATCAATACCGAGCTTTGCGTACTTTTCTTTTGCATAAAGATACTGATTCATCTTAATATCCTCCTGAGTTTATTAATTATATGTTTATTTTTTTAACGTCAAAAGACTCTTTTACGCACTTACGAGCCGCGTTGAGATCCTCAAACACGCCTGTTCCGAGCATAAGAGCGAGAATGTTACCGATAGCGGTCGCCTCGGTAGGTCCTGCATATACGGGGATTCCGCAGTTCTTTGCGGCAAGCTCATTGAGATATGTATCCTTGCTTCCGCCACCTATGATGTGGAGAGCTTCTATCTGCTTTCCGCTAATTTCGGATATCTCCTTAACTGTTGCTGCATAGCATTCCGCAAGGCTGTTGTAAACGCAGGCGAGAACCTCGCCAAGCGACATATCGTCGTTCTTGCAATAGTCCTTGATAGCCTGAGTCATGCTCTTAGGCATAAGGAATGAGGGATCGTTTACGTTTACACGGTACTTTGTGTCACCGCAAGCCACAGCCATATCGCAGAGCTCGTTAAATGTATATGCTCCGCCGCATTCCTTACGGATAGACTGGATTATCCAAAGTCCCATGATATTCTTAAGATATCTGTAACGGTAGTTATATCCACCCTCGTTTGTGAAGTTCAGCTGCTGAGACTTCTCGCTGCTGATAGCCGTGAGGGTCTCCATTCCCATAAGCGACCACGTACCCGAGCTGAGGTAGATAACGTTGTCGGAGTTTGAAGGAACAGCGAGAACCGCAGACGCGGTATCGTGCGATGCGGGGTGAAGAACCGTAAGGTTATATCCAACCTCTTCTGCTACCTCGTCAAGCAACACGCCAACCTTCTCACCGGGCATACTAAGCTTTCCGAATATCTTTTCGGGGTATCCGAGCTTTGCTATAAGCTCCTTATCCCAATCCTTTGTTTCAAGGCTCAAAAGATTAGTTGTACTTGCATTGGTGTACTCGGTATGCATAACGCCTGTAAGCTTATAGCTAAGGTAGTCAGGCATAAGGAGCATATATTCAGCCGCCTCGAGCTGCTCGGGGTGCTGCTGCTTCAGCGCCATAAGCTGATATATCGTGTTGTATATCTGCTTCTGTATACCCGTACGCGCGTAGATCTCCTTTTCGGGAACTAACTTGTAAACCTCCTCGTCCATACCCGCAGTACGTCCGTCACGGTAGCCTACCGAATCACCGATTATATTCCCTTCCTTATCAAGAAGAAGAAAATCAACGCCCCAAGTGTCTATTCCGAGATAGGAAGGCTTTTTGCCTATCTCAGCGCACTTCTTTATTCCTGCTTTAACGTGGGCTACGAGCGCCTCGTGGTCCCAGCAGAAAGTTCCGTTCTTATCGGTAAGACCGTTGGGGAAACGGTATACCTCCTCATAGTTCATCTTGCCGTCCTCTATCCAGGAAAGGATATGACGTCCGCTCGATGCACCGATATCAACTGCAAGATAATACACTTTTTCCATAGCATACCTCCAAAATATACTTTTATAAGTGTATTGTATCATATATGACGACCCATAATAAGGTCGTTTTTTTTCATTTTTTGTGTCTTTTTTTGATATTTTTATTGCGTTTTTTGAAAATGTGTGTTAAAATAAGATACTTGATACTATAGGCGGCAAAGGAAACCCAAAAATGAAGGCAGATATCTTAGAAAAACTTTCTTATATTGCAAAAAAAGAATCCGAAATATTTCTCTCAAATGACGTGACCCAAAAAGATATATATACCAAAACGGGAAGATTTCTTATCGAGCGCCGACACATCGCGGATATGTCGATAGGCATACCCACCGCATCGATATGCGTGAGAACTCATTCGATATACAGCTCCTTCCCTGCCCATACCCACGACTTTATAGAGCTTATGTACGTCTGCAGCGGCAAGATAACCCACGTTATCGACGGCAAGACGATAGAGCTTACCGAGGGAGATATAATAATTTTAGGGCGCGCCACCAAGCACTCGATACTTCCTACCACCGAAAAGGATATAGGTCTTAACGTCATAATATCGACCGACTATTTTGAATCTCTGCTCTCTAACCTCAGAAAAAGCTCTTCTCTTCCCGAAAAAATATTTGAACGACTTCTCAGCCCCGACCAGATGCAATACTGTGTTTTCAAAACGGCTGAGATAGAGCCGATAACCAATCTTATGGAAAACCTCTCCTACTCGCTTGTGACCAACAAAATGACCGATACCTTTATAATGCAGACCTCGCTTAGTCTGCTCTTTGCCTACATCGGCTCTACCCCCGAAATGCTTTCAAATTTTTCAAACGCCAACACCTACACCGAAAAGACAAAAAGAAAGATACTCAACTACATACAGACCTCATATAAGACCGCCTCTCTCACAGAAGCCGCGGATATGTTGGGGCTTTCCCCCGCGCACCTGAGCCGATGGATAAAAGCGAATTTTGGCGTTAGCTTCAAGGAGATGCTCTGCGACAAGCGCTTTGAGGTTGCAAAAGAGCTTCTGTTATCCACAAAGCTCCCCATCAACGACATAATACTGAACACAGGCTATGAAAACAGCAGCTACTTTCACAAGCAATTTCTGAAAAGGTTCGGCACTACCCCAAAAAATTTCAGAAAAATGTATTCAGAATAAAAAATACGCTTGGCGTTTTTCAAACAACGCCAAGCGTACTTTTCATAATAATTGCTGTCCATTTATTATCAACTTAAAACTAAGTCCAAGCATTTCCGCCGCTTTACGGCAGAGCACCATGCGGTTGAGGAATATCTCAAAATAATCCATCACCGAGCTGTATTTTGTATCTATCGTGATGCTCAAGGTAATATTCTTGTGGGCATCATCTATCTTAAGCTCGGTATCTGTAACCGAAAAATTCACCCTATCGTGTATATCAAAGGTGGAAACGTCCCTGTTTCGCACACGGCTTCTACGCACGTCGGACTTGTCGGCAAGTATCAGCGCGGCGGCTATGGGATTAACAGGCACTCCCGTTCCCTCGTCGTGATTACCTATCGCGGCTATCACAGTTGCCAGCTCCTCTGCGTCCATTCCCATTCTGTCAAGTATACGGAACGCCATTATCGCTCCGCTTTGCGAATGCTCCACTCTGTTTACAAGGTTTCCTATATCGTGCATATACGCCGCAATACACGCCACCTCGATCTGTCGCTCGTCATACCCCAAGGTTTCGAGAATGTACTTTACACCCTCTGCCACTTTTGAAACATGGGCAAAGCTGTGCTCGGTATAACCAAGAGCCAAAAGAGACTCGTCAGCACGCTGGATATACGCCCTTATGGCGGGATCGTTTTTTACGTCTTTATAGCTAAGAATAAAAATCACTCCGTTTTCATTTTATCATTCTTCTCATTGAAGATATACCCGAGTTTATGCGGATCTATTCGTATGAGTGAAACGATAGTATACGCCGCCACCGCAACAGAAACGATGACCGTCAGCACTATCGTGGGGGTATCCCATATCTTTCCGTGTCCGAAATTGGGCACTACTCCGCCGCAGAAATTATACACCGCGTGCATCAGCACACAATGCCAGACAGAGCCCGTCTTCATAAGAACCACCGAGTACATTCCTCCGATAAGGAAGCAATATCCGACCTGCAATATAACCGACGTGAGCGATGCTCCCGAAAGCAGATTTACCGCATGTACTATACCGAATGCGGCGGCAGATATAACGATATTCGTGAAAAGATCGAATGTCGAACGCCGTCTCATCTGCAATATGAACATAAATATACAGCCTCTGAAAACCAGCTCCTCGAAGAACGCCACACCAAGGCACTGAAGAGCATAAAAGAGTATGGACGACGCAGGCGCATCGATAGTCGCACTTCCCGAAAAATAAGGTATTATGGGAAAGTTATTGATAGGTATAAGCCAACAAGGCAGCGTAAACAGTAGCGCCGCGCCTATTGTTTTTCTATCTATCTTCAATATGTTCTGATATCCGCAAAATAATATAAGCAAGAGTGCGAACAGTCCGCCGACTATTCTTGTGGTAAGCATATACAGCTCTTCGGCTTTTTCCGAAGACCCAAACAGCTCAGCGCGCCATATCTCGCACACCAGCAAGACAAGCGAGAGCATCACAGCTGCCGCAATGTATATCTCTTTCTTAAATTTATTCTTATCCTTCACCATACGGGTATGTATTATTCCTGCTCTTCCTTGGTGTCTTCAGCTTTGACTGCTTCATCTTCGGCATATTCGTAATCGTCGGCATCATCGTCATATTCATATTCTTCCGACTCAGACTCTTCGTCGTTAGCTCCCGCGCCAACAAACTGAAGATTGCGCTGAACCAGAAGCAACATAACGCCGAGAATAACCATTATGATCGCCGTAAGCTGAGAAGGCGTAACTGTTTCAATGATAGTCGCTCCTCTGTAGTCGTTACGGACGAACTCGATAACGAATCTCCAAACACCGTACGCGCAAAGGTATATCTGGAGGCAATATGTCTGCTTGTCCTTTATCCTCTGGAACATATAAACGAAGAGGAACGCAAGGAACAACGCCTCAAAGAGCTGCAGAGGAACGACCTTGCAACCGAGATCGGGCATATAAACGCCAAGCCAGGAATTGGTGGGCTTTCCGTAGCAGCAGCCTGCCATAAGACAGCCTATTCTTCCAAATGCGTGGGCAACCGCTATTGAACAAGCCGCCGCATCAGACACACTAAAGAAGGCTGCAAGGTGCTCTTTGCCCTTGAAAATGCGCTGACCCACGGTGAAATATATAATCAGGAAGAACGCCGCTCCGCCTATAAGTCCGCCGTAGAAGGTAGCGCCTGTAGAAGAGTTGATTATAAACTGACCTTCTCTTTTTATGTTATAAAACGCCTGAAAAAGCACAGCCGAAAAATAGCCGAAAACTATAGCTCCGATACCTGTGTACAAACAAAAGTTCTGAAGCTTAGCAGCTATTTTCAATTTGTCAGCCATAATTCTGAAAACAACTAATGAAGACAATACCGCAACACAAAGGAATATAAGGTACAGATCTATACCCGGTAATATCTCGTATGGATACATAAAACAACATCCTTTCAAATGTATTTTTAATAATTATACCGCAAAACGACACCTTTGTCAATTCTGCGGTATAATTTAAATATTAATTTTAATTATTGGATCTTAGCACCAAAGGGTGCGAGCGCCAATATTGAAAATTTGAGTGTTTGAATTCCTCTGGAGATACCGATTATCGTGACAAAATACAGCACCGCGATAACAAGATATCCCACAAAATATATCCAACCAACCGTGAGCAGCCAAAGTATATTTGCTATAGGGTGCTCAAAAAAGTGAAGTCTTACCTTCTTTCCGTAGGGGGCGAATGAAAGCTTTGCAAACTTAAAGCACTGCACTCCAAACGGAATACCAACTATAGTGATACAACATAAAAGACCGCCGATACACCACAAAAGAGCCGTGATCCATCCCCCGAACAATATCCAAAGAAGATTTGCCAGGCAACTCATATCACACCTCCAAAATTACGACATAGAGGAATAGTTGGGAGCTTCCTTGGTGATGTTGATATCGTGAGGATGAGATTCTCTGAGTCCCGCTCCGGTAATTCTTACGAACTTGCCGTTCTGTCTGAGTGTTTCAATATCGGGAGCGCCGCAGTATCCCATACCCGAACGAAGTCCGCCCATAAGCTGGTAAACGGTGTCTGCAAGAGCGCCCTTGAAGGGTACGCGTCCCTCAACTCCCTCGGGAACGAGCTTCTTGTTGCCCTCCTGGAAGTATCTATCCTTAGAACCGCTCTCCATAGCTGCTATAGAGCCCATTCCTCTGTATACCTTGAATCTTCTTCCCTGATAAAGCTCCTCGCTTCCGGGGCTCTCCTCGCATCCTGCGAACATAGAGCCTATCATAACTGTGGACGCGCCTGCGGCGATAGCTTTAACGATATCTCCGCTGAACTTAAGTCCGCCGTCTGCTATAACGGGTATATTGTACTTATCAGCAACCTCGGCAGCATCGCAAATAGCGGTTACCTGAGGAACTCCGATACCTGCAACTATTCTTGTTGTGCATATAGAACCGGGGCCTATACCAACCTTTATAGCGTCTGCTCCCGCCTTGATAAGATCAAGCGCAGCCTCTGCCGTTGCTATATTTCCCGCAACGAGCTGACAATCCGGGAAAGCATTCTTTACCTTGTATATATTGTTGATGATGTTCATCGAGTGACCGTGTGCAGAATCGAGCACAAGGTAGTCAGCACCTGCAGCCAAAAGCTCGCCTGCTCTGTCAAGAACGTCCTTGGTAACTCCGATAGCCGCACCGCAGATAAGACGTCCGCGCGAGTCCTTTGCGGAATTAGGATACTTTGTAGCCTTCTCTATATCCTTTATAGTAATAAGACCCTTAAGAACGTTATTTTCATCAACAAGGGGCAACTTTTCTATCTTATATTTTCTAAGTATCTCCTGCGCCTCTGCAAGAGTAGTTCCCTCGGGAGCTGTTACAAGGTTGTCCTTTGTCATAACGTCTGCTATACGAACGTTGAAGTCAACCATAAACCTCATATCGCGGTTAGTAATTATACCGATAACTCTCTTCTGGTCGTCACATATCGGAACACCGGATATCTTAAATTTATTCATAAGCTGTTCAGCTTCATAAACGTAGTTGTCTGCGCCAAGGAATATGGGATTGGTGATAACACCGTTCTCACTTCTCTTTACTCTGTCGACCTGGTCGGCCTGAGCCTCAATGGTCATATTCTTATGTATAGTACCTGCTCCGCCCTCTCTTGCCAAGGCGATAGCCAGACCCGACTCGGTAACCGTATCCATTGCCGCACTCATAACGGGAATGTTAAGCGTTATCTTGTTTGTAAGTCTTGTCTTAAGACAGATGTCCGCCGGAAGAACGTCGCTCTTTGCCGGTATAAGGAGCACATCATCAAAAGTAAGACCTTCTTTAGTAAATTTAGAGCTGTAATCCATAAAACCTCCTACTGCTTGGGCAGCCACCAGATAATTTTTATAACAGTAATTATATCAAATTCTCTTTCAAATGTCAATAGAACTTTTTTAATAAGTTTTGTCTTTTCCGCCAAAATTATCATTTTACAGCTATATTTTTCATATAGATTGTGATAGTTATCTCAGAAGGAGGAGCATATTATGAAAAAAGGCAGTTCGAGAGGATATATCCTCTCTTACCTCATATTCTCAGTGATCTTCTCCTTGCTTCTCTTGATGTCAATATTTATTATCTCTCGCAAGTCCGAGCAGAACGTAAGCATTAACGACTACGGCGACAGTGCCGAAAAAAAGCCCACAATAATTATAGACGCGGGGCACGGAGGAGAGGACGGCGGTGCTGTGGGAAAGAACGGGGTTTATGAAAAAGAGTTAAATCTGCTGATATCCGAGGACCTTTGCGATATGCTGCGCGCCGCCGGCTTTGAGGTGGTGATGACAAGGGAAAGCGACGTTTTGCTATACGACAGAAACGTTGACTACAAAGGAAGGAAAAAGATGCTCGACCTTGCCGCAAGGGCAAAGATAGCCGAAAATACCGAAAACTGTATTTTTATAAGCATACATATGAACTCCTTTCCTCAGGAGCAATACCGAGGTCTTCAGGTATACTATTCAAAAAACAACGACAGCTCTTCTCTGCTTGCCGAAAATATACAAGGCTCGGTATCCTCATATCTTCAAAAGGATAACACACGAAAAATAAAATCCGCTTCAAAAAATATATATCTTCTTGACAGAATAAGCTCGCCTGCCGTGCTCGTCGAGTGCGGTTTTCTATCCAATCCCGAGGAGTGCGCCCTTCTGTGTGAGAAAGAATACCGACAAAAACTCACCTTCTCGCTTTTTTATGGAATTTCCTCCTTCCTTTCGGAATATAACCCTTGATTTAACACTTGATATATTGTATAATTATATCATTAAATACGCGTTGCGAGGTGTTTTTGATATGAAAGGTACGAAGGTAGTTTTTATATGCTCCGAATGTGAATATGAGTCCCCTAAATGGATGGGTAAATGTCCCCATTGCGGCGCTTGGAACTCATTTGTTGAAGACGTTGTTTCAAAGGAGAGCGCGTCTGCAGCCGCGCCAAAGCGCTCTTCTCTTTTAGGTATACGCGATAGCGAGGCATCTCCTTTTTCGGAGCTTGAAGCTCCCGAATATATAAGAACCACAACCGGACTGTGTGAGCTTGACCGAGTACTCGGCGGCGGACTTGTGTGCGGCTCTGTCGTTCTGCTCTCGGGTGAGCCCGGCATAGGTAAATCCACCCTTCTGTTGCAGATATGCGATTCACTCGGCTCGGACAAAAAGGTGCTTTACGTTTCGGGAGAGGAATCCCGCGGTCAGTTAAAGCTTCGCGCCGAAAGACTGCGCATCGGCGGAAACAATCTCTATATACTCACCGAGACCAATATAGAAAGCATTCTCGAGAAGGCGGACAAGCTGAAGCCCGACGTGATAATTGCCGATTCCGTACAGACTATGTATTCCGACAAGATATCCTCATCTCCCGGAAGCATCACTCAGGTAAAGGAGTGTGCGATGTCCTTTATAGGAAAGGCGAAATCTCACGGCATATCGGTGATACTCGTGGGCCACGTGAACAAAGAGGGCGGTATCGCTGGTCCTAAGGTGCTTGAGCACATGGTAGACGCGGTTCTCTGCTTTGAGGGCGACAGACGTCAGACCTACAGGATAATAAGAGCCAACAAGAACAGATACGGCTCTACCAATGAGATAGGCGTATTTGAAATGACCGACTCGGGACTTGCCGAGGTGTCAAACCCCTCGGAGATGCTCCTTGCAGACCGTCCCACCGATTCGTCGGGCAACTGCGCCGTTTGCACCATTGAGGGCACAAGACCTATGCTCGCCGAGATACAGGCGCTTGTAACCCCCACAGCCTTTCCCGCACCAAGGCGCACATCCAACGGTATTGATTACAACCGGACCTGTCTTATACTTGCGGTTCTTGAAAAGCGCTTGGGGCTTAAATTCTCCTCAAACGACGTTTATCTTAACGTCATAGGCGGAATGCAGCTGGACGAGCCAGCCACCGACCTTGCTCTTGCCCTTGCTATGATATCCTCTATCACAGACAAGGTGATACCCGACACACTTATCGCCATAGGCGAGATAGGTCTTTCGGGAGAATGCCGCGGAGTATCGAACGTCGAACAGCGAATAAGAGAGGCGGCAAGACTCGGCTTTACCGAGGCGCTTATCCCCCACAGAAATGCCGAAAAGCTTGACCCCTCTATTTCCTCGGCAATAAAAATTACACCCATTAAAAACATTTTCGACCTTTTGAGAGTCATAAAGAGATAATTTTTTGCAGGATATCTTTCATAATAACCTCGCTATAATTTTTACGATAACTTTTATTGCGTAAATCCTTGACTTTTGGGGCATAAAGGTTTATAATATTCCTTGTTTATGTTTTAATTCGTTTTGGAGGTCCCCAATGGTAAAATTAACAGATCACGGTGTTTTTCTAAAAGACGGGAAAGTGCTCGATAATGCCGAGCTCTCGCCTGCGCAAGCGCGCAAAAATACTATAGCTTATTCTATTCTTAAAGCTCATAACAAGTCAAATGACGATAAAAATCTTAAAATAAAGTTCGATGCTCTCGTTTCTCACGATATTACCTACGTCGGTATAATCCAGACCGCACGCGCGAGCGGACTTAGGGAGTTCCCTATTCCCTACGCTATGACTAACTGTCATAACTCTCTGTGCGCTGTCGGCGGAACTATAAACGAGGACGACCACGTTTTCGGTCTTTCCGCGGCAAAGAAATACGGCGGCATATACGTTCCCGCTAACCAGAGCGTTATACACTCCTATGCACGCGAGGAGCTTGCGGGCTGCGGCAAGATGATACTCGGATCGGACTCGCATACGCGTTACGGTGCTCTCGGAACGATAGCTATCGGCGAGGGCGGACCTGAGCTTGTTAAACAGCTTCTCTCCAACACATACGACGTAAAATCCCCCGACGTGGTCCTTGTATATCTCAAGGGCGCACCCAAGCGCGGTATCGGCCCTCACGACGTGGCTATCGCTCTTGTGGGAGCTACCTTCGCAAACGGATTTGTAAAGAACAAGATACTTGAATTCACAGGCCCCGGACTTAAAAATCTTTCTATAGATTTCAGAAACGGTATCGACGTTATGACTACTGAAACGACCTGTCTGTCCTCGATATGGGAAACGGACGAGGTGACCGAAAAGCATTACGCCGCGCACGGACGTCCCGAGGAATACAAGAAGCTTGCTCCGACGGGTACTGCTTACTATGACGCTATGATAGAGATAGACCTCGACAAGATGGAATCTATGATAGCTCTCCCCTTCCACCCCTCTAACGCTTACACCATCAAGGAATTTCTCGCTAACGCCGATGAGATCCTTGCCAAGGTCGAAAAAGAGGCAAAGGAAAAGTTCGGAAACACAAATTACGATCTCCGCTCCAAGATAAAGGACGGAAAGGTCATTGCCGATCAGGGTATCATCGCAGGTTGTGCGGGCGGTATGTTTGACAGCATAGACGAGGCGGCGGCAATACTCCGCGGCGGAAGCACGGGAAATGGATATTTCTCGCTTTCAGTATATCCCACAAGCGTTCCCGTATCGCTTGAGCTCACAAGAATAGGCGCTACCGCCGATCTTCTTGCGGCGGGCGCTGTTATCAAGCCCTCGTTCTGCGGTCCTTGCTTCGGCGCGGGTGACGTCCCCGCAAATAACGGGCTCTCTCTCCGCCATACCACGAGAAACTTCCCCAACCGCGAAGGCTCGAAGCCGGGTGACGGTCAGATAGCGGGCGTTGCTCTTATGGATGCGCGCAGCATAGCTGCTACAGCGCTTAACGGCGGTGTCATTACCCCTGCTACCGATATAGATTACGATTATACTCCTCACGAATATCACTTTGACAAGTCGGTATACGAAAAGAGAGTGTATTACGGATACGGCAAGGCAGACAAGGATGCCGAGCTTATATTAGGCCCTAACATAACCGATTGGCCCACTCAGTATGACCTGGCAGACAACCTTCTTGTAAAGCTTGCCGCGGTCATTCACGATCCCGTTACAACGACCGACGAGCTTATTCCCTCGGGAGAAACTTCTTCTTACAGATCCAATCCTCTTCGTCTTTCCGAGTTTGCGCTCTCGCGCCGTGTTCCCGAATACGTGGGACGTTCCAAAGCCGCAGCGGCTGTTGAAAAATCCCGCAGAGCGGGAGAAGCCCCCGATGAGCTCATCTCTGTTCTTTCAAAAGTAGGAGATGCAAACGAGCTTATAAACAACACGCAGTTCGGCTCTTGTGTATTTGCCAATAAGCCCGGTGACGGCTCGGCTCGTGAGCAGGCGGCATCCTGCCAGAAGGTCCTTGGCGGATTCGCAAATATCTGCTATGAGTTTGCCACCAAGAGATATCGCTCCAACTGCATAAACTGGGGCATACTTCCCTTCACGCTTGATGCCGATGCAAAATTCGATTATGAATGCGGCGACTACGTTTACGTTGGCGGTATCCGCCAGGCAATAATCGAAGGCAAAGAGGAATTCGATGCCACCGTCATAAAGGCCGACGGAAGCACCGAGCCTATAAAGCTTTACGTCAAGGGTCTTACCGAGGACGAAAAG
Source organism: Oscillospiraceae bacterium (assembly GCA_015063305.1). Taxonomy (GTDB): domain Bacteria; phylum Bacillota; class Clostridia; order Oscillospirales; family CAG-272; genus HGM12713. Next base: position 65,313 of record SVUJ01000003.1, on the reverse strand, counting down.
GAAATTATTCTCGATGGCTGTCTTATGAATTACTACCGTTCACACAGTAACTAATATCATTTAAACCCCATAATAAAAATTTTTCAAACTGTTCGGAGGTAATGAAGTATGAAAAAAATCAAAATGACTACGCCGCTCGTCGAGATGGACGGCGACGAAATGACAAGAATCCTCTGGAAGATGATAAAGGACGAGCTGCTTTACCCCTTTGTTGACCTTAACACAGAGTACTACGACCTTGGACTTGTTGAGCGCGAGAAAACACGCGATCAGGTCACGTTCGACAGTGCATACGCAACACAGAAATACGGCGTTGCCGTCAAGTGCGCTACCATAACCCCCAACAAGCAGCGCGTTGAGGAATATAACCTCACCGAGATGTGGAAGAGCCCTAACGGAACTATCCGAGCTATACTTGACGGAACGGTTTTCCGCGCTCCTATCCTCATCGACTCGATAAAGCCCGCTGTTCGCAACTGGACAAAGCCCATCACTATCGCCCGTCACGCATACGGCGACATTTACAAAGCTACCGAGCATAGAGTTGAAGGCCCCGGAAAAGCCGAGCTCGTGTTTACGGGGGCAGACGGAAGCGAGTTCAGAGAAACCATATATGACTTTGAGTGCGGCGGAGTTCTTCAGGGTCAGTATAACAAGGACAGCTCTATCGAGTCCTTCGCGCACTCATGCTTCCAGTACGCCATAGACACAAAGCAGGACCTTTGGTTCGCTACCAAGGATACCATTTCAAAGAAGTACGACCAGACCTTCAAGCTTACCTTCCAGGATATTTTCGACAAGGAATACAAGGCTAAATTTGACGAGCTTGGTATCACGTATTTCTACACTCTCATCGACGACGCGGTTGCACGAGTTATAAGAAGCGAGGGTGGATACATCTGGGCGTGCAAGAACTATGACGGTGACGTTATGTCCGATATGGTCTCTACCGCGTTTGGTTCTCTTGCTATGATGACCTCGGTACTTGTTTCTCCCGACGGAAAGTATGAATACGAGGCCGCACACGGAACTGTGACACGCCACTACTACCGTTATCTTAAGGGCGAGGACACCTCCACCAACCCGATGGCAACTATATTCGCGTGGTCGGGCGCTCTTCGCAAGAGAGGTGAGCTTGACGGTCTTTCCGATCTTGTAAGCTTCGCCGATAAGCTTGAGGAGGCTTGTATCGACACTCTTAACGATGGCATCATGACCAAGGACCTTGTTGGTCTTGTGGTTGACAAGTCAAGCGTAAAGGCAGTAAACTCGATAGACTTCATAAGAGCTATAAGAGAGCGCCTTGAAGCAAAGCTCTCGTAAAATATTATAAAAGTTCCCCGAACTCATTCAAGTGAGATCGGGGATTTTTATATCTGCTTCTAAAACAATATACCTCTCACATATACTTTAAAAAAAAGAAAAGAGAGGATGTTTATGCGCAGATCTTTACTTGGCTTGATTCTTGTTGTCGCCCTTGTTTTTTCGGGCGTATGCCTTATTATAAACAAGGCTTCTATAGGCTCGACAGCGGATAAAAATGACACGGAGCATATTAAGAATAACACTTCTAATATTATCGATCCCAATAATCATCATAAAATTATAAATTATGATGAGGTTAAGGCAATATGGGTATCACAGTTTGATATGTCGGCGATTTATACCGAAGCGGGCAGACAGCGTGATGTTGAGGACTATACCAAAAAGGTCGAGAAAATGGTGTCTAACATCTGCTCACTTGGGATAAACACCGTTATATTCCAGCTGCGCCCCAATGGCGACAGCATCTATCCGTCGGCGCTGTATCCAACCTCAAAATACGTAACCGACGGCTACGGAAAAGAGGCAGAATACGACCCTTTCGCTATCTTTCTTGAAATAGCGCACCGCTATTCCCTATCTGTCCACGCGTGGATAAATCCGCTTCGCTGTATGTCCGAAACTGACATAGCCTTGATAGATAACACCTATAAAATAAAAAATTGGTATCTCTCCGAGTATGGCAAATACATAGTTGCTGTAAACGGTATGCTCTACCTCAATCCCGCGTATAAAGAAGTCAGAGAGCTTATTTGTGACGGAGTGGCTGAGATACTAAACCTTTACGAGGTGGACGGAATACATATGGACGACTATTTTTATCCTACGACCGACACCTCGTTTGACTCGTCGGCGTATTCGCTATATAAAGAAAAAGGCGGCGAGCTATCACTTGCCGATTTCAGGCGCGAGAGCATAGACGCTCTTGTAAATGAGATATACGACACAGTGAAAGCAAAGAACAAAGATATTCTTTTTGGTATAAGTCCGGGTGGAAACACCGACAGAAATTATAACGAGCTTTATGCAGACGTTGCAAAGTGGTGTCAGAACAAAGGTTACATAGATTACATCTGCCCTCAGGTCTATTTTGGCTTTGAACACGAAACGCGTCCTTTTGACCAGATATGCGAGGAATTTTCCGATATGACCGAAAGCTCAGAGGTTAAGCTCATTATAGGAATAACGCTTGGAAAGGCATATGACGCTCACAGAGGCGCGGAGGATATCTGGGCGGGAACGGGCGCTAAGGAATGGATAGAAAACAAGGATATACTTGTGAGAAGCCTTAGATATGCTAACGGCATTAAAAATTGTTCGGGTGTTGCTATATTTTCATACCGCTTGATATTCGACCCGCTGAGCGGAGAAAGAGTGGAACAGACAGCCACAGAATGTCAGACCTTTTTACCGCTTTTGAAAGAATAACAAACACGGGTATCGCGAAAGCGATACCCGTGTTATCTTTATAATTTTTTAATTACATTCATTATAGTGTCATATGACGCGGCAGATGCGAAAACGGTAGACGTGGGAATATCAAATCTAAGCTCATTTCCGTCAAAGTCAGATGAAATTCCGCCCGCCTCGCGAAGTATCGCAACCCCTGCCGTATAGTCCCAAGGAGAGAGTATATGCTCACAAAGTCCGTCACATTCGCCACAGGCTATAGCGCATATATCAAGCGCCGCCGAGCCGCTTCTCCTTATGTCGCCAAACTCAAGCAAAAGCCCCGTGGCAAGTCTGCCTACTCCGTCGGCAAATCTGTCCTTATAGTAGGGAGATGTTCCGAGCGACGCCACCCCGCTCTGCGGAGAACGGTCAGACACAGATATACGTAGGTCGTTGCAATAAGCCCCACCGCCCAGAACCGCGTGGTAATACTTATCGTTGTAAGGGTCATATACTCCGCCGAATATCGGTTTTCCATCCTTAAGCAGACCGACAGATATAACCGAGCTTCTTCTTCCAAGCATAAAGTTAGTAGTTCCGTCGATAGGGTCTATCACAAAGGTATAACCCTCGCCTATTTTATTTTCGCCCTGCCCCTCTTCCTCTGCGAGAAAACCGCACTCGGGGAATTCTTTTTTCAGCTCGCCCTCAAGATATTTCTGCACCTTAACATCATATTCGGTAACAAAATTTGACGAGCCCGTTTTCTGTGTTATACCGAGCCTTGAATAGTCGGCGCTTCTTATTATTTCACCCGCATTACGGATTATATCCTCAATAGCAAGTACTTTACTTTTTTCCAACATATCTCTGCTCCTTATATTTTGAGAGCGGTAAATTTGCCGTTCTTTACGACTGTAAGCTCCCGAGCCCCACAGTATCTCGCGTATTCAAGCGCCTCATTAAACGCGAAACATATATTCTTTGCCGAATGACTGTCACTATTGAGCATTATACGTCCGCCCTTCTCTATCATTCTTCTAAGTAAAAACTCAGACGGATAGGGCGAATTGCGATATCCGCGCGACATAGCACCCGTGTTTATCTCAAAAATGAGATCGCGCGAGATAAGATAATCAAGCGCATCGGTAGCATATCTGCGGTATCTTTCATCACTTTCGTCAAAAAGGCGTCCGCCCTCGTTGAACTTGGTCAGAAGGTCAAAATGCCCGACTATATCACAGCCTGTCTTTTTATCAAGCTCGTACATATTCTCATAATAATCGCGCGCAAAGGCGTAAAAATCTCCGCCGTAACGGCGCTCTATCTCTTTTTTAAGGCTGTCGGCGCTCAGATCCACGGGGATATCCGAGACGTAATGCACCGAGCCTATGATATAATCAAACGGCGCGGTATCGCACTCCGACTTCATATCGTATTCAAGACCGAGAAGCACCTCTATGCGTTCGGCGTACTTACTCTTCAGCGCGGTTATCTCGGAGATATATTCCGCCATTCCCGCCTCGGTCATACACCAATCCTCGCCCTCAAGGGGTGAGTGACCCGAAATTCCTATGACCTCACACCCCGCATCTATTGCTCCGAGTATCATCTCTTCGGGAGTATTCTTTCCGTCGCAATAAAGGGTGTGTGTGTGCATATCACACCTTGGGATCATTTTGTCATCTTCTCCTGTTTTACCTTATGGTCGATAACGTGGCGGGAAGCAAGCTCGCGCTTGATATCCTCAAGGGATATTCCCATCTCTATCATAAGCACCATAACGTGGTAAACGAGGTCGGATATCTCGTATATCGTTTCAGCCTTATCGTCAGCCTTACCCGCGATAATTACCTCTGTACACTCTTCTCCAACCTTTTTGAGTATCTTATCTATTCCCTTTTCAAAGAGGTACGTGGTATAAGAGCCCTCTTTCTTCTCGGTCTTTCTGCCCTCAATAAGGGTCATAAGCCCTTCAAGCGAGAAGTTGGGAAGCTTGTCGCTCTCGAAGACGTAATCGTTGAAGCAGGAGTCCGCGCCTGTGTGGCAGGCAGGGCCGTCCTTTCGAACGAGCACGGTGAGCGCGTCGCGGTCACAGTCAGCCATAATATTTACTATGTGCTGGCGGTTGCCCGAGGTTGCTCCCTTTCTCCAAAGCTCCTGTCTTGAACGCGACCAGAAGCAGGTCATCTCCTCTTTTATGCTTATCTCAAGGCTCTCGCGGTTCATATAGGCAACCGTCAACACCTTTTTAGAGTCGGCGTCCACAACTACCGCGGGGATAAGCCCCTTTTCGTCAAATTTAAGTTCGTCAATATTGAGCATATTAAATCTCCTTTGGGTTTTATATCATCTTCTGACATTGATACCGTTTTCATAAAGCGTTTGCTTAAGGTCTTTTATCTCTACCTCGCCAAAGTGGAAGATAGACGCCGCAAGTCCCGCGTCGACCTTGGGAATGGCGTTGAAGAGTGTTACGAAATCCGCAACACCGCCTGCTCCGCCCGAAGCTATAACAGGAACGTTCACTGCATTACACACAGCGTCAAGCATTTCGAGATCAAAGCCTTTTTTCACTCCGTCGGTGTCTATACTGTTAAGAACTATCTCTCCCGCGCCCGACGCAACTCCCTGCTTTATCCACTCTATAGCGTCCATTCCAGTGTCCTCGCGTCCGCCCTTGGCGAACACTCTGAACTGTCCGTCAACTCTCTTGGCGTCAACAGAGAGCACGACACACTGATCTCCGTATTTTCTCGCCGCCTCATATATCAGCGAAGGATTACGTATAGCTCCCGAGTTTACGCTGACCTTATCAGCTCCGCACTTGAGAACTCTGTCAAAATCATCGACCGTGTTTATACCGCCGCCAACCGTGAGCGGGATAAATATGGTTCTCGCCACCTCACACAGTATATCGGTAAAGAGAGCTCTGCCCTCAAAGGAAGCGGTTATATCGTAAAAAACAAGCTCGTCAGCTCCGCTGTCGCTATAATACTTAGCAAGCTTCACGGGAGATGAAACGTCGGAAACGCCCTTAAAATTCACTCCCTTTACTACTCTGCCGTCTCTTACGTCAAGGCAAGGGATTATTCTTTTGGTTATCATTCTCCTACCTCCGCCGCGGCAGCCAATGCCTCTCTGAGGTCAACGTCACCTGTATAGAGCGCCTTACCGAGTATCGCGCCATACATTCCCATCTTTGAGAGCTTTCTTATATCGTCAAGCGAGGAAACTCCGCCCGATGCGGTTATATCCATATTGAACTTCTCCGACATCTCGGCATAGAGCTCAAGATTAGTGCCCCCGAGAAGTCCGTCCTTTGATATATCGGTGCATATTACCGTCTTGACACCGAGCGCCGAAAGGCGTTCGCAAAACTCAAAGCAACCAAGCTCCGACTTCTCAGTCCAGCCCTTGATAGCAACCATTCCGTCCTTAATGTCAACGCCGACCGCTATTCTTTCGCCGTACTTTGCTACAGCCTCTTCTAAAAATTCGGGATCTGTTACCGCCGCCGTTCCGATAATAACTCTGTCAGCGCCCGCCGAGATATACTTCTCAACAGTCTCTATAGAACGGATACCACCGCCGACCTCAACGAAAAGCTTCGTGCTGTCTATTATCTTTTTTATAGTTTCGAGATTTGCGAGCGAGCCGTCGCGTGCGCCCTCAAGATCTACCACGTGCAGATATTCAGCCCCGCACTCCTCAAAGCCGCGCGCCACCTCTTCGGGGGCGTGGCTGTAAACGGTGACCTTTGCATAGTCGCCCCTTACAAGGCGTACCGCCTCGCCGCCTATCAAATCTATTGCAGGAAATAATTTCATCTGTATTCTCCAAATCTTATATCTCGCAGAATGCGCGAAGAATGGCAAGTCCCACTTCTCCGCTCTTTTCGGGATGGAACTGTGTTCCGTAAACGTTGCCCGATGCTACCGCCGCAGTTATCTGCGCGCCGTATTCGGTACTCGCTATCAAGGCGTCATCACAGTCGCACCCGTGATATGAGTGGACGAAATACACGAAATCGCCCTCATTTATATACTTAAAGAGCTTACTCTTCTCTCCGTGGAATTTTAGTGAATTCCAGCCTATCTGCGGTATCTTGAATTCGCTCGGAACGACCTCGTTCATAGGTCTGACTGAGCCCGATATAAGCCCAAGTCCCTCGTGCTCTCCGTACTCATAGCTACGCTCAAAGAGCATCTGCATACCAAGGCATATTCCAAGCAAGGGCTTGCCCGACTTGACCTCTTCGCAAACAACGTCCCAAAGTCCGCTGTCGCGGAGCTTTTGCGCCGCATCGGCAAATGCGCCCACTCCCGGAAGTATTATTCTGTCAGAACTCTTTATCTCCTCGGGGTCTGCGGTGAGCTTTGCGTCCTTTCCGATATAAGCAAAGGAGCTTACGAGAGAAAACAGATTGCCAACGCCGTAATCTATAATCGCTATCATATTACACCTTTCGTTGAGGGTATCTCGTCCGCTCTTGCCGCATCTATCGCAATTGCCTTGCCAAGCGTTCTTCCAAGTGCCTTGAATACAGCCTCGATTATATGGTGGGAATTTCTTCCCTCAAGCTGTCTTATGTGCAGGGATAACTTCGCATTTCTTACGAATGCGATAAGGAACTCCTCCACAAGCTCGGTATCAAAATCCCCCACCTTGGTAGTAGGTATATCGAGCTTACAAACAAGCGTGTCGCGTCCGCATATATCTACCGCGCACATCACGAGCGCTTCGTCCATAGGAAGAACTATATCCGCATAGCGTGTTATACCCGCGCAATTTCCGAGTGCCTGTGAAAAAGCCTTACCGAGGCATATACCGATATCCTCCACGCTGTGGTGATAATCCACCTCGCAGTCGCCGATACAGCTAACGTCCAGATCAAATCTTCCGTGCTTTGCAAAAAGCGTGAGCATATGGTCCATAAAACCGCAGCCTGTTTTTATCTCGCTCTTGCCGGTGCCGTCGAGCTCTATATTAAGTTTGATGTCGGTTTCTCCCGTTTTTCTGAGTATCTCGCTCTTTCTCATAATCTTCTGCCTTTCTGAATTTAGATATCACTTGCCGAGAATATCTCTCGTTGTGCGCAGGAAAACGTTCATTTCATCATCCGTACCTATCGTGATACGGTTAAATTCCTTGATACGCTCAGCGCCGAAATGTCTTACAAGGACACCTCTCGATTTAAGTTCAAGGTAAAGCTCCTCACCCGATATTTCGGGGCTTCTCGCAAATATAAAGTTTGAGCAGGAGTCAAGCACCTCAAATCCCATTTCTCTGAGCTCCTCGGTAACTCTTGCGCGTGTACGCGCTATGAGCTTACAGTTATTCATATAATATCTGTTCTCGTCTATAGCACGACAGCCCGCTATCATTGAAAGTCTGTTGATGTTATAGGGATTTGTGGAATATTTTATCTTATTGAGGTCTGCTATAAGTCCCGCAGAGCCTATTGCAAACCCAAGTCTTGCTCCCGCAAGCGAATAGGATTTTGAGAAGGTTCTGACCACCAAAAGGTTGTCGTACTTATTAACAAGCCCCACACAGCTCTCAGCGCCGAAGTCCACGTACGCCTCGTCTATAACTACAACGTTATCGGGATTTGAGTTTACTATTCTCTCCACCGTATCCCTTGAAAGCGCAAGTCCTGTGGGCGCGTTGGGGTTTGCGATAACTATATTCTTGCCAATTCCGATATAATCCTCGGGATCTATCGAAAAGTCTTCCTTAAGAGGTATCTGTGTATAATCAACGCCGTAAAGCTCGGCGTATACCTTATAAAATCCGTAGCTTATATCGGGAAATACTACCGCGTGACTGCCCTCCGAGCAAAACGCCATAAATGAAAAGTTAAGGATATCGTCAGATCCGTTTGAAACAAAAACGTTTTCCTTTTTATATCCGAAAAGGTTTGCGATCTTCTCCCTGAGCTCCGCGCAATCGGGGTCGGGATAGAGCTTGAGAAGCATTGCGTTATCAGCATTTATTGCCTCGACCACTCCCTCTGAAGGGGGAAAAGGCGACTCGTTGGTATTGAGCTTGACGTACTTCATATCCTTAGGCTGCTCGCCCGGAACGTACTCCTCAAGCCCCATATATTTATCATTAAGATATCGGCTCATATGCTCTCCTGTTTAAGCTTTATTCTTCTTTTTCTCCGAGCGTACTACCGCGCTTGCCGCGTGCGCTGTAAGTCCTTCTTTTTTAGCAAAGTACGCTACGTCCTCACAGACCTTAGAAAGCGCTTCCTCGGTATAATAGGTGAACTGCGACTTCTTGACGAAATCGTCTACCGAAAGCGGACTTGAAAATCTTGCGGTTCCGCTTGTGGGAAGCGTGTGGTTAGGACCTGCGAAGTAATCGCCGAGTGCCTCGGGACAGTTCTTGCCCATAAATATCGAACCCGCGTTGCGTATCTTGGAGAGATAATCAAAAGGGTTGTCCACACATACCTCAAGATGCTCGGGCGCTATCCTGTTAGCAACCTCAATAGCAAGGTCAAGATCCTTCGCCACTATTATCTTTCCATTATTATCTATAGAAGCTCTTGCTATCTCGCTTCTCGAAAGCGTGGGGATTATCCTCTCAAGCGCCTCGCTCACTTCCTTTGCAAGCTCTTCGCTGTCGGTAACCAGCACAGCGCTCGCCAAACGGTCGTGTTCTGCCTGAGAGAGCAGGTCTGTTGCAACCACGTCGGCGTCACAGCTTCCGTCGGCAACTACCATTATCTCGCTCGGCCCTGCGATCATATCTATCGCAACTATACCGAATACCTGTCTTTTTGCCTCGGCAACAAAGGCATTTCCCGGGCCTACTATCTTATCGACCTTCGGAACAGACTCTGTTCCGTATGCGAGTGCGGCAACCGCCTGAGCGCCGCCCATCTTAAATATTCTGTCAACTCCCGCTATCTTTGCAGCCGCAAGTATTGCGGGATTTATCTTACCGTCAGCCGAGGGCGGAGTTACCATAACTATCTCGGAGCAGCCCGCTATTTTGGCAGGTATACAGTTCATAAGCACAGAGGACGGATATGCCGCCGTTCCGCCCGGAACGTAAAGCCCCACCTTCTCGATAGGCTCTACCTTCTGACCTATGACCACGCCGTCCTGCTCGTTTATAACAAAGCTGTTGCGAACCTGTCTTTTGTGAAAGGCGTAAATATTCTTTGCCGCCTTCTCCATTATCTCCTTAAACTCGGGCTCGACTATCGAATACGCTTCCTCTATCTCAGCTTCGCTGACCTCAAGTGAGGAGAGCTTTGCCTTATCAAATCTCTCGCAATACGCAAGTATAGCCTTATCTCCATTAGCGCGGACGTTTGCGATTATATCAGAAACTATAGACGTAACGTCGACCTCGGGAACTACTCTGCTGAATATCTCAGAGTCAGACACCTCTCCGTATTTATATGTCTTTATCATAAAATCTCTCCTTAAGCCTTTATCTGCTCGGCTATCTTCTCACACATACGTGTGATCTCGGCATTTTTGAATTTGTAGCTCACCTTATTCGCAACAAGACGCGCGCTTATATCTACTATAGTTTCTCTGGGCTCAAGGTCATTCTCATAAAGAGTTTTTCCCGTTTCCACTATATCGACTATCACGTCGGAAAGTCCGAGGATAGGAGCGAGCTCTATAGAGCCGTTGAGCTTTATTATGTCTATCTCTCTGCTTTGCAGATTGTAATATCTTTTTGCTATATTCGGGAATTTGGTCGCTACTCTGAGCGTTCTGTCGCGGTTATCGCAAAAATCCTTCTTACAAGCGACTGCCATACGGCATTTGCCCATTCCAAGGTCGGCAAGCTCGTATATGTCGGGAGAATATTCAAGAATGATATCCTTTCCCGCAATTCCGATATCCGCCGCGCCCCTCTCAACGTATATTACAACATCGGAAGGCTTTACCCAGAAATACCGTATCCCTTTTTCTTCATTTTCAAATATAAGCTTTCTGTTTTCCTCACGAATCGAAGGACACTCATATCCCGCCGCTTCAAATATATTGTACGCCTTCTCTCCAAGTCTTCCCTTGGGAAGCGCCACGTTAATCATTTGCTTCAAGGATCTCAACTCCTTCCCCATTTACTTTGAGGAGCTGCTTGTATCTGACGTTACCCGTCGCTCCCCTCTCGATCTTAACGCTCTTGCCCTCGGCTCGAAGCTCATCCGCTATCTTCATAACAAGCTCAGCATCAGCAGCGTCATAAAGCAGAACGGTATCAACGTCGTATCTGCGCTCATCGCAAGGAAGTCTTTCAAGCATATCAAGGTAAACGGCAAAGCCTATAGCTCCCGCCTTCTTGCCCATCTTCGCCATAAGACTGTCATATCTTCCGCCCGAAAGGATACTGTCGGGTATACCTTTTACAAATCCCTTGAATATAACTCCGTTATAATAGTTCATATCGTTAACGGTCGAGAAATCAAGATATATTCTATCGGTATCTCCCGATGCGTCAAGTATTCTGCATATTCCCGAAAGCTCGTCAAATGCCGCGCGCATTCTATCTCCGCAAACCATATCCGAAACAGCCCAAAGCGCATCCTTTATAGGCGCATAAAGCTCGGTCATCTTACATATCTTAGCTGTATCCCCTTCGCTAAGTCCTCTATCGGCACAGAACGCTTTGATTGCGGGAATGTTTCGGTGTCCGATATAGCCAACAAGTATATCCGCATCGGCGTCAAGGATACCCAGCTCTTCCATAAGTCCAAGCACAAAGCCCATATGCGACAAGTCAAGGATATTATCCCCGCTTATCGTATCAAGACTTTTCTGCGCGAGAGTTATTACCTCGCTCATAGCATAAAGGTCTATATCTCCTATACACTCAAGCCCTGTCTGCATTATCTCTCTGAAGCCGTCAGCCGAGGCAGAGGTACGGTAAACATTCTCGTTATAGTAAAGCTTATGTGTTCCTTGCTGTCCGTTTCCGATATTCTTGATTATCGACAGCGTTACGTCGGGCTTGAGCGCCATAAGTCTGCCGTCTGTATCGGTAAAGGTAAGTATATTCTCACTTATAAGAAAGCTCTTATTTCTCGCGTAAAGGTCATACTCTTCAAATTTACTGACCTTATACTTCATATAGCCGTAGCTGCTGTAAAGCTCTCTAAGTCCGAAAATAGCCTTTTCGTCGTTTTTCAAAACCAGATCGGATATGCTCATCTGTTTTCCTCTTTAATTCTGTCAAGTATTCTCGCGTAACCGCCCGAGCCGTAATTATAGCATCTGTTAACACGGCTTATGGTTGCGGTACTTGCTCCCGTTTCGTCAACTATCTTATTATATACGACCTGCTCGGAGAGCATCTTCGCAACGAGTATACGCTGCGCTATGTCCATCATTTCCTTGCGTGTCATTATGTCCTCAAGGAACTCTATGCACTCCTGCTCGTTTTCAAGCGCAAGCAGAGCCTTTATCAAAAGTCTAAGTCCTTCTTTTTCATTATTATCCATTTTTTCGCCTCCAAGGATATTATAATAATTACTTTAGTATGATAACACATTAAAGCGAATAAGTCAATGTTTTTGGGAATTTTTTCACATTTCTCCAAAATGCACTCAAATCAGGCATTTTGTAGCATTTATATGTTCAACTTGAACAAAATAACAGGAACTGCCGCCACATTAAGCAACAGTTCCTGCACCTTGCCCGTCAAGCATCACATCAAAGCCCTCTCCAACCATACAAGACCGATGCCCATAGCATCGTAAAGTCCCTTTTTAGAGCCCTGATTTTTAATATCTCCCGAATTTTTAGGATTGATTATCTGTATAAAGATATCGTCGGGAACGCTGACACCGTCAACCTCTTTATATGACATTATCTCAAGTATAAGAACGTATTTATCGGTCATATCGCCGTAACAGATCGTATCACCCTCGCGAACCAACGGCTTACCCTTGTATTCAAGATACTTGCCGCCGACCGTAGCCTTTTCTTCCGCCATTATATATTACTCCCTTCTCAATTATCGTTCGTACTATTTCATACCTTTTACATTATATCATATTACTCTGTTAAAGTCAACTTATTTTTCTCTCTATTAAAGCTTTATTTTCACAAAATTTAAAAAAAGTGAAGATTAAAATCATAAAAAAAGATTTTGTTTACAATGCGTTCAAAAATCGGGTGTATAATTATATTGAATTATTATCTTTTGGAAGGGTTCTTACTTATGGAAACAAAGATGGCTATAGATAAAAAAGCTTTGAATAAGCTCCGCTTCTTCTTGGCAGGGGTGTTCGCTCTCACCTTTGTCGGAATAGTGTTGCGAAGCCTTAGTCTGCTTTTCTTTTTCGACTCATATATAGGTTATTTTGCCGTAGGCGCTTTGCTCCCCATTCTCACGAATATATTTTTCCTTGTGGCTGCCGTACTCATACTCGTGCTCACTCTGCTCCTGCCCAAGGATGCTCCTTATATCTCGGGTCAAGAAACTCCCATCTCTATCAAAGTAGCAAGCGCGCTGTGCGCGGTTGCCTCGCTCGTTATAGCCCCCGTGCATTTCATTACCTGGATAGGCAACTCGTCATTTCTCTGGACTTGTCTGATACCTTTGCTTCTTCTCGTATCTGCGGGATACTTTGCGCTTAATATCATAAATCAAAAGGCAGAGTTCAAGCCCTTTGGCGCTCTGCTGCTTGTGCTTCTTTTTGTGTTCTATCTGGCAATGTCGTATTTTGATGTGTTCGTTCAGATGAACTCGCCCAATAAGATAATGATGCATATGTCTTGTCTTGCCCTTATGCTTTTCTTTATGTCTGAGGCACGCTGTGTGGCAGGCGCTATGAAGAAAAAGCTATATATCTTTTCAACCTCTGTGGCTATCTTTTTTGTAGGCGTGGAGGCAATTCCTTCGATAATCGCTATTATCTCCTCTAAGATGACCACCCCCGAATATCTCTCCTACGATATTCTTCTCTGCCCCATACTTCTCTATCTTATCACCCGCGCTGCGCTTATGATGAGAATCCCCGCAGAAGAAGCTGCTCCCGAGGAAGTTTTAGTAGAAGATAGTGAAGACGAGATAACCGACAACACCGAAGAAAGTACTGATTTGCAGGAAGGTATATAAATATGAACGCAGATTTCAGAATTCAATGGCTGCACAAAAAGCTTTGCGAAAACTGTTATCCCAACGCGATGAGGATCGCTGAAAAATTCAATATATCCCACCGCCAGGCGCAAAGAGATATAGAATATCTGCGCCGCGAGTTGAACGCCCCCCTCAAATACAGCAACACCCGAAAGGGATTTTATTACGAGTCGGAGTTCTCTCTTCCCTTATTTATAGCAACCGAAAACGACTCGGATTACGTGGACGTACTGAGTGGCTTCGGCTTTGGCGGCGGATTTGCAGACCGTTCTGTTTTGCAGATGCAGATACCTTATACCGCCACGCTTGAGATAAAAGACAGGCTTTCGGTCATGAATATGCGTCCTTTTATAGTCACACAAAAGCCCAAGCATCTTTATGAATGTGAGTTTCAGAACGTTGAGATGTTTATAGGCGCTGTACTTGCGACCGACTCGGACATAAAAATACTCTCGCCCGACTGGCTCAGAGTACGTCTTGTGGCAACCGCAGAAAAGATACTGAAAAACAATAATTTCTGATTTTTTATTTATTGAAAATTTTTTTGATTTTTTTGCAAAAATCTATTGACAAACCATATAATATATGATATCATATATGGCGTTATCCAAAGACAGCAGGTTTCAGTAAAAGCTATGCTTCCCTGCCGAGGAGAAATTTTATAAATCATTTTTGCTTTATATCTTTCTTCTCGCAGAGCTATGCTTTCGGAAGAAAGATTTTTTGTTTCCTGCACATTTTCACATTGGGAGGTGAAACACAAATGCCTAGCAATTCAATTCTCGAACAAAAGAAGGCTGTCGTTGCTGACCTTGCCGAAATGCTTAAGAATTCTCCTTCAGGTGTTCTCGTAAATTATCAGGGTATCACCGTTGATGCTGACACAAAGCTTCGTAAGGCTCTCCGTGAGTCCGGAGTTAAGTACATGGTCATGAAGAATTCTCTCACCGGCAGAGCTTGTGACGAGGTTGGTCTTGGCGAAATGAAGCAGTACCTCAGCGGTATGACTGCTATCGCTATCAGCGAATCCGATCCTATTGCTCCCGCAAAGGTTATCAAGGAGTATGCTGACAAGATCGAATCATTCGAGATCCTCGCAGGTTATCTCGACGGAGCTGTAGTTTCTAAGGAAACTGTTCTCTCCCTTGCAGAGATCCCCTCGAAGGAAGTTCTTATCGCAAAGTTCCTCGGAAGCATCAAGTCCCCGCTTTACGGCTTCGCTTATGCTCTTCAGGCTATTATCGACAAGAACGGCGAAGAAGCTGCTCCTGCAGCAGCAGACGCAGAGTAATTCTGCTTAATCAATCCATCGGCTATTATGCCGAAAACTGCGCATAGCGCAATCAAAAATTTAATTAATATCCATTTTATAGGAGGAAATTTAAAATGGCATCTGAGAAAATCACAAACATTGTTGAAGAGATAAAGTCTCTTACAATTCTTGAACTTGCTGACCTTGTAAAGGCAGTTGAAGAGGAGTTCGGCGTATCCGCTGCTGCTCCCGTAGGCGTTGCTGTTGCAGCTGGCGCTGCAGCTCCCGCAGCTGAGGAAAAGACCGAGTTTGACGTAGTTCTTAAGAGCTTCGGCGCTAAGAAGCTTGACGTTATCAAGGCTGTTCGTGAGATCACCGGTCTTGGACTTAAGGAAGCTAAGGAAATGGTTGAAGGCGCTCCCAAGAACGTTAAGGAAGGCGTTTCTAAGGACGAGGCTGAGACTGTTAAGAAGGCTCTTGAGGCTGCAGGCGCTGAGGTTGAGATTAAGTAATCTTAACAAAGATAACATAAAAAATATCGGTGTTGAACTTCAACACCGATATTTTTTTATTCTATCATATCTGAAATTATCTGATATTCCTCGCCCACAAGTCCGTATAAATATTTTTCCATCTCTTCTATATCGTAGACTTCGGCACGCAGTATGATAACATCACCCTCGCCGAGAACCTGTTCCCCGTCCTCGTCCATAACGCGCTTGAAATCTCCCGCGTGGGTTATTCCCGTAATAATACTTGCGGGCGGCCAAACGATATCGCGAACGGCTTTTCCTGAAACGAACGCCCCCTTGGATACCGTCATTTCAAATCTCATTATTCTAAGCTCCAAGCCTCTGTTCTGCTCTTTTTTGAGATTTGCCAAAGTAGTTTCGTAGAAGGAATTACTGTTTATAGATTCCGCAACAAATGACACGATAAACATTACAAGGGATATATAAAGTATATTTGAAAACTGAGCGGTAGACTCTATAAAGAACGCCGTAGCGGTCAGCGGAATACGCATCGTTCCGCCCATAAACGCTGTCATAGAGAGAAGAACTACAGTTCCATACATATCGCCGGGAAGTCCTATAACCACAAGAAGCTTTGCACACAAAGCTCCAAACAAAGCGCCTATCGCAAGTGTTGGAATGAACATCCCCCCCGTAACTCCCGATGAGGTAACAAGGAACATAAATACAAGCCTTATAGCCAACAACGCAACAAGATATATAAGTGTTTTCTCACTTATGATATCGGATATTATATTCATTCCGCTGTACAGCAGGTCGGGCGACATTATACCAATTACACCCGTAAGCAGAAATACCGAAACTATAAAAATATAATTAAATCTCTTTTTCTTTCGTTTGCCCACAAAGGCGTTAAGCCCCGCCATAACGATATCAAACAAAGTAACCGCCGCGGCAATAAGCAGCGCAAGTAAAAGAAGATATCCGAGATGAGATAGCTTGATCGGTTGAATTATGCCGAACTCAAACAGTATAGGGTTTATCCCAAAAGCTCGGCAAAGGAAGTCGTTTACCATAGCTGCTGAAAGAACCGATGAGGATATCATTATGAGCAACAGAGGGGATATGCGCCTGTGTATCTCCTCGAGAACGAAGAGTATTGCCGAGAGCGGCGCTCCCGTGGCAACGGCAAAGCCTGCCCCCGCTCCGCCTGTCATCATAAATCTGCTCCAAGCCTCTTTTTGCTTAAAGCTTCCCCCGCAAAAGCTTCCTATAGACGTGCCGATAAGAACGCTCGGTCCTTCAGCGCCAACGGGAACACCGCAAAAAAAGCTCAAAAAGCTTCCCGATATAGTTCCAAGCAGAGTTCTCAGCCAATTAAGACGAAGCATTCCCACAACACTTCCACGGCTTCTTGGAATTCCTCCGCCCTTTACCTCGGGAATACATTTGTGAAGCACAAACATAGCGCTTCCCAGGAGTATCAGCCCCAAGAAGACGAAGACCGCAACCGTAGTGTTTTTTGCCGCCGCGGCGTATATAGAATGCGATATTTCCACAAGCATCTCTCCCAAGAGCTTGAAGAAGAACACCAAAAATCCGACCAGCGCACCGCACCATATACCGCCAACGATAGAGGGCAGCGTACTCATTATATGTTCTTTATAGTTCTTTTTTTGTTTTTCAAACATAATCTTTCCTATATTTTTTGTCCCAAAAAACGCGAGGACGGAATTTATAAAATTCCTTCCTCGCTTAATATTATTGTATTAAATCAGTCAAAATATCCTTCTTTGTAGAGAAGCTCTGCTATAAGCACAGCTCCACCCGCAGCTCCTCTGAGAGTGTTGTGAGAAAGTCCTACGAACTTATAGTCGTATATGATATCCTCACGCAGACGACCGACAGTAACGCCCATACCGCCGTAAATATCGCGGTCAAGAGCCGCCTGAGGACGGTTATCCTCCTCAAAGTAGGTTACGAACTGAGCGGGAGCGCTGGGAAGACCCAACTGCTGGGGCTTGCCCTCGAACTCTGCCCACGCCTTGAGTATCTCTTCCTTTGTGGGCTTATTCTCAAACTTTACAAATACAGCAGCGGTGTGACCGTCGCTTACAGGAACTCTGATACACTGTGTGGTTATCTTGGGAGCATCTGCCTTAACGATCTCGCCGTTCTGAACAGTTCCCCAAACACGAAGGGGCTCCTGCTCACTCTTCTCTTCCTCTCCGCCTATATAGGGGATAACGTTGTCTATCATCTCGGGCCACTCATTGAATGTCTTACCCGCACCGGATATAGCTTGATATGTAGTAGCAACTATCTCTGTGGGCTTATACTTGAGCAGGGGTGTGAGCGCGGGAACATAAGACTGAATGGAGCAGTTAGGCTTAACCGCGATAAATCCTCTCTTAGTTCCAAGGCGCTTTCTCTGAGCCTCTATGACCTCAAGGTGAGCATCGTTTATCTCCGGGATAACCATAGGAACGTCGGGTGTCCAACGGTTTGCGGAGTTGTTGGAAACAACGGGGATCTCGTGACGCGCATAAGCCTCTTCAAGAGCCTTTATCTCGTCCTTCTTCATATCGACAGCGCAGAAAACAAAGCTAACGAGCTCTGCCATCTTATCTATATCTGCCGCATCGATAACTACCATATCGCGGTATTTTTCGGGCATATCCCCCTTCATCTTCCAGCGGTTTCCTACAGCTTCAGCATAGGTCTTTCCCGCGGAGCGCGCAGATGCAGCGAGAGCTACAACCTCAAAATAGGGGTGATTTTCAAGTATCGTCAAAAAGCGCTGACCAACCATTCCCGTAGCGCCGACAACACCAACTTTCATCTTGGACATAATGACCTCCATATTTTATAAATATCTAATAAATTGATTATTGTTAATTATACCACATTCCAAAGTCAAAATCAAGGCATTTCGCCAATAAATATGTAGAAAGTAGCATAATTTTGAAATGTTATTTTGTTGATAAGCTATAAAAGGCTTAATCTTTGTTAAAGAGCTTATATATATCGTTCTTAGGTACGCCTCTCTCCTTGGCTACCTTTTTTATTGCATCCATTTTAGAAAGACCTTGCTCCACATAAAGCTCGACCTGCTCCTGCGGAGTAAGCATATCTATCTCGGCATTGACACTTTTTGTTCCCTCTCCGCCCTGGAGCACAAGCACGTACTCTCCTCTTGGCTCGTGTTCTTTATAATATGCTACCGCCTCTGCGAGCGTGAGCCTCAAAACCTCTTCATTGAGCTTTGTGAGCTCACGGCACAGAGATATCCTTCTGTCCGCGCCAAAGCTATCATAAAAGTCATTCAAGGTGTCGCGGAGCTTATGCGGAGCTTCGTGGAATATCATTGTACGCCTCTCATATGCCAGCTCCTGAAGTCTATCTCTTCTGTCCGACTTTTTTTGCGGCAAAAAGCCTTCAAAGCAAAACCGTGCCGTAGGAAGTGCTGACAAGGTCAGAGCGCAGATACCCGCGCAAGCACCCGGAACTGACGTTACAGGTATACCCTTCAGCGCACAGAGCCTTACTATATCCTCTCCCGGGTCGGATATCGCGGGCGTTCCCGCATCCGTCACAAGTGCACAGCTCTCGCCACCCTCAAGCCTTTGCGCTATCTGTTCTCCCCGCTCTGCCTTATTGTGCTCAAAATAAGAGATAAGCGGCTTTGATATACCAAAATGCGTGAGCATACGAAGGGTATTCCTTGTATCCTCAGCCGCTATAAAATCAACGTCAGAGAGAACCTTGAGGGCTCTTTCGCTCATATCCGAAAGGTTTCCTATCGGCGTAGCAACGAGATACAGCGTACCGCCTTCTATTTTATTTTTTTCTTCGCTTCTCATTTAAGCGCTCCTTTGTTTTTCACATACTACAAAATCTGAGAATATTCTAAATATTGAAAATAAACATTGTGAAAGGATGACCGTTATGGCAATAAAGATATACATAGACCAGGGGCACAATCCTCAAAACCCAAACGCAGGCGCTGAAGGCAGCGGACTGCGAGAGCAGGACATAGTATACCGAATAGGTATAGAGCTTGCCGAGCTCTTACGCTCAAACTCCGAATTTGAGGTCAGGCTATCAAGACCTACCGCCGACACCCAGATAGGATCTTCAAACTCCACAAGTCTTAGACTCCGTGTGAATGACGCCAACTCGTGGGGCGCGGACTATTTTATAAGTCTTCACACAAACGCATCCTCACTTTCCTCAGCAACAGGTAGCGAGGCATTTGCCTTTTCAGAGCCCTCAGCGGCATTCAGTCTTGGTGAGGATATCCTGTATTGGCTCAACCGAACCACGGGTCTTAAAAACCGAGGCATGAAGGTACGAACCAATCTCTATGTGCTCCGCAAAACTCAGATGCCCGCCGTTCTTGTTGAGCTTGGATTTATAACAAACGCCAACGACGCCTCTCTTATGAACACACGTCCCGACCTGTTCGCCGAGGGTATCTATCAAGGAATTCTCGAATATACCGGTGTATGATCAGTCGCCTATCATCAAAAGCAGCTCTTCCTCGGAGATTATCTTAACTCCAAGTGATGCCGCCTTAGTCAGCTTACTTCCCGCGGCTTCTCCCGCCACAACATAACTCGTCTTGCCCGAAACAGAACCGCTTACCTTTCCACCGTTTGCCTTTATGAGTGACGACGCCTCATCTCTTGACATAGTTGGCAGCGTTCCCGTGAGCACAAAGGTAAGTCCCTCAAGCTTAGCCGAGCTTTGCTTTGCCACCGCTTCTGTAAGCACTCCCGCAACCTTCAGACGGGCGCAAAGCTCTCTGTTCTGGGGGTGGGAGAAAAAGTCTACAACGCTTCTCGCGGTTATCTCTCCAAAGTCCTCAAGCGCGCAGAGCTCTTCAAGCTCGGCTTCGATACAAGCATCAAGCGTACCAAAGCGCTTAGCCAGAGCCAGCGCGGCTATCTCGCCTATACTTCTTATACCAAGTGAATATATAAGGCGCTCAAGGCCCGCGCTCTTCGAGCGCTCTATCGACTCTATAAGCTTTGCCGCAGACTTTTTGCCCATTCTGTCGAGATTTTCAACGTCCTCAGCCTTCAGAGAATAGAGGTCTGCCGCGTCCTTGATAAGTCCCGAATCGAGCAAAAGCTCTACTATCTGCGGACCAAGTCCGTCGATATTCATAGCGCCCTTTGAGGCAAAATGCTCTATACTTCTTGATATCTGAGCGGGACAGCCTACATTGGTACACCTTATTGCCACGCCCTCTCCCTCATCTCTGAACACGGGCTCTCCGCAAGAAGGACATACCGTGGGCATATTGAATTCTATCTCGCTTCCATCTCTCTTGTCCTTGTTTGCCCTGACGACCTCGGGGATTATGTCCCCCGCCTTGCGGACAATGACAGTATCGCCTATCTTTATCTCTCGCTCTCTGATAAAGTCAAGATTGTGAAGCGTTGCGCGGCTCACGGTCGTTCCCGCAAGTCTTACGGGAGAGAGCACGGCGTTAGGTGTGAGAACGCCTGTTCTGCCCACCGCTATCGTTATATCCAGAAGCTTTGTTTCCTTTTCCTCGGGCGGGAATTTATACGCCACCGCCCATTTGGGGGTGTTCGTTCCCTCGCCGAGTACAAGTCGGTCGGAGAGCTTATTCAGCTTTATAACAACTCCGTCTATATCATACGCAAGGCTATCTCTGAGCTGTCCAAGCTTCTCTATATGCGCTATTATCTGCTCGGCACTTGATACTACCGCGGTCTGCTCAAGCGTCTTAAATCCAAGCTCCGAGAGGGTGTCAAGCGTTTCTTTGTGGAAGACAGGCGCTCGACCGTCCTCGTATATATCTCCCTCTTGGAGATTGAAAACGAATATATCGAGCTTTCTGTCTGCCGCCACCTTTGGGTCAAGCTGACGAAGAGAGCCCGCCGCCGCGTTTCTCGGATTAGCCATAAGCGGCTTCCCTTCCTTCTCTCTCTTTGAGTTTATCTTCTCAAAGACAGCCCTTGGCATATATACCTCTCCTCTGACGGTAAGAGTCAGGGGCTTTTTCAGCATAAGCGGTATGGAATAGACCGTCCTGAGGTTCTGCGTCACGTCCTCTCCGATCTCTCCGTCACCTCTCGTAGCGCCCTGCACGAAAACTCCGTTTTCATATATAAGCGACACCGAAAGTCCGTCTATCTTAGGCTCGACCGAGAACTCGGCATCCTTAACGCTCAGCGCCACTCTGTCGCAAAAATCCCTTATCTCATCGTAAGAGAAAACGTCGGAAAGCGAATTCATTTTTACACTATGAGTAACCTTCTCAAACTTATCGAGCGGCTTTCCGCCAACTCTGTGAGTAGGAGAATCGGGCGTAACCAGCTCGGGATATTCCTCTTCAAGCTTGAGCAGCGCCGCATACATCATATCGTAATCGTAGTCGGATATTTCGGGAGAATCATAAACGTAATATCTCTCGGCGTGGTAGGTAAGCTCACGGCGAAGCTTTTCCACCTCGGCTCTTATTTCATCTGTGGGTATATTTTTACTCATCATAAAAGACCCCTTTACTTATTTCTACCTTATATTATACCCCTTTTGCGTTTTTCTGTCAATCGAAATAAATACAACTATAATATTTTTTCGCTTGTCTTCGGGAATTAAAAAAGCCCCCCTCACATAAGGATTACATAGTTGCATTTTTATGGGGTAATGGCAATGGCACTTATTTTTACAATACTTATCCTCTCGGTTATTTTTGTAAACGGTTGGACGGACGCACCAAACGCCATATCGACCTGTATATCCACGCGCTCGCTATCCCCGAAGGCTGCCCTCAGTCTTGCCGCGGTATGTAATTTTTCGGGCAGCGTGGCAATGGCATTTATAAATTCAAAGGTCGCGCAGACCATATTCAACATCGTGGATTTTGGCTCTGACAATGATGCCGCTCTCTCCGCTCTGTGCGCGGGAATGTTTGCGGTAGTCATCTGGGCGCTTATCGCTTGGCGCTTCGGCATTCCTACCAGCGAGAGCCACGCGCTCGTGTCGGGAATAACCGGCGCTGCCATAGCATCCAATATGAGCTTTACCGCTATAAATCTCTCGGAATGGAAGCTTATAATATTCGGACTTATTTTCTCCACCCTCCCCTCGGCGCTCCTGGCAAGGCTGATATACTCCACTATGATACGTCTGCTTGGCGACTTCGACAGACGAAGGATAATGAAACATTTTATGCGCACACAGCGCTTCAGCGCCGCAAGCAGCGCCTTTTTGCACGGCGCTCAGGACTCCCAAAAATTTATGGGGATATTTATGCTTGGATTCCACCTGATCAATAATAAGACCACAGGCGACACCTTTGAGATACCTACGGTTATAATTTTCATCTGCGCCTCTGTTATGACTCTGGGAACTCTCATCGGCGGCGGAAGGATAATAAAAAAGGTGGGTATGGATATGGTGTCTCTCGATGCTGCGGGTGGAACTGCCGCGGATATGGCTTCCTCCTCCGTACTTACTGTCTGTTCTTTTTTGGGAATACCCGTTAGCACCACACACTCAAAGGCGTGTGCTATGATGGGCGTTGGAACTCAGGAGATGGGTGGCGGTACTGATAAAAAAATAGTTTCTCAAATGGTCGTAGCGTGGCTTCTGACCTTTCCGATATGCGCCCTTATAGGCTTTCTTCTTGCATTTTTCACAAGGTAGGTTTTACTATGGCAAAATACAATTATTTCGATATTTTAGAGATGCTTTCCGATATAGCTTACAATGCCGTGAATACTGCTTGTTCGGATAAATACACCGAGAAGAAAGAAAGCTTTGAGGTCTTGCGCTCAAAACTTGATTCTACAGTCCTCGAGCTTGAAAGATCGCTTTTCGGGGATTTTCTTCCCCCTCTTGAGAGAAACAATATTGCACAATACGCTCATTCTCTGAGCGATATAGTGAGCTCGGCAAACGAGTATATCTCCATTCGGCACAAGCTTTGCTGTCCCGCCGGGCGCTTTGAAGAGCCTTCGTTATGTATATCCCTCGCGAACGAAATAAGAGATGCCACGTCTATATTGCGAAAGATCAAAAAAAGTGGGCAGATGCCCGACCTGAAACGCTTCAGAGAATATCTGCGCACCGCCGAAGAGGCGCACTCCGCCGACCTGTCAAAAGTACAAGGCGCAGTATTACCCAAGGCTTACGAAACAATCATCACCTACGCGGGAAATCTGCGCGCCCAACTATCTACGACATTTGATACTCTGATAGAAATTATGCTAAATAATATATAATAAGGGGCTGAATGAAACAGCCCCTCGTTTTATTTAACTATAGTATACGATCCACCCTTGAGTGTCTTCGGCGCAAGTCCCTTTATTTTAAGGGTCGCTTCGGTATTCTCGGGTATCGTTATATCATATCTGACCTTCTCACCGACATATCTCCAGCTCACCGCTATCTCTCCGTTTCTCGAATCGATAGCCCCCTCGGCAAAACCAATGCGCTTATCTGTGAGCGGTTCGATCTCTATTTTTGTGTACGCTGCTCCGTCGTCGCAGATCTTGATGCCGAGCATATCTCCGAACATCCAGTCAAATACACTTCCATAGGCGTAGTGGTTAAAGGAGTTCATCTCAACGTCCCACATCTCGCCCTCATCGTTTATACTGTCCCAGTGCTCCCAGATAGTCGTTGCTCCGTGATTTACCGAGAAGAGCCAGGAAGGATTCTTCTCCTGAAGCAATAGATCATACGCCACGTCGGCTCTTCCGTTATCCGAAAGCGCGTGGAGTATATGCGGTGTACCCACAAAGCCTGTAGTCATACAACCGTCATACTCCTTGATAAGCTCCACAAGTCGTCCTACAAGTCCCTCTCTCTCGTTCTCCTCAAAGAGCCCGAATCTGAGAATAAGAGATATCGCGGTCTGTGTATCCGCCTTTACGGGTCTATCGGTAGAAAGCGCGTCATATTTGGGATATATTATAGGCAATCCGTCCTTCATAAAGGTCTCTCTGAATGCCTTCCTTACGTTCTTATAAAGCTCTTCAAAGTAGGACGTATCCTCGCCAAGCGCCTTCCCCGCCTTTACGACAAGAGATGTTGAGTAGGCAAAGAATGCTGTGGCTATAAGGTCCGTCTGTGTTGCTCCCATATATATGCCGTATCCCGCATCCATTCCGAGCCAATCTCCGTAATGATATGCCCCTGCCCACAAGAATTCTTCCTCTCCGAAGCTGTGCATATATTCTACCCACTTCTTCATCATAGGATAATTCTCGCGAAGCATCTCAAGGTTTCCATAAGCCTTGTATATCTCCCACGGACAGATCACCGCGGCATCTCCCCACGCCGCAGATATGCGTTCTCCGCAATCTCTGATAAGCGGCACAACGCCCCAGATAAGTCCGTTTTCTCCCTGCTCAAGCGCCATATCGCCCAACCACTTGCGGAAGAATTTTTCAACGTCATAGTTTATCGCGGCTGTGCGGCAGAATACCTCGGCATCTCCCGTCCACCCCATACGCTCATCTCTCTGAGGACAATCGGTGGGGATATCAAGAAAATTACTTCTCTGCCCCCATATGATATTACTGTAAAGTCTGTTAAGCTTATCATTGCCGCAGACAAATCTACCCGTTCTCTTTATATCGGAATATACCGCAACCGCAACAAATCCGTCGATATCCACCTCATCAAAGGGATATTCGTCAAGTCTTATGTATCGGAAGCCGCGGAAGCTGAATCTTAATCTGAAGGTATCCTCCCCACCGCTACATATATAGGTGACCAAATTTTTTGCGCCGCGAAGATTATCGGTATAGAAGTTTCCGTCCTTGTCAAGCACCTCTGCGTGGGACATAACTATTCTGTCCCCCTTTGAAGCCTTTATTGACAGCTCAACGTATCCAACCATATTCTGACCGAAATCTATAACTCTCTCGCCCTTTGGAGTGATGATAAGCTCCGAGGGCAATACTCGCTCTCTTTCGGTTATAAATTCTCCGACCTGATCTATAAGCTCAGGCTTTGCGGTATTGTCTATGTACGCTCTGCCAAGCCTTACAACGGGAGCGCTCTTATCTACAGTTTCTCCATCGTATATTTCCGAGAAGGCGATCTCGCTGGTATACACCTCCCAGCTGTCATCGGTAAGAATACTCTCCCCAGTTCCGTCATCATAAGTAAGCTCTATACTTGCGATAACGCTTATAGCCGAGCAGTCATTATGCGGAAGTCTTATATATCCTATCTCTCCGCATCCCCAGCCCTTGCCCGCGATTATAGATATCTCATTATACTCGTCAAGCATATCGGTTATATCGTAGGTTTGGTACTGCACTCTGTGCTCCATAGAGGTCCACCCGGGCTCCATATAACCCTTTCCGACCTTTTTTTGATTGATAAAGAGGTCGTAGACTCCTATTGCGCTGACATACGCCTTTGCTGATACTACCTTTTTACCTGTGCTGAAGCATTTCCTGAAATCAGGAGATATCTCTCCTATCTCGCTGCCGCATTTTATCCATTTAGCATTACTATTCATCAAATCGTCCCCCATAAATGTATGCTTTTTATTGATTTTACCATTAATCAACAAACAAGTCAATAGCTCTATATAATTTTTCGGGAGAGCGGTTTCCCGCTCTCCCGACCATTTTATTTTTAAACCTTGTGGATACCAAGCGCGGCATCCGAGTCCGGGTCTATGCCATACTTTTTGGCTTTTCTGTACTCAAAGAATTTAAGCGCCACCTGCTCGAAGAGCGCGTAAGAGAGTACGTCCTCATCCTGCTCGATATACTGCGGTATCTTCGCTCTGAGCGCATCGAGCTCGGGCGGTATCTTATCCGCGGGACGGTAACTTATCCTCTCGGCATCGCCAATTATCTTCTTGGCAAATTCGGGGGCTATCTCCACAGGGGTCTTACCGTACTGCCCCTGTATAAGGCCCTTGAATTCCTTTGTGACCATCTTATATCTCTCGCCACCGATAACGTTGAAGACCGCCTGTGTTCCAACTATCTGTGACGAAGGTGTAACGAGAGGGGGATATCCCGCATCGGCTCTCACCCTCGGAACTTCCTCAAGCACCTCGGAAAGCTTATCCGACTTCCCTGCCTGCTTTAGCTGGGAAACGAGATTTGATAACATTCCGCCGGGAACTTGATATATCAGCGCGTTAACGTCTACCTTGAGCATCTTCGGGTCAAGCTGTCCCGAAGCGAGATATTTCTCCCTGAGGGGCTCGAAATACTTTGTTATCTTATCCAGCGCCGAGAGGTCTATTCCCGTGTCATACTCAGTTCCCGCAAGAGTTGCCACTATAGCCTCCGTGGGGGGCTGTGACGTTCCCATTGCCAAGGGAGATATTGCGGTATCAACTATATCCACACCCGCCTCGATAGCCTTGATAAGCGTCATTGACGCAAGTCCCGAGGTATAGTGGGTATGGAGCTGTATCGGCACGTTCACCGTTTCCTTGAGCGCCTTTACCAGCTCATAAGCATCATAGGGCTTGAGAAGTCCCGCCATATCCTTGATACAGATAGAATCTGCTCCCATACCCTCAAGGGTCTTTGCGTAATTTGTGAAATACTCAGTAGTGTACACAGGTCCTGTAGTATAGCTGATAGCCGCCTGAACGTGTCCCTTTTCTTTTTTGGTGGCGTTTATAGCCGTTTCAAGATTACGCGCGTCGTTGAGCGCGTCAAATATTCTGAGTATATCAATTCCGTTCTCTATCGACTTGCGAACGAAATATTCAACAACGTCGTCGGAATAGTGACGGTATCCAAGTATATTCTGACCTCTGAAAAGCATCTGGAGCTTGGTGCTCTTTACCGCCGCTCTTATTCTGCGAAGTCTTTCCCAAGGGTCTTCGTTCAGAAAGCGCAGACAGGAATCAAAGGTCGCACCGCCCCACGCCTCAAGCGAGTGGTATCCTACCTTATCAAGCTCTCCCAGAATGGGAAGCATCTCTTCGGTAGTCATTCTTGTGGCGATCAAAGATTGATGAGAATCCCTGAGCACCGTTTCTGTTATTTTAACCATTATAAAGACCTCCTAAATCAGGCGAACCACGACAGGAATACTCCCGCCGCTACCGCAGAACCGATAACGCCTGCCACGTTCGGACCCATTGCGTGCATAAGAAGGAAGTTTGAGGGGTCCTCGCTCTGTCCCACCTTCTGTGAAACTCTTGCCGCCATCGGAACTGCCGAAACGCCCGCAGAGCCGATAAGCGGATTTATCTTTCCGCCGGTAACCCAATTCATTATCTTTGCGGTAATAAGTCCTCCGCAAGTGGATATGCAGAATGCCACAAGTCCGAGTGCGATTATAAGCAAAGTTTCTGTTCTGAGGAAATTAGCCGCACTTGCTGTAGCTCCAACGGAAATTCCGAGAAGTATAGTAACTATATTCATTAATTCGTTCTGAGCTGTCTTTGAAAGTCTGTCGGCAACTCCGCACACGTTGAGCAGATTACCAAGCATAAGACAACCGACAAGCGGTGTAGCAGCAGGAACTATAAATCCCACCACAGCCGTTACCACTATCGGGAAGATTATCTTCTCTGTCTTTGATACCTGACGAAGAGCGACCATCTTTATACGTCTTTCCTTTTTTGTTGTAAACAGCTTCATAAACGGGGGCTGTATCAGCGGTATCAACGCCATATAGCTGTATGCCGCTATTGCTATAGCTCCGAGCAATGCGGGGGCAAGTGTCTTTGTAATGAGTATAGCTGTAGGGCCGTCAGCTCCACCTATAATACCTATAGACGCTGCCTCTTGGGGAGTAAATACGCCCGAGAGCAACGCTCCCGAAAAAGCCACAAACACCCCAAGCTGAGCTCCTGCTCCGATAAGCAAACTTTTCGGATTGGATATAAGCGGCGAAAAGTCGGTCATAGCTCCTATTCCTATAAATATGATCGAAGGATATATACCAAGCTTTACACCGATATACAAAAGATCGAGAAATCCTCCCTCATGAAGAACTCTTGAATAGTCTACTGAGGTAAGAGTATGCATGATTCCCTCGTATGCCTCTGTCGTAAATCCTCCGTCTCTGAAGGCATACAGTGTACTCTCGGCAATACCGTTTTCTGTCAGTATCCTTATAGCCTCTGCCGTTAGATTTTTCTCCGCAAACACCTGTTCAAGGGCTGTGACCGCCTCCTCAGCAGGAATAAACATATCAAGATGGAACATTCCCACTCCGGGAAGATTGGTCAAGAGCATGCCTATTGCGATAGGAAGCAAAAGCAACGGCTCAAACTTCTTCACTATCGCAAGATAAACGAGAACGAATGATATAAAGATCATTATAAGCGTCTGCCACCAATTCTCGTCCCCAAACAGTCTGGCAATGCCCGTTGTACCTAAGAAATTTTTAAAACTATCAAGAAGCATTTCCTACCGTTTTCCTTTCAATAAAATAATCTCTATGGGAAAAGAAAATCAGTTCAGAGATACCAAAACCGCGTCTGTTTCAACAGTTGCGCCCTGCGCTACCTCAACGCTTGCCACAACACCGTCCTCGGGTGCGCAAACGTCGTTTTCCATCTTCATAGCCTCAAGCACGACAAGCACGTCGCCTCTCTTGACGCTGTCTCCCGCCTTTACGTTGACCTTTATGATGTTTCCGGGCATAGGAGCTTTAACGCTGACAGCGCCTGCTGAAGCTTTCGGCGCTGCCTTGGGAGCAGCGGGAGCTGCGGGCTTCTGCGCCGCAACGCTCTGAGGTGCGGTTGTAGCGGCAGCCGCCGAGGCTACCTCCTCTACCTCTACAGTATAGGTAACGCCGTTAACGGTAATATTATAAGTTTTCATATCAAACACCTTAACCTTTCATTTATCTCAAATAGTTATTTTTCGTTCCAGCTACGCCCCGCGGCGTTAGTTCTTCTGAAGGAGACTACTCTAAATCCGTTCGTATCCACAGCTTCTCCCTTTTCCTCGGACATATATGCCGCCACAGCCGCCGTGATGACCGCTACAAGCTCGGTCTCGTCACGGGTATCGGGTTCTACAGCGGGTATGTCTTTAACCTCAGAAACGGGCTCGATTTTATTCTCAGCCTTAGGCGCTCTCTCGGCAAATATCACCTTGAAGAGTGTGAGGACCAACCACAGTATTGCCAAAACAGCAAAGACCATAACCATTCCAAGCAAGGCCATCTGTCCCGCATATCCCCACGCATCTGCCGAGAACGGCGTATAAGTTCCGTCCGAACGAACCGACAACGAGATATTATTCAAAACATTCATAAAAGACCTCCATCAAAGCGGCATAACGGGGTGCTTACGCGAAGGAGCGCCGTCCGCTTTGTATGCGAGCATTGAGAGAGCCGCGCATATCCTCTTGCGAAGCTCGGAAGCTTCGATAACGTCGTCTATCTCACCGCACGCCGCCGCGTCTGCCGCCGAGGCGTATTTCTCTTTCCATTCCGCCTCAACGTCCTCTCTGCTTCTCTCTCCAACCTTGTCATTCCAAAGGAATGCAACCGACGCCTCGGGCGAGAGTACGCTGATACAAGCATCCTCAAGCGCATACGCAATATCCGCTCCAAGCGACTTAGAGCCAAGGAGAGTATACGCCGCGCCATATGCCGCGCCGATCACAACACTTACCTTTGCGTTATCAGACGAGGTATATGCCATAGCCAATCTCGAAAGCTCACAGGCATACGCCGCGCCCTCAGCTCTCGCAGACGTATCAAGTCCTTTGCTGTCAACAAGGGTTACGACAGGTATGCCAAAGCTGTCGCAGAAGGATACCATTCTCGCCGCTACTCTTGCCGAAGCAATATCGAGTATTCCGCCGTTT
Source organism: Oscillospiraceae bacterium (assembly GCA_015063305.1). Taxonomy (GTDB): domain Bacteria; phylum Bacillota; class Clostridia; order Oscillospirales; family CAG-272; genus HGM12713. The sequence continues at coordinate 34,945 of SVUJ01000003.1, read as the reverse complement.
GACGGATCAGAAGCTACCACACCTGCCACAACTCCGCCAAAACGGGCAAAGCCTACGCATATGTTTGACGAATACTTTTCATAAAGTCTTACGAAGCTTTGCGCGTCGGCTATATCTGCCAAAAGCTCGGATATATTATAATTATTTACATCAAAGGAAACAATTCTATTGATGTCATCATTAACGTCAAACGCAACGGCGCCCTCTGCATTATTGTGAGGAAGTGTGTTTATAAGATTTTTAACAAGCTCAAACGCCTCCACCTCGCTATCTGCCTCAGCCGCCGAAAGTCCCGAAGCCGAAGCAAGAGCGGCGCTCTCGTTATCCCCTGTAACAAAAGGAGAATTTACGTAAAGCTTAGAGCTATCCTTCACCGTAACCGTGATATCCAACATAGAAGCGAGGACAGCCGCAGAGCCCGTACAAGCTCCGCCGATAAGCGCTATCTGCGGGATTATTCCCGACGCATCGGACACACACTTCATTACTCTTCCGTAAGCCGCCATTGCAGAAGCGCCGTCATAAACGACTGCTCCCGCGCTGTCAAACACGCCCACAACAGGCGCTCCGTTCTTTATAGCCAAGGCATACATATCGGCTATCTTTTTCGCGTGGCGCTCTCCGAAAGCTCCCTTGTTTATTCCGCTATCCTGAGCGAAAGCAAACACGAGCCGTCCGTTTACCGCTCCGTATCCGCATACCACGCTCTCGATATCATGTGAAACCTCCGAGCGTCTTGTATAAGCGCCGAGCTCCACAAAGGTGGCGCTATCAAAAAGCTGCTCTATCCTTTCCTTTGATACACCGTATGTTTTCTTATCATTCTGTATCATAAGTTTACCTCCGATCCGGTATAAAAAGTCCTATTTTTACCTCAAAATCAAAAAATAAAACTTCTACCCCAATTATATCCCAATATACCATAATTTGTATCATTTTTCAAGAGTTTTTTAATTATTTTATAAACTTTAATAATATACCTATTATACCCTTATGCTGTGATTTTATTTTTATCCAACAAGAAAAGGGCTGAATTATTCAGCCCTTTATACTTCCTACACTCTTATTTTCTTCTTTTCAAGCTACTAAGCTCTTTTATGAAGGTATCGATATCCTTAAACTCTCTGTATACCGAGGCAAAGCGCACGTAAGCGACCTCATCCCGTTCCTTAAGCTTTGCCATTACCATTTCACCGATCTCTTTCGTGGTGACCTCGTTAGACAAAGAGTTCTGAAGCTCTGTTTCTATCTCATTTACTATCTCCTCGGCGTTCACAGGGCGCTTTTCGCAGGCCTTGAGCATACCCGAGAGGAGCTTATTTCTATCAAATATTTCTTTGTTTCCGCTCTTTTTGATAACGAACATCTGAACTGTTTCTATTATCTCGTATGTGGTAAATCTTTTCTGACAGCCAAGGCATTCTCTACGTCGTCTGATACTGTTTCCTTCTGTCATAGGTCTGGAGTCTATTACTTTACTTTCGGGACTTCCGCATGCGGGACATTTCATAATAAATCAACACACGCCAAGAGGCGAGCCTTTCATCAAAATGATAATCATATCAATAAGATATTTCCTACATTATACCACAAATTGTCGCCGATGTAAAGTTTTTTCTTAATATTCGATAGAATTTATTCTGTCCGCAAGAATTTCGGTAAGTTCACAGGGAGTTACCTCCCCTTTTACGAGCTCCAGATAAAAGGATTGTGCTTCTTTCTCATCACTACCAAGAACGATGAGGGATGCTTCGTTGCTAAGGACTATCTCTATCGCAAAATATTTCTTCCCGGAGTCACTTGATATCTGATAGAAGGTGTACTCTGCTTCAAAATCCTCGTTTTGGACTTTTCTCCTTTCTATAGCTTTGATGTCAGCGCCAAGACAAGTTTCTTTAATCATATTTATATCCTTTCAAACGGCAAAGTATTTTGCTCGGGATTTAATTATACTCCCTCTCGGGGGAATCGGATTATTAAGAAAATCCTTCATAATTTGCGTATTTATTCCATTTTAGGATATTTTTTGGCTGTAAAGTATATTTTCTATCTTAATTCCAAGAAAAATATTCGCAATTCATTCATTTTTTGGATATTTATTCTCTTTTTCTTACGTTCTTGATAACTTTTCCTCGTTTTTTGTTATTATCCTACACTCCTTACAAATATTGTTCATATACAAAATCAAGGCTTTTTAGTATAATTAATATGTAAACAAGGCTTCCGGGTAAAATTTTCTACTCTTATTTTACGCTGTTTTATTTTTATAAATTTTTTTGAAAAATCAATTTTTATACATAATTTTGGAGTTAAAAATGAATAATCGCAAAAAAACATATAAATACACGCTAAAAGAGCGCTTTGATAACTTTTCAAAATACGGTCTTTGGGTGCTTATGTTAGGTCTGCCGCTGATTCTTTTTTATCTTTTTTCTTTCCTTTTTCTCCTCATTTCCTCCCCCGACATACCCGGTGATATACTCTCTAAAATATACCGCAGCACCCTCGAACACATAATAATGAGCGCAACTCTTATAATACTCGGCGGGTTTGGGATCGACCTACTTGAAGAAAAAGAAGGGACAAAAAAGAATACCCCCAAATGACCTTCACACAAAATCGGGAAAATTCATATACTTTTAGAGCGATAATATCAAAGAAAGGATGGATCTTCCTATGAACAACCCTTCTCAAGCACCGCAAACAAACGGAGGCACGGGGTATCTGATAATAAAGGTGTCTACCGCCAGAGGTGCTATTCCTCTTGAGGGCGCTTCGGTAAATATACGCGGAGCTACACCCGAGAATTCTGACATTATATATTCACTTGTGTCAAACGCGGACGGACTTACCCCCAAAATTGCTCTTCCCACTCCCCTGCGCTACCTCTCTGAATCCCCCGGCAACATCATTCCCTATGCGCTCTATAATATAGACGTATTCAATGACGGATATCAGGATCTCTCATTTACCAACGTTGCGGTGTTTGACTCTATCACCTCTCTACAGCCCGCTGTGATGATCCCTCTGCCCGACAACGAGTACACAGATTCTTTCACGCCCAAACAGGATATGAATCCCGACGACAGCAATTATCGCCCTATGGGAGGTGAATGATTTGGACGCAAATATTCCATTTATACCCGAAACGATAACCGTTCACTTAGGCCCTCCCGCCTCAAACGCCGAAAACGTTACTATTCCTTTTATCGACTACATAGCTAACGTGGCGTCAAGCGAGATATATCCAACCTGGCCCGAAAATGCGATCCGCGCAAATATTTACGCGCAAACCTCTTTTGCCCTTAACCGCATATATACCGAATACTACCGCTCACGCGGATATGATTTTGATATCACCAATTCCACAGGCATAGACCAATCCTTTGTAAATGGGCGCGATATCTTTGAAAATATCTATCAGATAGTAGGCGAGATATTCAACGATTATATATCACGACAAGGAAACGTTGAGCCTCTGTTCGCTCAGTATTGCGACGGAGTTGAGGTAACGTGCAACGGTCTTTCACAATGGGGTACGGTCGATCTCGCAAACCAAGGCTACACCCCCTATGAGATACTTACCTATTATTACGGCGACGATATAGATATAGTGAGAGATGCGCCGATACAGAATATCACGATAAGCGCCCCCGAGCGCCCCTTACGGCTTGGAAGCGCGGGAGATGCGGTGAGAGCTTTGCAGATCCGTCTTAACCGTATTTCCGACAATTACCCCTCTATCCCAAAGATAGCGATACCAGACGGTATCTTTTCCTTTGACACCGAAGAAGCCGTGAAAAAATTTCAGGAGATATTCTCGCTCACACCCGACGGTATAGTAGGAAAATCCACCTGGTACAGAACACAGTTCATATACAATGCCGTGAAAAGGCTTAACGAGCTTGATTCCGAGGGAATATCCCTATCCGAGGTCACAGATCAATATGACGATTCCCTGCGCCCGGGTGCTCAAAGCATTGAGGTGGCAAATCTTCAGTATCTTATAGATTACCTCTCTGCCTTTTACGACACTATCCCGCCACTCGCTATAGACGGAATATACGGACCTGCCACAGAAAACGCCGTAAGCGCGGTACAGCGCACGTTTGACCTACCCGTTACGGGTGTGCTTGACCTTGACACGTGGGAGGCAATATACCGCACCTATCTCGGCTTTGTATCTACTATCCCCTTGCGTTTTGTGGAAGGAAATGTTGTCCCATATCCGGGCATTCCCCTGCGGCTTGGCTCGTCCTCCGAAGCGGTTACGCTTCTTCAGGAGTATCTTAATTTTATAGCTACCGTTTTCACAGAGCTCCCCACCCTACCAGTAACGGGATATTTCGGTACACAAACTCGTGATGCTGTCCTTGCGTTCCAACGCCGATTCGGGCTTCAGCCCACGGGCACGGTTGCAGCCATCACCTGGCTTGCCGTGACCACACTATACAGCGACCTATATAACGGCTCCCGTCTTAGAGAGGGACAGTTCCCCGGCTCTGACGTTGGGGCGTGAAAGGAGCAGCTATGCCTTATATTTCAAGCAAAGATGCAATAACCAATCTCCAGCGATACCTCAGACAGCTTTCCTACACCGATGCCGACATACCCTCCCCGCCCGTCGACGGTATATTTGAGAGTGTCACCAAAAATTCTCTCCTCGCCTTTCAGAAAAAATACGGTCTTCCTCAAAGCGGGGTTGGCGATAGAGCGACCTGGGATAAGCTATATGCGGAATATCTCGCCTCTATCGCGCGCTATTCACCGCCGAGAGCTCTGTCGGTATTTCCGAGAGTTCCCGAGGGGTACGCCGTTTCGCGCGGAGACGAATATTTCCTTGTCGGTATAATACAGCTTCTGCTCAACGAGCTGCAGATAATATACGATTCCTTTATCCCTCTGTCAATGAACGGCATATTTGATGAACCGACCGAGAAGAACATAATAGATTTTCAAAAGAAAAACCATCTTCCCGCTATGGGAAAGGTCGATAAAGCTACATGGGACAGTCTTGTGAGGGCGTACGCGCAATACGCCGCTGATTACGTGCGCTGACATTATCATTTAACCGGAATAATACATCATCTCCAAGTCAATAATCATTAGAATCATAAAACGAAGAAAGTAAAGAAGGTGTGCAATATGGCAAAAAAATTCACTCAAAAGGCGCAAAGCGTATTGTGCCGTGCTCTTACTGTGGCAGAAGAGATGGGGCACACCTATATAGGTTCAGAGCACCTTTTGCTCGCCCTATCCTCGGAGAAAGACTCTATATCATATAACATACTATCCTCCCGCGGAGCGGAGTATACCATACTCAGAAAAAAGCTCGAAGACGTATGCGGAGTTGGCTCAACTTCTTGTCTGTGCAGCACTGATATGTCGGCGGCTCTCAGAAAAATAATAGAGACCGCAACTCCCGAATCAAAAGAGTCTTCTGCCCTTTCCATCGGAACCGAAGCCCTTCTCTGCGCTCTCCTTTCCTGTCGGGACTGTGTAGCCATAAAGCTGCTTGAGAGCTGTGGGATATCTCTGCGTGAGCTGAGAGCAGACCTCTCTGCTTACACGGGAACACTCGGTGATAAGCAAAAGGGGCGCAAGGGCGAAGAGAAAAAGGATAGCCGTCCTCAGATAAAGGGCGCTCCCACCCTTTCGCTTTACGGAAAAGACCTGAACGCCGCAGCGGCAGACAACAAAATAGACCCGATCATAGGAAGGAAGACCGAAACCGAACACCTCATAAGAATATTATCGAGAAGAACAAAAAACAATCCCTGTCTTGTTGGCGAGCCGGGTGTTGGAAAGACCGCGGTCATTGAGGGGCTTGCGCTCCGTATAAACGAGGGGAACGTTCCCGAAAACCTAAAGGGCAAACGGATAGTTTCACTTGATATCCCCGCTATGATAGCGGGGGCGAAATACCGAGGGGAATTTGAAGAACGAATGAAGGCGATCATGGATGAGGTGATGAAGGCAAACGACATCATTTTGTTCGTGGACGAATTTCATACTATAGTGGGCGCGGGCGCTGCCGAGGGAGCGCTTGACGCCGCAAATATAATAAAACCCGCTCTCGCTCGCGGCGAGCTGCAAATGATAGGCGCTACTACCCTTTCGGAATACCGAACCCACATAGAAAAGGACGCCGCTCTTGAGAGAAGATTTCAAAGTGTCAGCGTAAATGAGCCTACCGAGGCAGAGGCAAAAGAAATACTGTTAGGCTTGCGCGATAAATATGAGGAACATCATTCCCTCAGAATATCCGACGAGGCCATCGATGCCGCAATAAAGCTCTCGGTTCGCTATATTCACGACCGTTTTCTGCCCGACAAGGCAATAGACCTTATCGATGAAGCCGCGGCAATGCTGAGGATATCAGCGCTAAGCACTACCGACGGTATAAAGGAAGAAGAGCGGGAGCTTAATGATATACTTGAGCAAAAGGAGAGGGCTGTAGCCGAGCAGGATTTTGAGCTGGCTCAAAAGCTAAGAGAACGTGAGCTCTGCCTATCACGGAAGCTTGAGGGTGCTGAGGATAGCAACAAAACGGCTCTATATGAGCCTGAGCTCTGTGTTAGCGCCGAGGATGTTGCTGAGATAGTAACGTCCTGGACGGGTATCCCCGTGTCACGCCTGTTGGAGGAAGAGGAAGATAAGCTGATAGCTCTCAAGGATAATTTATCGGCTTCGGTGATCGGTCAGGAGTACGCGATAGATGCCGTATGCAGAGCAATACGGCGAGGAAGACTTGGGCTCAAAGACCCGAGGCGTCCGATCGGCTCTTTCATCTTCCTCGGCAGAACGGGAGTTGGTAAGACCGAGCTATCAAAAGCGCTTGCCACCCTTATGTTCGGAAGTGCCGACGCTATGATACGTCTTGATATGTCCGAGTATATGGAAAAGCACAGCATATCAAAGCTCATAGGTTCACCCCCCGGATACGTGGGATACGGAGAGGGCGGACTTCTCACAGAAAAGGTGCGCCGCCGCCCCTATTCCCTGATACTTCTTGACGAGATAGAAAAAGCTCACCCCGACGTATTCAATCTTCTCCTCTCAGTACTTGAGGACGGTGTGCTAACAGATTCGGCGGGACGGCGCGTTGACTTCAAAAATACCATCATAATCATGACCTCAAACACGGGAGCTGACCTCGCCACCCGCACCTCGCTCGGTTTTTCGTCGCCCGATCAAAAAAGCTTGCAGCAAAGCTATAACGATGCTGTAAAAAGCGAACTCAAAAATACTTTCCGCCCCGAATTTCTCAATCGTATCGACGAAATAATAGTTTTTAATTCTCTTTCTGTATCGGACATTGAGAAAATATCCGAGAAAATGCTCACCGAGCTTTCATCGCGCGCCTCTGCCATTGGCATAAACATTGAATTTGACTCCTCTATTCCCCATCACCTTGCCGCTGATGTATACGAAGAAAAATTCGGCGCGCGCTCGGTGCGGCGAGAGATAGTTCACCGCATTGAGGATACGATATCCTCGCTTATAATAGAGGGTAAGATATCCCACGGCGACAGTATATTTGTATTCTCCAAGGATAAGGAGATAATTTTCGCAAAGGACGGAAAGACGATTGCTCCATATCCTCTCTGCTACTAAGGAAATATCAAATAAAGGCGTATTCACACTTATGCTTCGGTGATACGCCTTTTGTTTATCATAAACTTTTTGTTGACAAGTCGAATTTTTGTGATATACTATACTTGTATTGAAAATATACAATATCGTAGAAGAGTAAGAATACAGGCGTGAAGTGCTTGACGGACGGGGAGTTGCCGCCAAGACGAAGAGTGGACGCTCCACTTGCGGTCTGTGTTTTGCATCCCGCTTCATACGGCTAAAGGTCGGATCTACTCCTTTTTCTCCTTAGGCCTATGAGTTGAGGAAAAAGGGGGTATTTTTATGTCTATAGATTCTAAACAAAAAAACAGAATGATCTTACTGACCACATCGGCAATGATGGCGGCGCTGAGCGTGGTGATAGCCATATTCTGCAAGACCTTTCTCAATTTCGGTATGGGACTTTTTCGCATAACCTTTGAAAATCTGCCCATAATTCTCACGGGTATTCTTTTCGGCCCTATCGCGGGCGGTGTTGTGGGTCTTATTTCCGACTTTGTAAGTTACCTCTTTTCAGGTCAGGTATATCCGCCTAATCTTATAGTAACCATAGGCGCTACTATGGTGGGTGTCATATCGGGAGTTATATCCCACTTTGTAATAAGAAAAAAAGGCACAGCCCAGATAATAGTTTCGGGAGCTGCGGCGCATATAATCTCCTCAATGATAATAAAGCCTATCGGTCTTTACCAGTTTTACGGTGCATTGGTGCTTTGGCGCATACCGATATATCTTGTAATCGCGCCTCTTGAAATAATAGTTATATGTCTTTTGCTGAGAAGGCAGAGCTTTGCGCGTTTCGTTGGTTATAGGAAGGAAGAAAAATGAACTACACCGAATCTATTGAATATATCCATTCTATAAGCTGGTGCTTTTGTAAGCCCGGGCTCGACCGTATATCCCACCTTTGTCGGGCGCTTGGCGATCCTCAAAAAGAACTTAGATTTATACACGTTGCGGGTACTAACGGCAAGGGCTCTTTTTGCGCTATGCTTGAGGCTATTCTCAGACACGCGGGATATAAGACCGCTATGTTCACCTCACCTTATATAAGAAGCTTTAACGAGCGCATCTGTGTGGACGGCGCTCCTATATCCGACGAGGACCTTGCAGACGTTACCTCTTACGTTCGCCCCTTTGCCGATGCTATGGATGAAAAGCCCACCGAGTTTGAGCTTATCACCGCTATCGGCTTTGAGCACTTCAAGCGCTCTGGCTGTGACGTTGTCATTCTTGAGGCAGGTATGGGCGGCAGACTTGATTCCACCAACATAATAGACACTTCCCTTTTGTCGGTAATAACAGGCATCGCGCTTGACCACACCGCATTTTTAGGTGACACCGTTGAGAAGATAGCCTACGAAAAAGCAGGAATAATAAAAAGCGGTTCTCCCGTTCTCTTTGGCGCAAACGACTCTGTTGCCGAGGCCGTTATCCGCGAAGCGGCACGTGAGAAAAACTCAGAATTCTATATGACCGACCGCGCGGCTATCTCAAATCTCAGAGCATCGCTTGACGGAACGACCTTTGATTTTTTCGATAGAAAGGATATCCATATATCCCTTCTCGGGCTTTATCAACCCCTGAATGCGGCAAACGTCATAACCGCTGTGGATATACTTAATTCGAGAGGGCTTGAAATATCCGATAGCTCTCTATATGAGGGCTTGGCATCTGCCGAATGGCACGCAAGATTTGAGCTTATCTCAAAAGAGCCGACGGTGATATATGACGGCGCTCACAATCCCGAGGGTATACACGCGGCTGTAGAAAGCATCAAACAATATTTCCCGGGAAACACGGTATATATTCTCAGCGGTGTTATGAAGGATAAGGATTATGAGAGCATCGCCTCCGACCTTTCCGAGATAGCATCACGCGCATATACGGTGACACCTAACAATCCTCGTGCGCTTGACGCAAAGGAATACGCTGATGTGCTTTCCAAGCACCGCATATCCGCGCTTCCCTTTACTTCTCTCGCCACAGCTTTAAAAAATGCTTTAGATGATGCCAAAAAGGACGGCGTTCCGCTCTTCTGTATGGGCTCTCTGTATATGTATTCCGAGTTGATGGAAGCTTTCGAAACTATAGAACACAAATCGGAGATATAAAATGGGACTATTTAAAAAAATGACTAAAAGCAAAAATCCCGACAGCAAAAAATACCGCCGCGACATGGCGCAGATGATCTGCGGTCAACACATAAAATACGTTACCGAGCGCATCGACGACGTTGAAACGGTCATCGGCCGCAACGGCGGACTTAATATCCGCAACGACGAGTTTATCGTATATGCCTCGGCAGACGTTATCTTCAGATGTCCCGTTGACGAGCTTCGCGCAAGCGAGCTTCTTTCAAAGGACGGTGTGGTGCTCACGGGCCCCGACCTCGAACACGGCGGAAAAGAACGTACCATAATCGCGTTTTACGTGTATTACAGAAAGTAATAAAAAACAATCCCACCTACATAAGCGTTGTGTTCTAAAGGACAGTTTCTGAAGTTCAACAAAACACGTTACCTACTGATAGAAAAGGACAGAGAAAGCAAAATGCAATCTTTGTCCTTTTTTCTTTACAAGCACTGCATTTGTAGGCACAAATGCTTTCATTATAGACTAATTCAAAAATATATGATACAATATTTTAGATCCCACCTAACATTTCCATAAATGCGCGGACTATATAAGTGAAAGCATTGATCAATCGCTTGGAGAAACAGATGAAAAAACAAGACTTGCTAAAATATTTTGACGACTACTTGCTTGATAAGCTATTTGGCTTTTGTTATGCAAGAACAAACGACAGCTACGAGGCAGAGAAACTATGCTCGGATATAATCTATTCCCTCGTTAAAGCTGCCAATAGTGATGGAGAGATCGAAAGCGTATATCCGTTTATTTGGAGAGTGGCTCGTAATGTTTATGCCGATTTTTCAAATAATCGAAGAAAACGCGCGGAAAATATCTATGAAGGTGATTCGGAAGAAATTTTGCTCAATACTGCAGAAGAAGATAACTCCGATAATACCGCCGAGTTATTAACTTCTGTATACCGAAGAATTGCTTTTTTAACAAAGGCATATCGTGAAGTAATGATAATGTTCTACATAGACGGTCTTTCTACTGCTCAGATAGCAAAGAAACAAGGAACGAGTGAAGGTGCTGTTCGTCAAAGGCTCTTTTCAGCAAGACAAAAGATCAAAAGTGAGGTAGAAGAAATGGGAGAAACTTATAATAAGCCCGTAGCGCTTGATAAAATAAATTTCGTGTTTTGGGGAACAGGCGCGCCCGCTTGGGGAGATCCAAGCAACATATGTGATAGAACTCTTTCCAAGCATATCCTATGGCTTTGCCACAAAAAGCCGATGAGCGCATCTGAAATTGCGGAAAAACTGAATGTTCCCACACTTTACATTGAAGAAGAGCTTGAGATTCTTCGCAAAGGCGAAAATGGCGAATATGGTTTGCTTCGCCGTTTGGATAACGGCAAATATGCAATGAATATTGTTTTGCTTGACAAAGACGTGTTTGAAAAAGCAAATGAGATTTATATGAAGAGATTGCCGAAGATTTGTGATACGATATCCGGCTACATTGAGGAGCATAAAGCAGAATACCTTGCATATCCGTATCTAAATAAAAAGGTGGATATAAATCTTATTTTGTGGCAGCAAATTTCCGAGATTTCAAGGGCGTTTTCCGAAAACGTTAAACGTATTTTGAAAGAAAAGCATTTTTCTGATGTTGCTGAGGTGGAGCGTCCGTACACTTCCTTTGGATACGTTGATAACGGCAAGTATTATGGCGGCGGTTGTGATGGAGAGTACGCGGAAAACATTTGCGGATTTTCAAAGGTACACATTAGGAATATTTACATTACACGCATCAAGGCTCATTTCCGCTGCGGTCATAATATTTCGCGCGATCCGCAGATTCAACTTGCACTCCGCGCTATCGAAGGTCTCAATATCACAATGCTTTCCGAAAAAGAAAAGGAACACGTGGCTAAAGCTATTGAGTCTGGATATTTGTACCGTGACGGAGATATGCTGTACACCAAGATTCTTGTTAATGCACTGACTGATAACTATCTTTTGGAGAAGGATCTTTTTAAGATCAGTAACGGTTTGAGAGACGGATATTTTGATACTGATGCAGAGATAGTTGCAGAAGAAATTGCTGCGCTTATCAAAAAATCTATTCCCGATTATTTGTATGGGGAGTGGAGATTTGCGAATATTCTCGCTAATTCCCCCGTTCTTGATGCAGTTGTTGAATGTCTTATTGAAAAAGGCGTATTAACACCGCCCGAGGATGGTATTGGCGCAGAAGGTTGTTGGATGAGTGTTGAAAAGTAAAACGAATACCGCCGAGAGTAACCGTTTGGTTGCTCTCGGCGGTGAATTTTTATTTTAAAAAGGTTTGGATGGGGATTTAAAGGGGAAACCTTTCCTTAAAAGGTTTCCCCTTTGTAATCTATTTCTTCTTCAATATAACTGCGCGGTTCTTGCTAATCACTCCGCCAAATCTCTTGCCCGTCAACAGGTCGGTATATCTTCCGTCCTCACAAACAAGAACGCTATCATCCGAGCGGTTTATCGCAATTATAAGTGAGTTATCCTCTTTTTCACGCGCATAGACTATACAGCCGTCCTCCGCGCGCAAAAGCTTGAATTCACCGCCCTTGAGTACCGCCTCTTCTTGTCTTATGCGACCAAGCGTACGGTAAAACTCAACAAGCTCAGCGTCCTCACGTCCCCAAGGATACGGCATACGGCAGAACGGATCGTGATATCCCTCCATTCCCGTCTCGTCGCCATAGTATATCGAGGGTACGCCAAACACGGTATACTGTATCACAGCCGCCATCTTCAAGAGCTTGATAGCCGCCGCGCGTTGCTTCTTATTCATTCGGCGCACCGCAAGCTCGGAGTTCTCTGCTCCGTCGGCGCTAAGAGAGCTATCCTCTATCACACCGAGAACAGTTAGTATTCTCTCCGTGTCGTGCGTTCCGAGTATATTCATAAGGCAATCGCAAACACAAGGCGGATACGAGGAATAAAGCTCAACAAGAGTGTCCGCCAATATCGAAGCATCACGATACTTTATAAAATCCACTATCGCACTCTTAAGCGGATAGTTCATAACGCTGTCAAGCTGTTTGCCGCCAAAATATCTGCGGCGCAGACCATAAGATATCTTATCCGCAGCATTCTCCCAGACCTCTCCTATTATAAGAGCTTCGGGATTTTTTTCTTTGGCAACCACACGTAAGCTATCGAGAAATTCATTCGGAAGCTCGTCTGCAACGTCAAGCCGCCAGCCGCCGATACCAAGCTCGGTATACTTACTTATAACGCCGCCCTCTCCCACGAAGAAATCTCTGCACGTCTTATTTTCGTGATTGAGCTGAGGAAGTATGTCAATTCCCCACCAGGACTTATATTCCTCGGGATATTTCTTGAATTTATACCAATCAATATAGGGAGAGTCGGGATTAGTGTACGCCCCCGTTTTTCCGTATTTTCCGTATTTATCGAAATAACGGCTATCGTCACCCGTATGATTAAAAACACCGTCGAGAATTATCCTTATACCGCGCTTCTTTGCCTCGGAGATAAGCTTCAGAAAGGCTTTTTCTCCGCCAAACATAGCGTCTATCTCAAGGTAATCTCCTGTGTCATACTTATGATTGGAGTACGCCTTGAATATAGGGCTGAGATATATCACCGTAACTCCGAGTGAGCACAGATGATCAAGCTTCTCTATCACTCCCCAGAGATTTCCGCCAAAGAAAACGTTGTTGGAATATCTGTCGCCGTTCTTTTCTGGATATTGCGGTATGCCGTTTTCCCAGTCCTCATCAAGTATGGCGTCCCTTGGCTTGGAAACCTTACCCTTGCCGCGACAAAAACGGTCAACGAATATGTGATACATTGTAGCGCCGCGCATCCATTCGGGTGTTTCAAAATCGCTTTGATATACAAGCAATCTGAACCTTACTCCCGATTTGGAGGAAAGCTGATAATCCACGTTATTGATAGAGTCGGTAAATAGTGTATCCCCGCCGCGTATGAAGAGAAACTCGTAATAATAAAGTCCCTCTTGGGTCTCTATTTCACAGTTGTATACGTCCCAACCAAGCTCGGTGAAGGAAAAATCAAGCGCTATATCTCTGTCGCTCTCTCCGTCACGGTTTATGCGAAGCACTACACCCGATGCCCCAAGCTTTCTTGACACCCTGACTGTAAACGTTACCCTCTCCCCAGACGGAAACGCGCCTCTTGATGACACATCCTTGCCGCCGACGGTTTTAGTTATTACGGGGAGCGGTATGCTCCCCGTTTGTAATTTCATCAACATATATATTTTCTGCCTTTAATTCTGTCTTTTAAGCTTCCATATATTCTGTGCGTAATCGTTTATCGATCTGTCCGCGGTGAAGTATCCTGCCGCAGAAATGTTGAGGAGCGACTTCTTGTTCCAGAGCTGAGCGTTCCTGTAGTCCTCAATCGCTCTGTCGTGCGCCTCGCGGTAGGACTCAAAGTCAGCAAGGCACATATAAGGATCTGACACGCCCGCTCCCGCAATAAGGTAGGTTGCGATATCCGCAAAGGATTCTCCCGCAAAGCCAATGTTAAGTCTGTCGATTATGCGGCGCAATCTATCGTTGTTATTATAGAACTCAGATGAGTTGTATCCTCTGAACCATATATCCTCGACCTCGTTGCTGTTAAGTCCGAAGATATACATATTCTCCTCGCCTACCGCAGCCTGCATCTCAACGTTTGCTCCGTCAAGCGTACCTATCGTAAGCGCTCCGTTTATCATAAGCTTCATACAGCCCGTTCCGCTCGCTTCCTTACCCGCCATGGAGATCTGCTCGCTTATCTCAGCGGCAGGTATGAGTGCCTCTGCCATGCTGACGTTGTAATTCTCAAGGAATACAACCGCAAGCTTCTCGCGGATCACAGGATCGTCGGCTATCTCGCGTCCAAGGCAGTATATCAGCTTTATGATATTCTTAGCCATATGATATCCCGGCGCTGCCTTCGCTCCAAAGAGGAAGGTCTGAGGCTGGAAATCTCTGTTGGGATTTTCCTTAAGATCAAGGTACAGACCGATTATATTGAGCGCATTGAGAAGCTGACGCTTATACTCGTGCAATCTCTTTATCTGCACGTCAAAAACAGAATCGGGATTTATAACAACTCCGTTCTTTGCGAACAGCTTGTTGGCAAAATCGACCTTGTTGCTGTGCTTTATCTCGGCAAGCTTTTCAAGTACGCTGTTGTCATCCGCAAATTTTGCAAGGTCAGCGAGCTTGAGCGAATCCTTTCTGTACTCAGGGCCTATGCAATCGTCAATAAGTCCCGCAAGCTTGGGATTCGAATAGCAGAGCCAACGGCGGTGCGCTATACCGTTCGTTACGTTGGTGAAGCGCTCGGGATACATAGCGTAGAAATCCTTGAATGTCGAGCGTGTGAGGATATCGGAATGGAGCTTTGAAACTCCGTTTATAGAATGAGAGCCTATTACCGAAAGGTTAGCCATTCTCACCTGACCGTATCCGAGTATACTCATCTTGGATATTCTTCCCCAGTTTCCGGGGAAACGGTTCCAAGCCTCCTGACAGAATCTTTCGTTTATCTCGCCTATTATAGCGTGTATTCTCGGCAGCTTGAGCTTAAACAGATCCTCAGACCAGACCTCAAGCGCCTCGGGCATTACGGTATGGTTGGTATAAGAGCATACCGATACTACCATCTCCCACGCCTTATCCCAGCTATAGAAATACTCGTCAACAAGTATTCTCATAAGCTCGGGGATACAGAGTGCGGGGTGCGTATCGTTGATATGGATAGCCACCTTATCCGCAAAATTGTCAAGTGTTCCATATACTGCCATGTGGTCTCTTATTATACTCTGACAGGATGCCGACACCATAAAGTACTGCTGGGAAAGTCTGAGAAGCTTTCCTGCGGTATGGTTATCCGAAGGATAGAGAACCTTTGATATTATCTCGGCGTTTGTGCTATCCTCCATAGCCTTTGTGTACTGTCCCTGAGTAAACAGACCCATATTGAAGTTATTTAT
This sequence comes from Oscillospiraceae bacterium, assembly GCA_015063305.1. Classification (GTDB taxonomy): domain Bacteria; phylum Bacillota; class Clostridia; order Oscillospirales; family CAG-272; genus HGM12713. The sequence continues at coordinate 19,207 of SVUJ01000003.1, read as the reverse complement.
ATCTCTCGCTCTCCAAAGACGAAGCTGGCTGACAGCCTTGGAGTCAGAACCCGATATCATCATATCGTAAGGAACAGCCTCTATCTCCTCACAGCCCTCATAGCTTATATTGAGGTGACCGTTCTCCCACTTCTCAACTACTCTTCCGCCCATTTTTACGTGGTATATTCTATCTGTTCTCGGAACGAGCCAGACCTCTCCGCCGGGCAGCCATATATCGGGCAGCTCTACCTGCAATCCGTCAACTATCATCTGCTTGAAGAGGCCGTACTCATAGCATATCGAAAATCCTGTAGCGGGATAATCAAGCGATGAGAGCGAGTCCATAAAGCACGCCGCAAGTCTTCCAAGACCTCCGTTACCAAGTCCCGCATCGGGTTCGCACTCGTAGATATCCTCAAGCTCAAAGCCAAGCTCGCCAAGCGCTTCCTCGTATACCTTATCGAACCCGAGGTTTGCAAGGTTGGTTTTGAGCGAACGTCCGAGCAGAAATTCTATCGACATATAGTAAACTCGCTTCGACGCGTCACGGTTTACCTCCTCCTTAAAATCGCCTCTCTTTGAGGTGAGGACGTCACGTACCGTCATCGCCGTAGCCTTATACATCTGCTCGCGTGTTGCATCCTTCGGCACACAGCCGAAATATCTTGAGAGCTTTGCGGCAATATTATTCTTTACTTCATTCTTATTTGGAACACAATTCATTTTAGGTTTATTTCCCTTCGGTGGTTTAATCGTTTTTATAATGATTCATACAATCTGAGATAGGTGAGCGCCGACTTCTTCCAAGAGAAATCTGTTCTCATTATCCTTCCCACAAGCTTTTCTCTCTTTGCGGTGTCATACCACAGCGAGATAGCTGCGCGGAGCGCGCCCTCAAGCGCATCGGCACGGTAATCGGCAAAGGTAAATCCGTTTCCGCTTATTCCCGACGATCTCTCCTCATAAGGCTTTATGGAGTCGTAAAGACCGCCCGTTTCTCTTATAACAGGGATAGCGCCGTATCTTGAAGCTATCATCTGCGAGAGTCCGCAGGGCTCGCTCTTTGAGGGCATCACGAAGATATCACACGCTGCATATATGCGCTTTGCGAGGTTTCTGTCATACGCCATAAGAGCCTTTACTCTGTTCGGGTATCTGTCCTGCAGCTCACAGAAAAATCTCTCATACTCTGCATCTCCCTTGCCCAGGATAACGAGCTGTACCTCGGTATTCTCTATCACATTGTATATGCACTCGCGCACGATATCTATTCCTTTATGCGCCACGAGTCTTGAGATTATCGCGAGCATAGGCACGTCATCTCTCGGATCAAGTCCTATCTCTTCCTGAAGAGCTTTTTTATTTATAGCCTTTTTAGCAAGGCTTCTCCAACTGAACTTAGATGCTATTGCGTTATCCGAAACGGGATTGTAATAGTCATAATCTATTCCGTTAAGTATTCCGCAAAGCTTATCTGCCTCAGCATTAAGGATATGATGCAATCCGTGTGAATACTCCTCTCCCTTTATCTCCTCAGAATATCTCGGGCTTACAGTGCTTACCTTATCCGAAAGCACTATAGCGCCCTTCATCAGGTTAGCGCATCCGCCATACTCCATAATGCTTATAGCGTCGTTGGAAAGACCAAACAGACCGCCCAAAAGGTACGGATCATATTTGCCCTGATATTCTATATTGTGGATAGTAAAGAGAGTCTTTATCGCAGAATACTCCGCTATATGGGAATATTTAAGCTTAAGATATACTACGCTGAGCGCAGACTGCCAATCGTGAGCGTGAAGCACGTCGGGATAGAAGTCTATGTGTCGCATCATCTCTATCGCAGCCAACGAGAAGAAGGCAAATCTCTCTCCATCGTCAAACTCACCATAGAGTGTCTTTCTGTTAAAATAGTACTCATTATCTATAAAGTAATAAGTTACTCCGTCCTTTTCGAGCTTTTTTACTCCGCAGTACTGCTTTCTCCACGAGAGATCAACGTAAAATTCAACGGCAGTTTCACAGCGGTCCTTCCACTCCTGCGACATAGTGCCGTAATAAGGCATAACTACTCTCACGTCCGCATTTCCCTCGGCTGCGTTTGCTATCGCTGTGGGCAGAGAGCCCAATACGTCACCGAGTCCGCCTGTTGCCGCAAAGGGCATTGCCTCAGAGGCAACAAATAATATTTTTTGCATTATCCTTTTCCTTTCATTTGCTTGGGGTAATTAAACTGTTGTTCCTTTCGATATAAAGAAAGGCATTGTGGTGTGTCCCGAAAGCTCTCTTCCGTCTCTTATCTTAACGTCCTTATCTGTTATTACACAGCCGAGCTTTACGTTCTCACCGACATTCGTATCCTGAAGAAGTATAGAATTCTTTACAACCGTTCCGCGTCCTACCTTTACTCCGCGGAAAATAATAGAGTTTTCTACCTCTCCCTCTATAACGCATCCGTCCGCGATATAGGAGTTCTTAACCTTGCTTCCCTCTTTATAGAGAGTGGGCGCAGAGTTACGAACCTTTGTGTGTATAGGTCTTTCCTTATTGCCGAAGAGCTCATCTCTCGCCTCGGCAGAAAGCAGCTTCATAGATGCGCTGAAATATCCGTCCATAGAAGATATTCTCATAAATACGCCCTCAAAGCTGTGAGCATAAACAGTTCCCTTGTTTATATACTTTCCAAGTACGTCAAGGTAAAAATCGTTATATCCGTCACACGCCATCGAGTCTATCATTTCGAGCAACACTTCTCTGTTGAAAATAGCCATATCGGTATAGATATTCTTCTCACCCGATCTTCGGCCGTAGAGCGATATTGCGCTGACCGTTCCGTCATCATTCGAAGCAACGGTATACAGTCCGCCCGAATTCTTATACTGAGAAGCATCGTAACTATAGGTTATAAGGGTGACCTCAGCACCTCTTGCCTTATGCTCCTTAAGGACGGCAGCGAGGTCTATGTTACAGATTATATCACTATACGAGAAAACTATCTCATCCTCGGTACACTTGGATATAAAGTTTCTCACACCTATCAGCGCGTCAAACGGATTTGCGCCCTGACGTCTTGCCGTAGGATTTTCAAACTCGGTAATAAACGGGGGGAGAATCTTTATTCCACCCGAACGGCGGGCAAGATCCCAGTCCTTACCTGTTCCTATGTGGTCCATAAGAGAACCGTAATTATTATGTGTTATTATGCCTATCTTGGATATTCCCGAATTCACCATATTCGAAAGCGGAAAATCTATAAGACGGTATCTGCATCCAAACGGAACAGACGCTATACTTCTCTTTGCGGTCAACTCAGGCAAAGACGAATCATGTATGTTTGAAAAAATAAGTCCTGCAACGCTCATTATTATTTCTCCTTTCCGCTGTATATCATTTCATTGTCTGCAATAACTTCGCCGTCACCGACAACAACGCCCGCGCCCACAACGGCAACGCCCTTAGCGTTATCCTTAGCAGCTCCCACGGACACCTTCTTGCCTATCTGAACACCGCTGTCTATGATAGAGCAGGATATGGTCGAGCCCTCTCCTATAGTTACGTTATCAAAGATAACAGAATCCTCAACTACCGCGCCCTTTGCGATCTTAACGCCCGGGCCTATTACAGAATTTTTAAGAGTTCCCTCTATCTCACAGCCCTCGGTCACAGATGAATTCTCTATCACAGCATCCTCACCTATATACTGAGGCGCATAAGGCTCGTGACGCGAATATATTCTCCAATCCTCGTCCGAAAGCTTAAGAACAGGCTCTTCTCCGAGAAGATCCATATTAGCCTCCCAAAGAGAAGATATAGTTCCAACATCCTTCCAATAGCCCTCAAAGGGATAAGCGCAAAGCTTTTCTCCGCTCGCAAGCATAGTGGGAATTATATTCTTTCCGAAGTCGTTAGAGCTTTCTTTATTCTCCTCATCGCTTATGAGATACTCGAAGAGCTTCTTCTTTGTGAATATATATATTCCCATTGAAGCAAGTGTTCCTTCGGGCTCCTTCGGCTTCTCGGCGAACTTATATATTCTTCCGTTCTCGTCGGCGCTCATAATTCCAAATCGGCTCGCTTCGCTGAGCGGTACGTTTATTACCGCAATAGTAGCGTCAGCTCCCGTCTGCTTGTGATACTCAAGCATAGCAGCGTAATCCATCTTATATATATGGTCGCCCGAAAGTATAAGCACGTATTCGGGATCGTATCTATCAATGAACTCCATGTTCTGATATATAGCGTTTGCTGTGCCGCGATACCAATCCGCGCCGTTCTTTCCCTGATAGGGAGGAAGGAGCTTAACTCCGCCCCAAGCGCGGTCAAGATCCCAAGGAAGGCCGTTTCCTATATGCTCTCCCAGCACAAGAGGCTGGTACTGTGTGAGCACTCCCACAGTATCTATCCCCGAATTTATGCAGTTTGAAAGGGTAAAATCGATTATCCTATACTTTCCACCGAAAATAACCGCAGGCTTAGCCGTTTTTTCGGTAAGGGCATAGAGTCGGCTTCCCTGTCCTCCTGCCAAAAGCATTGCCACACATTCTTTCTTTCTAAACATACTGCCTCCATTTGATTAAGATAATTTTTTAATAGGTCAATATTAGCTGTTTTTTCTTTTTCTTTGTGTTGCTCTTTTCTTCTTAACGTCCGATTTCTTTCGCAGTACCGTCACACCGAGCGGGGGTATCCTTATTCTCACCGAGTCGGCAAGGTAATTCCACGACTGTCCCGTTGTGGGAATATCTCCCTCATTCGTAACTCCGCTTCCGCCGAAGCATAGCCTATCCGAGTTAAATATCTCCTCGTACGTTCCGCTCTCGGGCACTCCGAGTAGGAAATCCTCTCTCGCAACAGGCGTAAAGTTAAGCAAGATTATAAGCTCTTTTCCGCTCTTATCTACTCGTCTGTACGAGATTATGCTCTGCTCCCTGTTGTCGGCATCTATCCAACGGAAACCGTCCCAGGATATATCGTCCTGCCATAGCGGCGGATTTTCAAGATAGAGCCTGTTCAGCTCTGCGACGTATCGCTGATATGAAGCGTGAGAATCATAGTCAAGCATAAACCACTCTATCTCACCCTCAAAATCCCACTCTCTGAACTGAGCGATCTCGTTTCCCATAAAGGTCAGCTTCTTTCCGGGGTGCGTCATCATATACGCCAGAAACGCTCTCGCCCCCGCAAACTTCTGCCAATAATCGCCCGACATTTTGTCAAGGAAGGAACGCTTTCCGTGAACCACCTCGTCGTGTGATATAGGAAGTATATACTTCTCGCCAAACGCATAGGTGAGCGAGAAGGTCAGCTTATCGTGATGATAGCTTCGATATACGGGATCAAGCTCCGCATAGCTCAGCGTATCGTTCATCCAGCCCATATTCCACTTGAAATCAAATCCAAGTCCGTCATTATCAAAGCCCGTGATGTTCGACCACGCCGTTGACTCCTCGGCTATCATTATAGCCCACGGGCAGTACTGCTTGACCGCCGAATTGAGCTTTTTAAAAAATGCTATAGCCTCAAGACATCGGTTGTCACCGTAAACGTTCGGTATCCACTCACCGGGAAGTCTGTCATAATCGAGATAGAGCATAGACGCCACCGCATCAACCCGAAGCGCGTCTATATGATACTCCTCAAGCCAGTACAGCGCGTTTGACACAAGAAAGCTCTGTACCTCGTTTCTTCCGACATCAAAGCGTCTTGTTCCCCAGCCCGCGTGCTCGATCCTGTCAGCTCCCTGATACTCATAAAGCGGTTGACCGTCGAACTCGTAAAGTCCGTGCGCGTCCTTGGGAAAATGTGCGGGAACCCAGTCCATTATCACGCCTATTCCCGCTTCGTGCATCTTATCCACGAACGCCTTAAAATCATTAGGCGTTCCAAAGCGCGAGGTGGGTGCGTAATAACCGCAGACCTGATATCCCCACGAGCCGTCATACGGATGCTCGGTTATAGGCATTATCTCTATATGGGTATAACCCATCTGCTTTACGTAGACCGAAAGCTCCTCGGCTATCTCGCGATATCCCATATAGCTCCCGTCATCACGTCTGCGCCAGGAGTGAAGGTGTACCTCATAGATATTCATAGGAAGCTCGTACAGCTTATCCCTCACGCTCTCGGCATATTTGCGCCATCCCTTATCGTTTATAGAGTATACCTCCCGATCAGGGACGACCGATGCGGTGTTTGGTGGAAGCTCACACTTGAAGGCATACGGATCTGACTTCAAAAACTCCCTGCCGTGATTTATTATTTTAAACTTGTATCTATGACCGCTTTCAACTCTGTTTTGCGTGTCATATACCTCATACACCCCTGCCTCGCTTATACGGGTCATTGGCATAGAGTAATCCCAATCATTAAAGTCACCTACCAGGAAAACACTCTCGGCATTAGGCGCCCATACTCGAAAAACATACACGTTGTTTTCTCGGTGTACCCCGAGATATTCATAGGCTCTGTAATTCGTGCCCTGATGGAAGAAATACAGCGCGTCATTCATTACGATATCCGACATCTTGCACCTCTTTTCTGATTTACCGAAGTGATAATCCCAATATACAAAACTTTGAAAAATTGTGTCCCTACACATTCGAGTATATTATATCACACTTTAATTGATTTTGCAAGGGGTTACCATTTATTTCCGAAACTTTATTTTGCTAAAATCTATCATAAATAAAAAATAATATCATAATTCTGTTGATTTGAACGAATTTTTATGATAAAATTATTTTGTTATCTCAATCATAGAGTATATGGAGGATAGTCCGAGTTATGACCAACAAAGAAAAATTTATTGAAATATACACTAAGTGCATCACGCGTGAAGGTTCAGATAAGCTCCTTGAATTCCTCGCATCACCCGAAAAAAGCGACTTTTTCACCGCGCCCGCCAGCACTCGCTTCCACGGCTCTTACGAGGGCGGTCTGCTTGAGCACAGCCTCAACGTTTACGAATGCCTTTGCGATTTCGCTAAGCGCCCCCGCTTCCGCGATAAATACGGCTTCAGCTTTTCCGAGGAAAGTCTTGCGATAGTAGCTCTTCTCCACGACCTCTGCAAGGTAAATTTCTACCGCACAGAGATGAGAAACGTGAAAAAGAACGGAGTATGGGAATCAGTGCCGTACTATACTATAGAAGACACACTTCCCTACGGTCACGGTGAAAAGTCTGTTTACATAATTTCGGGATACATGAAGCTCACACGCGACGAGGCGTTTGCGATAAGATATCACATGGGATTCTCCGGTCCTGAGGACGCAAATCAGGTAGGACGCGCACTCGAGATGTTCCCTCTCGCCTTTGCTCTCTGTGTTGCCGATATGGAAGCCTCTTATTATATGGAAGGCATTGAAGGCCCGAAGCAGTAATCGAAAGGAGCTTTTATGAAAAAGAATTACCCCACTCCCCATATAAATGCAACACCCGATGATATCGCCAAAACAGTTCTTATGCCGGGCGATCCTTTAAGAGCGAGATTTGTTGCCGAAAACTTTATGGAGAACGCCGTTCTTTTCAACAACGTCAGAGGCGTATCAGGCTACACGGGAAGCTATAACGGCAAAAAAGTCTCTGTAATGGCAAGCGGAATGGGTATGCCGTCTATGGGGATCTACAGTTACGAGCTTTTCAACTTTTTTGATGTTGATAATATCATCAGAATAGGCTCTGCGGGTTCGATAAACGATAACGTCAAAGTACGCGATATAGTTCTCGGTATGGGCGCTTGTACCAATTCAAGCTATGCCGAGCAATACCATCTCGCGGGTACTTACGCGCCGATAGCAAGTTTTTCGCTTCTCCGCCGCGCCGCCGATATGGCTGAAAAATTGAAGCTTTCTTACCACGTTGGAAATCTTTTGTCCTCTGACACCTTTTACAACGAATTTTCGGAAGATACTCTCGATTGGTCAAAAATGAATGTTCTTGCGGTGGAAATGGAAGCTGCCGCCCTTTATATGAATGCCGCGCGTTCGGGCAAGAACGCACTCGCTATATGCACGGTGTCCGATTCTCTCCTAACAGGGGAATCGCTTCCGGCATTGGAGCGCCAAACATCATTTACAGATATGATGAAGCTGGCTCTTGAAGTAGCAACAGGAGATATTTGATATGAGCAAAAAGAAAAAAAATACCGGCAAAGGGATAATATATTCAAGGTATATACTTCCCCTGTTTGCCGATCTTGTAATTATTATATCAATGTTTATTCCGTGTGTGAATTACGTTTTGGATAATGACGCGAAGAGCAAGATGTCTGTATTTGCCCTGCTTGATAACTCCTGGCGCACCTCAAGACAATATCTCTTTTCTTCGCAAAGCACACCCACACCCGAAGGAACGGTTTTTTATCGGGCGGTGTTCGTGATGATAATGATCGCCACCCTGCTCTTCCTTTTAGCTATAGCGGTTGACATCTTCGGTTTGGTTGCCATAATAAAAACAGACAGAGCCGATACGCCCCACAAATCGAGAATACTATATTCAACGCTCATTCCAAACAGATCAGTGCTATGCTTATTAAGACTTCCTATCTTCCCGATATTGCTTTTCCCAAATATAATTGAGCTTTTGTACCACAAGATACTCCTGTATCCCGTAGCGGTAAATTACACCGTGCTCTATCCTTGGATACTTGCGGCTTTGCTTTTTGCAGCGCAGATAGTGCTTCTTGCCATCTCCAAAAAATTTGAAAGAAGACTTTATCTTGATCTTTTATCAAAAAATATACTCTCAGCCCCTGCAAAGGCAGCTGACGATATACAGGAAGACTACGCTCCCGAAACCAAGATATATACTATGCGCACAAGCGACCAAAGTGAGCGCATACGCCGAATGTTTGCAGACGATAAATCAGATGAAGAATAAAATACAGCTCCGAGGGATCTCCTCGGAGCTGTATTCTTTTTAGGTTTCATCACGTCTGAAGCACATAAACAGTCCAATCGCTATTACCGCTACGACTACCGCAACAGCGGTCACAACTATCACCGTATTGACCTCGTCCTTCTCTTGTGTATCAGAAACACTATTAATATCGTCCTTGATACGTGAGCGCTCATCGGATATCATATCCGCAAGCTCTTCAGAGGTATATTGAGTACTGTATCCGCTTATAGATGCCACGCTCAAGGAATATCCCGAGCCCTCGCCTGTAAGCGACCTTATACCTATTTTGATATAGTCTGTTTTTGCTATATCAAAATACTCCGCCACGTTAAAGAAGACAGTTATCTGCTCATAGGAACGGCAGAGCTTGGTAATATGGGCAATATTCTTTCCGTCACCTATAGTAAACTTGACCTCATAAAGCGCGTCTTTATCATTGTCGTCATTCTTTATACTGAACTTCATCGACATATCGGGGGTGAACTCAAAGGTTTCGGGATATTCATATCTACAGATTATCTCGGAGTACTCTGTCGGTTCATTAGCTTTGCCGAGAAAATGAGCCTCAAGCGCTCTTCCAACGGTATCGCTGTGGGTTATCTTCATAGAGTCACAGTCATTACCCGCAAACCACAGGGATATATCGGTATGATATGAAAAATCGTGATAAGCATATTCGCCCAAGATATTGCTCGGTGCTGAAGATATCTCTTTGAGTTCAATGACCTTGCCGGTAATAGGATTTTCCCTATAGTCAGCTCCCAAAACGTTACTCCAGCTATTCTCTCCCAACATCCGTAGCGCTTCCTTGGTCACGTCGCTGCTCTGATCGGTGTCGATATATTTCACCATCCGTGAAATATCCGAGTAACGCGAATAATCACCCTCTTTTTCTATCTGTGCAAAGGACACCACGAACGAGGAAAGATTAGAATTTGAGAGAAGCTTAAAGTAGGAATATGCGTATGCCGCATTCAGAACGTCACACGAGATATCCTTCGGCACTTCCCACAAAAAGATAAATCCCTCGGGTGCGCTTTCAAATCTCTGTGCAAGGTTTAATATATACCACGAATACTCTGCCGCTGTGTCGGCATTTATCCCGTTGTACTCGGGCTTGGTAAACTCTCCCTCGGAAATTGCTTCGTCGCTTATTCCATAGGGGATCGAGCTCGATTGAACCAATGTGGAAAATGAGAATTTTCCATAAAAGCTGTCGTCAAAGAAAATACATATTTCTTCCAAAAAAACAGAGGGAGAAAGCTCTGTTTCCAAAACAGCGCCTGACGAATAACCGTCAGCATCACTCAAAGGCAACACGATATCTATCGCGGGAGAATGAGCCCGCGCGGTGCTTCCAACCACCGTCATATAAAAGGCATAATTCTCCACGTATTCTTCAACACTCAAAATATTCGCTGTATACTTGGCGTCCACCCTCTCTCCCAAGATCATTCCGTCGATGCGAGTGTTATCTTCATCACTATATCTATCCAAGAGAAAATCGGTAAACGCTTCTATAAGGGTTACGTTATAGTATTCGCGCATATCGGGAAGATCTGTTCCGTCACCCGATGCTGTACCCAGCGCAAGTAGTTGGCTATCTTCGGTACTGTCAAACAAATACTGCAAATAAACCCTTGCTCCAACCGCCGACAGACTCTTTATCCGTACGTCCAGAGCATCGATATAAGGCTTGTCAAAAAAGAGCGAGCCCTGTTCAAAATCATATATGTAGCCCGAGGACACGTTGTTGACCAGCTTGTTTAAGTAAACGGGAACTATCGCCGTTTTAGCGCCCGAATCGGTAGCGTTTGATACAAGCTGTGTTGAAAGACCTTTATATCCCCTATTTTCTGCATCAAATTTATAAGTTGATACCACAGCAGGATAAGAAGGTGTTCCCACGACCTTGGCATTTGCTATTATATCGTATATAATTACAGCATATTTTGAAAAACGAGCCTCTGTTGAATCGGCCTTTATAGAAAACTGAAATTTTATAGATATGTGGGCGCTTGCCACCGGCTTTGAGGTTGGTGAGCTCAGAACGTCAGCAAGCGTTTTACCGTTGGGTATGGCATAGACAGCGATATTATGCCCCGTATGATCTATCAGGACATCATGCTTTATCGTACCGCTTATATTGATCTGTTTGCGCACAGGATCATACGTACAGTCGTGTATAAAGCCTATATCATTGCCGTCGTAAGCTACTTCGGATGTACTCAAGGCGCTATTTGCCGACACGATCATAGAGCAGCAATTAAAGAGCAACGCTATTAAAACAAAAAACGATATCGCTTTTTTCATACATCCTCCTATAAACATTAAATATACATACATTTTAACACATCCGCTCGACAAAATCAATCAATTTTTAAATTTATTATTTTTATTTTAAAAAGGTATTGATTTTATTTTTATTATGTGATATAATTTCAAACGGACTTATTATGCCGGTGTGATGGAATTGGCAGACGTGCTGGACTCAAAATCCAGTGGTAGCGATACCGTATCGGTTCGACCCCGATCACCGGCACCAGCCAACAGTGTTGGCACCCAATCTTCGGGTGTCAAAAGCAAAAGCTCGGGCCTCCCTACACGATGGTGAGGTTCGGCTTTTTATTTATTCATCGACCCCCAACCTTCGGGTGTCGAAAACAAAAATCCGAACCTCAACATTTTGTAAGGTTCGGATTTTTATTTTGTTAATTGCTCCAAAAAGATATCATTGGTGATACCAAAGATATACTCTCCGATATCTATATCCTCTATTTTTTTCTCAGCTTCTTTAAGTCTTATCCCAACAAGCATCGCTTCAAGCTCTTCTGTGGGAGATACTCCAAAAAAGTCCCCTCTGATCTTTATATCCTTTATTATATCATTCGACATATCAAGATATATCTCAACGATACCGAACGGGTATCTTTTCTTTTTAAGCAAACTGTATCTCGAAAGAAGCTCTCTTTCGGGAAAGATCCATTCACGTGAGCTGTTTCTTCGATAAAGCCCGTCTATCTCGGCAGCCTCTGGAGCATCAATGATATCGGGAGAATATTTTGATATAACGTGAGCCGACAACAGCTCTATAAATTCCTCCATGGTATATTTACCGCCGAGTATCGCATTGATATTGGTAACTCTTGAGCGCGTTGATTTTATCCCTTTCGCCCTTATCTTTTCCTCGTCCACCTTGAGAGCCGAGGAAAGCACGTCAAGATCGCTGTCAAACAGCAGCGTTCCGTGATGCAGAGTTCTGCCGTTAGCGGTATGTTGGGCGTTTCCCGATATTTTTTTGCCCTCAGCCATAAGGTCATTTCTGCCCGAAAGCTCCGCCACAACACCTATAGACGCCAGCGCCTCTATTATAGGGCGCGTGAAATACTCAAAATCAATTCCCTCTTTAGCCTTGTTAGAGGAAATAAATGTGTAGTTCAAATTTCCCAGGTCGTGATAAACAGCCCCGCCTCCCGTTATGCGACGCGCGATATGTATGCGATTTTTCTCAATAAAATCCATATTTATCTCTGCATAGGCATTCTGATTTTTTCCGATAACGACCGTAGGCTCATTCTGCCAGAGCATAAAAATATCGTCCTCGCTGCCAAGGAACAGATATTCCTCAACAGCCAGATTTAAATAGGGGTCTTTTGTTTTCAGAACTAAAAATTTCATACTCTTTTCCCAATACTCCCAAGTTTATAAAATGGGCTATGGGGGAAGAAGACAGACCCTCTCGGACCGTCCTCTTCCCCCTTTTCAGATTATAATTCTATTAATTATAAGCCCTTCTTAGCGCGCTCTACCTTTTCGATATCGGTAAAGTTGTTAGTGGGAACGTGTCCCGGAATGGGCATGATCTTCTCGTGGAGAGCATCGATTATCCAATCAGCCTGCGGGAAGAAGCTCTTCTCAAGCTCGAATGCAGGTGTGATCCAGTTGCGCGATCCAACAACTACTGCAGGACCGTCAAGGTAATCGAAGCACATCTCTGTGATGTTAGAAGCCATATCTCTCATTACAGAGTTTCTCTCACAAGCATCACCAACGAGCAATACCTTACCTGTCTTCTTAACAGACTCGATAACCTTCTCGTAGTTGAAAGGAACGATAGAACGTGTATCTATGACCTCTGCGGATATACCGTACTTCTCCTCAAGTATCTTTGCAGCCTCGAGAGCTCTGTAAAGAACCGCGCCGATAGTAAGAATGGTAACGTCCTTACCCTCTTTCTTGATATCGGGCTCACCGAAGGGTATCTCATAGTGTCCTGTGGGAACACCGTCCTTCATGAACTCTTCTCCGATACCGTATATTCTCTGCGACTCAAAGAATACAACGGGGTCAGTTCCGTCAAGCGCTGTGGTCATAAGACCCTTTGCATCTGCGGGAGTGGACGGGAATACTACCTTAAGTCCGGGAATGTGAGCGCAGAGTGCTGTCCAGTCCTGAGAGTGCTGAGCGCCGTACTTAGAACCAACAGAAACACGAAGAACTATAGGCATCTTGAGTATTCCTGCCGACATTGCCTGCCACTTAGCCATCTGGTTGAATATCTCGTCTCCTGCACAGCCGATAAAGTCAGCGTACATAAGCTCAACTATAGCGCGTCCTCCGCACATTGCGTATCCTACAGCAGAGCCTACTATAGCAGACTCGGAAATAGGAGAGTTGAAGAAGCGGTGGTAAGGAACAGCCTCGGTCATCTTCTTGTAAACGCCGAATGCTCCGCCCCAGTCACGGTTATCCTCACCGTACGCGATAAGCGTGGGGTCGTCATAGAACTTGTCAATGATCGGCTCAAACAAACCGTCGCAGATATTGTACATCTTCATCTTAGAAACAGGCTTGCCGTTCTTATCCTTAGCTGTACGTGTCTTTCCTGCGATCTCCTTAACACGGGGGCACTCCTCCTTGGGCATAAGCATCTCTGCCTCACGGCTGGGATCCATGCTGACCACCTTCTGGTTGGAGAACATAATAGAGGATATAGCGTCGGGCTCTTTGTTAAGGTCCATACGAGGAGATATCTCATCATTGATAGCGAGCTTCATTATCTCGGTCATTCTGTTTGTGATCTGCTCCTGAATGGTAGCAAACTCGTTCTCTGTAGCTACGCCGCCAAGAATGAGCTTGGTCTTGAACGCAAGGATCGGATCTGCCGCCTTCCAAGCATCGATCTCCTCCTGTGTACGGTAGGTAGACGAGTCAGAGGGAGAGTGACCGGATATACGGTATGTAACAACGTCGAGGAGTGCGGGACCCTTACCCTCGAGAAGGAGCTTCTTCTTGCGGGTAACAGCGTCGATAACTGCAAGCGGATCGTATCCGTTTACGCGCTCTGCGTGCATCTGGCTGGGATTGAAGCCTGCGCCAAGACGCGCAGCCATATCAAAGCCCATGGTCTCGCCGCGGGTCTGACCGCCCATACCGTAGTGGTTGTTAAATACGTTAAAGAGTATCGGCATACCGCCGTCGCTGAACTTGCCGTCCATACCCCAGAGCTTTGTGATCTGGTCCATAGAAGCAAAGTTGAGAGCCTCAAGCACAGGACCGCGTCCTGTTGCGCCGTCGCCGCAGTTAGAAATAACTATACCGGGCTTGTGGTTGGATCTCTTATAGAGAGCCGCACCGAGAGCTATGGGAGCGGATGCTCCAACGATAGCATTGTTAGGCATAAGTCCGAAGGGTATGAAGAACGCGTGCATAGATCCGCCAAGACCGCGGTTAAAGCCTGTCTTACGTGCGAATATCTCTGCGAGTGCTCCGTAAAGCAAGAAGTTTATAGCAAGCTCCTTGATGTTTCCGCCTGCGTTCATATGCTTTTCAACAACAGCAAGAACAGTTCCGTCAAGGAACTCCTTCATTATGTCGTAAAGCTCCTTATCGTCGAGCTTGTGGATAGAGGAAAGTCCCTTTGCGAGTATCTCGCCGTGGCTACGGTGAGAACCGAAGGAAAAGTCGTTGATATCAAGGCAGTAAGCCTCACCTACGGCAGATGCCTCCTGACCGATAGAAAGGTGCGCGGGACCGGGGTTGTTATATTTAACTCCGTTGTACTCGCTCTTGACCTTAACTTCGTTAAGCATGGTCTCGAACTCACGGATGATAGCCATATCGCGGTAGATACGAAGCATATCTTCCTTGGAATAGATCTTCATCTCTTCCTTGAGTGTTTTGTTGTACTGACATACAGGAATGTCTTCAAAATGGATGTACCCGGCTTCAAAGGCCTTACCGGGGTCAACGTATTGACTCTTAGGCATTTTAATGTTCTCCTTTAGATTTTATTGATAATTTTATAGCTTACATAAACATTGCTTCTCTGATAACTTCGCAAACGGTGGGGTGCGGGAATACGAGCTTCTGGATATCAGCAACTCTCATCTCGGTCTCAACCATCATAGCCGCGCCATAGATTATCTCGGACGCATAGCTGCCTATCATATGAAGACCTATGATATTGTGGTGCTTATTATCGGTGATTATCTTAACAACTCCGTTGCCGTGCTCGTTCTCAGCGATATAACGTCCGCTGTACTTAAGAGTAACGGTCTGGACAGATGCGTCAAGTCCTTTTTCCTTGATCGACTCGCTTGTCTCACCGACAGAAGCGACCTCGGGATTGGTGTAGATTACCGCAGGAATAGAGTTGTAATTTATTCTATCCTTCTTACCGAGTATGTTGTTTATACAAACCTCACCCTCGCGGTAAGCGGTGTGCGCAAGCATCGACTTTCCGTTTACGTCGCCTGCAGCCCAAACACCGGGAACGTTGGTCTTTCCAAGCTCATTCGTAACTATAGCGCCTCTCTCAAGCTTAAGACCGATGTTTTCGCATCCAAGTCCCGCAGTTCTCGGACGGCGTCCGATAGATACAAGCGCATAGTCACAAGGAAGAACTGTGCTCTTTCCGTCCTTTTCGTATGTAACGGCTTTATCCTTTATGGATGTTACCTTAGCTCCGAGTATGAACTCAACGCCTCTTGCGGCATAGTCCTTCTGAAGCATAGCGGATATTTCGCGATCAACAGCGCCTGCGATATGATCCATCATCTCAACAACGTATACCTTAGAGCCGACCGAGTTGAAATAGGAAGCCATCTCAAGACCTATAACTCCTCCGCCGACGATAACTATCGTCTTGGGAAGCTCCTTGAGGTCGAGCACTTCTCTGTTAGTCAGCGCAAAGCCCGACTTAACCGAATCAGCAAGTCCGTCGATAGGAGGAAGAGCGGGAGAAGAGCCTGTACAAATAAGAAGCTGCTTTCCAACGTAATCCTTACCCTCTGCGGTAACAACAAAGCCCTCAGCATTTCTCTCTTTTATCTGAGCGGTAGCCTTAACGACCTCAACGCCCGACTTCTTAAGCTTAGCGCCAACGCCCGATACGAGCTGCTTTACTACCTTGTTCTTACGCTCAACGACAAAAGCGTGGTCGATAGCGGCAGAATCAAATTTAACACCGTAATCCTCACCGTGCTTCGCATAGTCGTATATCTTTGCGGAGTACAGAAGGGTCTTTGTAGGAATACATCCCTCGTTAAGGCAAACGCCTCCGAGAGCTCTTTCCTCGATAACAAGGGTCTTCAGTCCTGCATGTCCTGCGCGTTCAGCCGCATTATAACCGGCAGGTCCTCCACCCAGAATTATAAGATCATACATGATCGGTCACCTCCAAAATTATTTTGCCAAAAGAAGGTCGATATTCTCAAGCGCGAATCCGATATCCTTAAGTATTCTTGCCGCGTCAGCACCGTCAAGCGCTCTGTGGTCAACAGTAAGAGAAAGTCCCATAGAAGGATAGATAACGTCCTCTCCGTTTACTTCCTTTATTCTCTTTGTTATGCAGTCAACTCCGAGAATACAGGTCTGAGGCGGGTTAACGATAGGTGTGAAGGATTCGATTCCGAGAGAACCGAGGTTGGATACGGTAAATGTAGCACCCTTGAGGAAGTCAGGATTGATCGTTCCACTCTGAGCCGCAGTTATAACAGACTTAGCATTCATAGAAAGCTCGTTAAGAGAAAGCTTCTCTGCTCCAAATACGGTAGGAACTAAAAGTCCTCTTTCTGTATCAACTGCAATACCGATATTTACTGTATTGAAATATCTCATAGTGTCACCAAGCATGTGCGCATTAGCAGCCTTGTGCTTGAGGATAACACGGGATACCGCATAAAGGATCATATCGTTGAGAGTGATGTTTGCAAGACCCATCTTCTCTCCTCCCGCCTTGAGCGACTTTCTGAAAGCAAGAAGCTTTGTAGCGTCGAAAGAGGAGTTAAATGTAAGCTGAGCCATGGTTGTGAGCGAATCACACATAACCTTGGAAATGATCTTTCTGACGTTGGGTATCTTAACGTCTTCGTACTCAGCAACAGTCGCAACAGGAGCTGCCGCAACAGTCTCAGCAGCAGGAGCTGCCGCAAGATCGCCGAGAACTACCTTTCCATTTATGCCACTGCCATTAACAGCCGCAGTATATCCGTCCTTTGCGGCGGGGGATACGGTAAGACCCATATCAACCAGCTTCTGAACGTCTCTCTCTATAATTCTGCCGTTAGGTCCTGTGGGGACAGCCTTGAGCAGATCAGCATGTGTCTTTTCAGCAAGAAGTCTTGCTCTGGGAGAAATAGAACCAACACCCTGAGTTGCAGAAGCCTCTGCCTCAGCAGTCTGTGCTACGGGCGCAGCAGCCTCCTGTGCGGGTGCCTCCTCTGCGGCTGCGGGAGCATCTCCCTCCTCAGCAGCAGGTATAAATGCAGAAAAGTCCTCTCCGTCGTTACCTATCACCAATACGTTTTCGAGGCAAGGTACGTCGTCGCCTTCTTCTCTGAAAATTGCAAGGATCTTTCCCGATTCGGGAGCAGGCTCATCAAAAGAAGATTTGTCCGTTTCATAAGAGAAAAGAATGTCTCCCTTTTCAACGGTATCTCCTACTTTTTTGTTAAAAGCGGTAATGATACAGCTTTCAACACTCTGTCCCTGACGGGGCATAATTACAACAGTTGCCATTGTATGTATCTTCCTTTCGTATAATTAGTCCTTAAAGAATCCAAGCAAAGTCAAAGGGCAAATTTGCCGATTCTTCCCTAATTACCATTTTATCACTTTTTATACCCATTGTCAATCTTTTTATAAAAATAATTACCCCAACAGCGCGTGATTTTGCCGTTGGAGCAATTATATTTCATTTTATGACATTTTGTACTATTACCTTATTTGTCTTCAGGTTTTCTGATAAAGAGAACGCCGAGTGTGTTTCTGCCGCAATGCGAAGAAATGGTGCATCCCGCGCGTGCAAGTAAGACCTCCTTGAAAGGCACAATAGACTTCACCTTTTCCAGACAAGACTCATATATCTCTGCATCACAACCGGCGTGAGTAACAAAAACACGGTCAAGGATTATTCCGCTTCCATCTCCGAGCCTGTCCTCTATATATTTGCCCAAAGTGAGCGGAAATTTGCCTCTGTATTTCTTGCCCACCGACATCTTGCCCTCCGAAACGGCAATACAAGGCTTCAGCTGCAAAAGATTTGCGCCAAAAGCAGCCACCGCAGAGCAACGTCCGCCTTTATGCAAAAATTCAAGATCATCTATAACAAAAGATGCATCAACATAAGGAATAAGCTTTTCGCATTCCTTTGCTATATCGCTCGCAGACATTCCGTTCTCTGCCATATCAACAGCACTCAAAACAAGTAGTCCGCCGCCACTCGAAAGGTTTCTTGTATCTACCACATATACATCATCAAAGCTCTCAGCTGCAAGCTTAGCGTGAGCAAAGGTAGAAGACATTTCCGAGCTGATAGTGAAAAAGACCATAGCATTTCCACCCGACGTGTGCTTAGCAAAAAAATCCTCCATATCCGCAATGCTCGGAGCAGCAGTTTTGGGAAGAATTCCGCTTTCCTCATATCTTTCGTATATCATATCAGGAGTTATGTCAACACTGTCAAGATATTGCTCTTCCCCAAGATTGACAAACAACGGCTGTACCTTTATATTGTAGCGCTCGGTGATATCCTTTCCCAGATCACACGTACTGTCACAACCGATTATAACTTTTTTATTCATAAACATACCCCTTACATAACTTTATCAATGATATAATTTTAATACAGAAAGCTAAAAAAGTCAAGAACTAATATATAACAAAGCAAAAAGGTGATACAAACGTATCACCTTCTGTCTTTTGTGTCAGCGTTGACCTATTTTTCCGGGCCGTCTCCAGCCAAGTATTTTCGGCACTGCAAAGCTTAACTTCCGTGTTCGGAATGGGAACGGGTGGACCCTTTGCGTTAAAAACACTGACTTG
>SVUJ01000015.1 GCA_015063305.1 Oscillospiraceae bacterium | reverse complement strand
CCGACATATTGCAGGACTTATAAAGAGTTTCGGCGTATTGCGCCGCAAAGGACGCGAGCTCGCCTATGGGAGAATATTTTTTAAAAATGACCTCTCCCTCTCTGTCGGTGTATATCTCGAGGGGATCGCCCTCGCGTATACGCATAGTACGTCTTATTTCCTTGGGAATAACGACCCTTCCCAGGTCGTCAATTCTTCTCACTATTCCTGTGGCTTTCATATATATAAAATCTCCTTTGTCATATTTGGTAGGGGACGGCGCCTCGACGTCCCGTTGGGATTTGAAAAGATTTGTGGGCTGTCGTGGGCGCCAGCCCCTACGAAAAATTAAAATCGTGATGTTAGTATCTGTAAAACAAGGATTTTTATACGGATTTTAGTGTTAAATTTCATTTATAAAAATTGAGGGGCGCGAACGCGCCCATACGAAAAACAAAATTTATTAAAATATTATCTGTTGCGGTGGGATTAAATTAGTGGTTTTGTGAAGCGGACAGTCGAGGACGCCTGTCCCTACAAAAATCATCTATTTTAATCTATACCATAGTGATGAAATCGCCCGTAGCCGACATTTCAAGATCGTAGGGACAGGCGTCCTCGACTGTCCGGAAAATAAGCCCAAAGTATAGAAAAATTATTTTAATACCAAGCTTTTATCCATCTCCGAGAACACCTCGCTCTTTTCATCATCTTCCATTATCGCGTAAACAACGTAATTTCCAAACACGCGCACCTCGGCGTTATCAAGCTTTGGCAGCTCCTCGGGGGCGTAGCTCTCTATAAAGGCACGCTGTGTGTCCTGCATCTCGGAGATGTAATTTTGAACTGTTGCCGCTATCTCTTTGGCGGCATCGGCGCTCGGCGCGTGGAATATGCCAAGCTCGTCGATATCGTCGGTTTCGGTCGAATATACTATCCTGAAATCGTCGTGAAGCTCGCTGTCCTCAAAGAAATATTTGATATATTCCTTTCCGTAGTCGGAAAATTCATCGCTCTCGTCAATAGCTGATATAGCCCTCTCGCAAAGCTCGTGACAGCTCACCCCGTCCGAATATTTCTTCGTGTTACAGGAAGAGAGAAGAAGCGCGCAAATTATAAGCGCAATAAAAATTATTTTACGGTACATAAGCCCCCCATTATTTATATTCGTGAGTTCTGATATATTCAAGTATTTCGGTGTACGCCTCGGTTTTCAGGTGGTGTCCGTCGCCGACCTGAAGCTCGTATCTCAAATAACCTGAGCCGTCCTTGAGTATCTCAGACGTGTTGAGATATCGAAGCCCCTCGGATATGGCAAGGTCGAGCGTCCATGAGTTTATCGTGTCAATATATTCATTCAGTGTTTTCACATCTACCGAATAATTGGTCATATCCATATTCGAGGCAACAGGGAAGGCGGACTGAAGTATTATCCTCGTTTCGGGCGATACCGCTCTTACCGAGTTTATCAGCGAGAGATAACAGCTTTTATAGTATTCCTCTCCCTTGCTTATATTCTGCACCGCGCCGTTGAGCCCAAAGGTGAAGACGATATATTCGGGCTGTGAACGCTCGGCGGCGTGTGAGATAGTCATCAGCTCACCCGTTTCGGGATAGATTATTTTCGCGTTTTTGGTTGACATATCGAGGTTGAGCGTACCGCTTTTTGATGCCCACACCTGCTGCGTTTCAGTACCGCCGCTCAGCACCCCACGGCTTTTGAGATGGTAGGTGGTCGATTCACCCACAAAAATAAGACTGTCAATATACCCCTGACCGCTATCCTCGGTCACGCCGAGTATAGCCTCGCTCATAGCGCCCTGAGCATCAACGTCTGTCGTGTCTTTAGAGCAGGACGTAAGCGCGAGTGTCAGCGCAAGAGCGATAATGGGTATTGACAGTCTTATTTTCATATTGGTTCTCCTTCTGCGGTTATGTAGTATCTCGGAGCAGAGGAGAATATGCGTTATTATTTTTTGAACTGAGGTTTATAATCCGACTTTTGGTCGAGGCGAGCGCGGTATCTTGACTTGAAGAGAGCCACAAGCGCCATTATAACAACGTAAAGGAGTGTGAAGAGAAGGATACCCACGAGCAGGGTAGAGCCTACGGGAGATATCGGGAGCAATATACACGCGTAAAAAGCGAAGAGCGAGAGCAGATAGTGTATAATTACCCTTGCCGCGCCGTGAAGCTTCTGGAGCTTGAGCGCCCCGTTTGCGAAAGCAAAGAGGATAGACGCGAGGAAGAAAAGCATCACTCTGGTGGCGTCCAGAAGGACCTGGGTATCGTCAACGTATATTATCATAACTATAACGCTGTATATAGCGGTGATTATCGAGAAATACACACAGGCGTTTGTCAGCGTCTTTTTTATCAGTGCTTTGAAATTCATTGATATAAAATATCCTTTCACTCTAAAAAGTATGCATCAATGATATCACAAATATGAGCTTTTTTCAACAGTATTTTTTAAAAATTCATTTTTTGAGGGGGAATAATGAATAAATTTATAAATATTCATTCTGTTTATTGACTTTTGGCGGTATAGGTTATATAATATTTAATATGGATATTTATGCTGTTTTACAGCTTTGTCGAAAAAATACAACATTGAAAGGAAGCTTTTGGGGCTTGATCGCACCCGAAAAAATCGTTTTGTTATGACAAGAAAAGAAGCAAGAGAAATACTGTTAGGCCTTCTGTTTGAGAGTGAATTCCGAGCTGATGAATCGGCAGAGGATATATACTATACCTCTGCTGAAAATAGAGAGATAGACGATGACGACTACATAAAAAGGGCGTACTTCGCTATCTTTGAGCACAAAGTGCAGATAGATACCGTTATAGGCGAGCACGCCAAGGGCTGGAAGACCCACAGACTTACGAACATATCCCGCTCTATACTTCGCCTTGCCGTATATGAGATGCTTTATGAAGAGGGTATTCCTCACAAGGTGTCGATAAACGAGGCTGTTGAGCTTACCAAGAAATATGACGACGAAAAGGCGCGTTCCTTTATAAACGGAGTGCTCAATTCCGTAAAGGTAATGCTCCAGGATAAGGGCGAGGGCAGATGAAGCGATGCTTTGTAGGCTTTGATACGAGCAATTATACCACCTCTGCCGCGGTATGCACCGAGAACGGAGAGGTAATTGCAAATATCAAAAGACCTTTGCCTGTGAAAGAGGGAGAGTGTGGGCTGAGGCAGTCGGACGCGGTGTTCGCGCATATCAAAAATCTGCCTTTTGTTGCGGACGAGCTTTCCGCTGTATTGTCCGACGGATATGAGGTCTTGGCAGTGGGCGTGTCTGCACGTCCGCGAGATGCCGAGGGCTCGTATATGCCTTGCTTTCTGAGCGGAGTGGCGGCGGCGCATTCCTTTGCGGCGGCGCGCGGAATAGATATATACGATTTTTCGCACCAGAACGGTCATATAAGGGCGGCAGCTTATTCGTCGGGACACGAGAACCGAATTTTTGAGGGGAGATTTTTAACCTTTCACGTATCAGGCGGCACGACCGAAGCGCTTCTTGCACAGCCCTCGGATAGCGGCTTTGATGCCGAGCTTGTGGGTGGAACGCTCGACCTTAACGCGGGTCAGGTGATAGACAGAGTGGGCGTTTCGTTGGGGCTTAGTTTCCCTTGCGGGGCAGAGCTTGAAAAAATGGCGCGAGAGTATTGCGGTCACGGAGAAAAAATAAAGACCTCTGTCAAGGACGGCTGGTGCAACCTTTCGGGACTTCAGAATATGGCGGCGGCTCTTTATGAGAAAACTCGGGATAAAAATTCCACGGCGGCGTTCGTCTTTGATTTCGTGTGCGAAACACTCGTAGCTATGACAGCTCAGCTTGTCGAAAAGTATGGGGATATGCCTGTGCTTTTTGCGGGTGGAGTTATGTCTAACAGATATATGAGGCAGAGGATAAGCGAGCGCTTTGAGGCGTATTTCGCAGAGCCCGCGTTCTCGGCTGACAACGCGGCGGGTATTGCTCTGCTTTGCAGAGAAAAATATTTAGCTGAGTGACAAAATTTTCGGAGGTGTGTAAATGAATATCTTTGATAACTCAATAAGCGTCTCCGAGCTTAACGGATATATAAAAACTATGATGGAGAGCGATGATTTTCTCGCAAGCGTTGCTATACGCGGGGAGATATCGAACTTCAAGAGTAACGTGTCGGGACACCTGTATTTTTCTGTAAAGGACGAGGGCGCGGCGGTCAGCGCGGTAATGTTCAAAACGGCGGCATCGCGCCTTACCTTCAGACCCTGCGACGGAATGAAGGTCACACTTTACGGCAGAGTTTCGGTCTACGAAAAAACGGGGCAGTACCAGATATACGTTCAGACGATGACCTCTGACGGCGCGGGGGAGCTTGCCCGCGCGTATGAGATGCTCAAGCGCAGGCTTGATAGTGAGGGGCTCTTTGCCGAGGGACGAAAGAAACCGATACCGAGTATGCCGAAAAGGATAGGAATAGTCACCTCTCCCACGGGAGCGGCGCTCAGAGATATGATAAACGTCACAGGGCGCAGATATCCGCTTGCCGATATAGTCCTTTTTCCGTCATCGGTGCAGGGAGCTGAAGCTCCGCCGCAGCTTTGTATGGGAATTGAATTTTTCAATGCGATGAAAAACGTGGACGTCATAATAATCGGAAGGGGCGGCGGCTCTATCGAGGACCTTTGGGCGTTTAATGACGAGGCGCTTGTTCGCGCCGTGGCGGCGTCCGAGATACCCGTGATATCCGCGGTCGGACACCAGACCGATTTCACACTTTGCGATTTCGCGGCGGACCTCAGAGCGCCCACGCCGTCTGCGGCGGCAGAGATAGCCGTGCCCGATATCTCGGCGCTACGCTCGGCTGTTTCTCAAATCGAGGCGAAAACAGCTAATTCAATGCAGATGTATTTGAAAAGGCGCTTCGATAATGTGTCGTTGCTTGAGCGCGTGATATCGCTCAACTCGCCTACCTCTCGACTTGAAAATTCAAAGCTTGGGCTTATACATCTTGGCACACGCATAGAGAACTCTATGCTTGGCGCTATGAGTGCGTCACGCGGTAGGCTTGCCGAGCTTTCGGCAAAGCTTGAGGGAATGAATCCGCTGTCGGTGCTCTCGCGAGGATACAGCGCCATTCGTGACGGTGACGGAAAAATGATACATTCTATCTCGCAGATAAATGTTGGTGATAGCATATCGGTGGTCATGTCCGACGGAGAGGCGAAGGCGACCGTAAACGAACTATCGTTCAAAGAAAGGCAGGATATATGATGAAAAAAGAAGAACTTTCCTTTGAAGAGGCAATAAAAAGGCTTGAGAAGATAGCTTCCGAGCTTGAGGGGGACAAGCTCTCTCTTGAGGACTCTCTGAAGCTTTACGAAGAGGGAATACGTCTTATAAGATATTGCAATACGATGCTTGAGGGCGCTGAGAGAAAGATAAAGATGATAGGCATAAATGCCGATGGAGAGCCCGAGGAAAAGGACTTTTTGGGAGAAGTATAATGACTGATATAAAACAGATACTTGCCGCCGATGCGGAGCTTGTGAACGATGTGCTTCGCGGATATTTTGCAAGAAACGACGAGGATATAAAGGAGCTTCTTGAATCGGAGAGATATTCGCTCTTTGCGGGCGGAAAGAGGATACGTCCCTTTCTCACGCTTGAGTTCTGTAAGCTTTTTGGCGGAAAGGCTGAGGCGGCGCTGCCCTTTGGGTGCGCCCTTGAGATGATACACACCTATTCCCTGATACACGATGACCTTCCTTGTATGGACGACGATGACCTCAGAAGAGGAAAGCCGACCAACCACAAGGTATTTGGATATTCAACGGCGCTTCTCGCGGGAGATGCGCTTCTGACACACGCCTTCGGCGTTGCGGCATCCAATGACCTTGTTGAAAGCAACGCGGTTGCCCAAGCGGTAAAGCTTCTGTCCGAGCAGGCGGGAGAGTTTGGAATGGTCGGCGGACAGATAATAGACCTTGCGGGGGAGAGTGAGAAGCTCTCGCTTGATAAGCTTATAAAGCTCCATTCAATGAAGACGGGGGCGCTGATACGCGCGGCTTGTCTTATGGGAGTGATAGCCGCGGGATATCCGATAGACTCGGAGGAAGCGGTGTCGGCGGCTGAATATGCCGAAAAAATAGGACTTGCTTTCCAGATAATAGACGATATACTCGACGCTACGGCGACCGAGGAGGAGCTTGGAAAGTCGGTTGGCTCTGATGCAGAGAGCAACAAGACGACCTTCCTTTCCTATTACAGCGCAGAGGAAGCTTATGCCTACGCGGGGACACTTACAGCCGAGGCGGTATCCGCCATTTCCTCTTACGAGGGCTCGGAGGTGCTTACCGACTTCGCGGTATATCTTCTGGACAGAAAAAGCTGATACGGAGGTAGTATAATATGGAACAGATAAAGGCGCTTTTTACCAATTATCTTTTGATGTCCGCGGTAGCTTCGTGGCTGCTTGCCCAGATCATGAAGGTATTTACGGGTATGTATAAAAACAGAAAATTCACGGTTACCGAGTTTCTTTTCTCAAACGGCGGAATGCCAAGCTCACACACGGCGGCTGTTTGCGCGCTTGCAACGGCAAGTATCATAAAATTCGGAGTTTCCTCGTTTGAGTGCGCTATAAGCTGTGTTTTCGCTATCGTTGTTATGATGGACGCGTCGGGCGTTCGATATGAAACGGGAGAGCAGTCAAAGATACTCAACAAGATAACCAAAGAGCTGTTCTCGGGCAGACCCGAGGAGATGAACACGGCACTCAAGGAGATCGTGGGACACACCCCCTTCCAAGTGCTTATGGGCGCTATCTTAGGTATCGTGATGGGCATACTCTTCTCGTTGTTTATGCTTTGAGTGATTTGAAATAATGAGAGTTGACGTTTATTTGGCTGAGGCGGGATATGCCCCAAGCAGAAAAAAGGCTCAGGATCTTATCGCGGCGGGAGCTGTGACGATAGACGGAAAAAATATAAAGAAGTCGTCCGAGAGCATAGCCGAGGACACTGAGCATAAGGTAGAGATAGAGCAGGTCTTTAAGTACGTGAGCCGCGGAGGAATGAAGCTGGAGGCGGCGCTTGATGCCTTTTCTATCAACGTAAACGGAAAAAGAGCGGTGGATATAGGCGCGTCAACGGGCGGATTTACCGATTGCCTTATCAAAAGAGGGGCGGTTTCGGTGACTGCTATCGACGCGGGATACGGACAGCTTCACCCGTCCTTGAAGGAGGACAGAAGGGTGGTGTCTATAGAGCATTTCAATGCCAGAGAGCTGAGCGCCGATGCGGTGGCACAGCCCTGCCATATAGCTACTATGGACGTATCCTTTATATCGCAGACCTACATAATTCCCAACATACCCTCGGTGCTGCTTGACGGCGCGAGCTTTGTCAGTCTTATAAAGCCGCAGTTCGAGGCGGGACAGCAGGGAGTTGGCAAGAACGGCATCGTTGTCAACGCGGCGTATAGATTTCTCGCCGTTAAAAGAGTTATAAGCTGCGCGGTCGATAACGGATTTGACTGTGTGGGGCTTATCCCCTCTCCTATAACGGGCGGGGACGGCAACAGGGAATACCTTGCGCATTTTGTGAAAAAACAATGTCTGAAGCCTCGGGTGGATGATAAAATAATACTTGCTATAACGAAAAAATAAACCGATAAGGAGTGCTTTTCTATGATAGAAAAGATAGCATTGATATCGAATTTTAATATAAAGGAAAAGGCTGACGCGGCATTTTTGGTGGCGGACAGGATAGCCCCGTTTTGTTCGCAGATGCTCGTATCCTCGGTGTATAAGGAGAGGATACTCAGAATGCACCGCCACCGCAAGGAATTTATATATATGACGCCCGACGAGATATATTCATCGGCGGATATGGTGATAGTTCTTGGGGGCGACGGCTCGATGCTTGAGGCGTCAAGAAGAGCCTCTCTGGCGGGAGTTCCGATACTTGGGATAAATCTTGGACGTATCGGATATATGACCGAGCTTGAGCTTGACGAGCTTGAGCTTGTTGACAAGATATTTTCGGGAGAATATACCGTAGACGAGCGCGCTATGCTCTCGGTAGAGATACTCACAAGAGAGGGGCAGAGAAAGACCTCGTCACACGCGCTCAACGAGGCAGTCATCGCCAATGGTACGGCGTCAAGGATAGTTGATCTCCAGCTTTCGGACAACGGAGTTGCTGTTTCGGATTTCCGCGCTGACGGACTTGTAATAGCAACGCCGACAGGCTCTACCGCTTATTCGCTTTCGGCGGGCGGACCGATAGTTGACCCCAAGCTCTCCTGCCTGTGTGTCACACCGATATGTCCCCACTCCTTACTCGCAAGACCGCTGGTCTTTCCCGACACGGCGCGACTTGAGGTGAAGAACATATGTGTGCGCGAGAAGCTTTTACATCTGACACTTGACGGAAGAGTGACCTTCGACCTCTATTACGGCGATACGGCAGTGATAACAAAATCGACCCTTACCACTAAGCTCATAAGGCTTAAGGATTGGGATTTCTACTCCAAAATAAGAACCAAGAAATTTTTATAAAATTCTCTGAATTTATCAAGGAGCTCGTTTGAAATGAAAAATAAAAGACAGGAAAAAATACTTGAGCTGATATCCAAATTTGAGATAGAAACTCAGGACGAAATGATAAGCAGACTTCGTGCTGACGGATATAACGTGACACAGGCGACTATATCGAGAGATATGAGAGAGCTGAAGCTCACAAAGGTACTTACCGCAAGGGGAACTTATAAATATACCGCAAATCAGATACGCAACCGTTCGAACAACGTGAAGTTCAACAATGCGGTGGTCGATTCTATCGTGAGTGTAGATTATGCGGGGAACAACATAGTTCTGAAGACCTATCCCGGACTTGCACAGGCGGTGGCATCGGGAGTTGACGCGCTCAATATGCACAGTATTCTCGGCTGTGTGGGCGGAGATGATACTATAATCATAGTCACACGCGACGCCGAGTCCTCTAAGGAGATAAGCGAGAAGATAAAAGAGCTTATGAAGACCTTTTGATTTCGGGAGAGGAAAATGATTTCATCGCTTCATATAGAAAATATCGCGGTCGTTAAAACGCTTGACGTTGATATGAGAGCGGGATTTACCGTTCTGTCGGGTGAAACGGGCGCGGGAAAATCGATAATTATCGACTGTCTTAACCTTCTTTCGGGGGTGAGGGCGGATAAGGGCATAGTCCGTACGGGAGAGCGCTCAGGTGAGGTCTGCGCTGTGTTTTGCGATATCAGCGACAGGGCAAAGAGCATCATAGAGGAGCTCGGTTTTTCGGTAGAGGACAGAAGCATAATGCTCTCAAGAAGCATCAGCGCAGACTCGGCGTCGAGCGCCCGTGTGAACGGACGGGCGGTAACGCTGTCGGTGCTCAGGGAGATAAGCTCGGTGCTATTTAACATACACGGTCAGAACGACAGCCACAGACTTCTTGACAGGGCAAATCACATAGAGCTTCTCGACACCTATGCGGGGTGCGCTGACGATGTGAGCGCGTATTCCGAAATATATGCCGAGATAGTGAGATACAGACGTGAGCTCGATGCCTTTAACAAGGACATTATGGAAACTAACCGTCTGAGAGAGATGCTTAAATATCAGATAAACGACATAGATGCCGTCAAGCTGAAGGACGGAGAGGAAGAGGCGCTTGTTGCCGAATCTCAAAGACTTCAGAGTATTGAGAAGATAAAAAAGCAGTCTATGCTCGTGCAGAAGGCGCTCAACGGCGGCGAAAAGGGAGTTGGTGCGGCATATCTTATTGATAGGGCGGCATCGGCGCTTGAGCAGCTCTCGGCAATAATCCCCGAGGCAGAGGGACTTGCGAGCAGACTTACCGAGGTCAAATACGAGATAGACGATATATCCGAGGCGGCGCTGTCGCTCGGAGAGTTTGGCGACGAAGACCCGACCGCAAGGATAGATAAGATAGAAACAAGGCTTGAGGCTATATCAAAGCTGAAAAGAAAATACGGCTCGACAGTCGGGGATATATTGCGTTTCCGCGATGATGCGGCGCAGAGGCTTGACGCTATAGAAAACTCGGACGAGAGGATTGGAGAGATTGAGGACAAGCTGAAATCTCTTAGCGCTGTTGCACGTCAGAGGGCGCTTGATATCAGAAAAAAGAGAATGGCGGCGGCAAGGTCACTTACCTCAAAGGTCACCGAAACACTTGAATTCCTTGATATGCCCAAGGTCCGCTTTGAGGTGTCGCTCGTGTCTAAAGAGGAGCTTTGCCCCAACGGACTTGACGAGGTAGAATTCCTGATAGCCACCAACGCGGGCGAGCCTATGATGCCTATGATAAAGATAGCGTCGGGCGGCGAGCTTGCGCGAATAATGCTCTCTCTTAAGAGTGCGCTCAATGAGTGTGACGGAATAGATACGGCTATTTTCGATGAGATAGATACCGGAATTTCGGGAAAGACCTCTCGAAAGGTGGGCATAAAGCTGCGCGAGATAGCTAAGGGCTCGCAGGTCGTGTGCGTTACACATTCGGCGCAGATAGCCTCTCTTGCCGATTCTCACCTCTTCGTTTCAAAATCCGAAAAGGACGGAAGGGTGCAAACAGCCCTCTCGGAGCTTGGATATGATGAGCGCGTGGAGGAGATAGCGAGAATACTCGGCGGAATAGAGATAAGCGAGATACAGAGAAGCGCCGCGCGTGAGATGATAGACGAGGGTAGAGAAGCTTGAAAAATCTTTACAAATCGCTTGAAAAAAGAGCGCTTGTGTGATAAAATAAAAAAGTTGTGTTAATTTTGTTTGATTTATAAATTTCAGAGGAGTCATCAATATGATAGAGATCAAAAAGATAATATCAGCCGCTATTGCGGAGCGTATTCAGTCTATGAATGCCGCCGCAGGGCTTGACGCGGCTGCCGTTGAAGCTATGCTTGAATATCCGCCCGACGATAAAATGGGAGATATAGCTCTGCCTTGCTTTAAGCTGAGCCGTGTGCTTCGTTCCTCACCCGTAAAGATCGCGGCAGACCTTGCCGAGGGATTTTCTACCCCTGCGGTCGCACGCGCGGAAGCGCTCAACGGATATTTTAATATATATCTTGACGCGGAATATATGGCGCGCAAGCTTATGTCCGAGGTCGCAGAAAAGGGAGAAAGATACGGAGCGCCCGAAATCGGCGAAGGAAAGACGGTAGTTCTCGACTATTCCTCGCCCAACGTGGCAAAGCCCTTCCATATCGGACACCTGGGAACGACAGTCATCGGTCATTCGCTCAGAAAGCTCCACGAGTTCGCGGGATATAAGTGTGTTGGCATAAACTATCTCGGTGACTGGGGAACTCAGTTCGGAAAGCTTATCGTGGCTTACCGTATGTGGGGAAACAAGGAGCTTATCGAGAACGGCGGAATAGACAAGCTGGTAGAGCTTTACGTCAAATTCCACGAGGAAGCCGAGAAAGAGCCCACACTCAACGAAAAGGCAAGAGCCGAGTTCCATAAGCTCGAGGAGGGCGACGAGGAGAATATCGCCCTTTGGCGCTGGTTCGTTGATATAAGCCTTGCTGAGTATCAGAAGACATATAAGCAGCTCGGTATCGAGTTCGATAGCTACAAGGGAGAGTCCTTCTATACCGACAAGATGCCCGCTCAGGTCCAGAAGCTCCGTGATATGGGACTTATGAAGATAGACGACGGTGCGTCTATAGTTGACCTTGAGGAGTACGGAATGCCGCCCTGTCTTATACTTAAGCGCGACGGCTCTACGCTCTATCCCACAAGAGATATAGCGGCGGCTGTATACCGCAAGCAGACTTATGATTTCGATAAGGCTATCTACGTTACCTCGGCAGGTCAGAGCCTTCACTTCAAGCAGTGGTTCAAGGTCGTTGAGCTTATGGGCTACGATTGGCACGATAAGCTCGTTCACGTGCCTTACGGAACTGTCAGCATAAACGGAGAGAAGCTTGCCACGAGAACGGGTAACGTTATACTTCTTAAGGACCTCTTCGCGCTTGCTGTGGATAAGGTAAGAGCGATAATGGAGGAGAAAAATCCCGACCTTCGCGGAAGAGAGGATATTGCCGAGGCTGTCGGAATAGGCGCTGTGGTATTCTATTATCTCTCGGGAAGCAGAATGAAGGATATCAACTTCGTTATGGAGGAAGCGCTCAGCTTTGACGGAAATACAGGACCTTACGTTCAGTATACCTACGCGCGTTCCTGCTCGGTGCTTGAGAAGGGCGGCGAGATAGACCTTGACGGCGATATCGTTATCACGGCGAAAGAGGAAAAGGATCTTGTTAAGACGCTTTTGACCTTTGAGGAAAAGGTCAGAGAGGCGATAGATACCTATGAGCCCTCTGTTATAATCAGATATATACTTGACGTTGCTTCGGCGTTTAACAGATTTTATCACAACTGCACCATTCTGGGCGCTGAGGACGAGAAGGTCAAGAACACAAGACTTATGCTTGCGGGAGCTGTTAAAACGGTACTCGGAAACGCGTTTGAGCTTGTTTGCATAAAGAAAACAGAAAAAATTTAAAAGGCAGGTAATATAGATGTCAGGACATAGTAAATGGGCTAATATCAAGCACAAAAAAGAGAAGACCGACGCTCAGAAGGCAAAGGTGTTTACAAAGATAGGTAAGGAGATATCTATCGCGGTAAAGGAGGGGGGAGCTGATCCCACGTCAAACTCCAAGCTCCGCGATCTTATACAGAAGGCAAAATCCAATAACGTTCCCAACGATAATATCGACCGTATAATCAAGAAGGCTCAGGGAGGTACTTCCGAGTCTTATGAGGAGATAGTATACGAGGGATACGGCCCTGCGGGTATCGCGGTAATAGTTGAAACTACTACCGATAACAGAAACCGCACGGCGGGAAACGTTCGTTCTTATTTCTCCAAATATCACGGAAACCTCGGTCAGTCGGGATGCGTTGGATATCTTT
Source organism: Oscillospiraceae bacterium (assembly GCA_015063305.1). Lineage (GTDB taxonomy): Bacteria > Bacillota > Clostridia > Oscillospirales > CAG-272 > HGM12713. Next base: position 30,291 of record SVUJ01000015.1, on the reverse strand, counting down.
TCTCCGAAAAGGGAGTAATAGTTGTATCTAACGAGGACGGAGATATCGACGAGGACAAGCTTATGGAAACCGCTCTTGAAGCGGGAGCTGAGGACTTCCTTGCCGACGAGGATATCTTTGAGATATACACCGTGACCGATGACCTTTACGATATCAAGGAGGCTATCGAGGCTGCGGGATACGAGATAGCATCGGCAGAGAAGACGAAGATCCCCTCAAACTACGTCACACTTGAGAGTGAAGAGGACATTAAGTTTATGAACCTTCTTATAGAGCATCTTGAGGAAGACGATGACGTAATGAACGTCTACCACAACTGGGAAAACTGCGACTGATACCGCTCTGACGGAGGTCGTATGAGTAGGTATAAAAAATTAATATCAAATACGCTGATACTCGGCGCGGGAACTTTCGCCTCAAAGGTGATAGTTCTGTTGATGATGCCTTTTTATACGCTCATTCTGTCGCCCGAGCAATTCGGCGTGGCAGACCTTGTTGCACAGACGGCGAATTTGATAATTCCGATAGCCTGTATAGGAATATGCGAGGGACTTTTCAGGTTTTCGCTTGACTGTGAGGATAGAAAAAAGGTATTTTCAACGGGTATCTTTGCGCTGTTTATCGGAAGCGCGTGTATGTTTGCGCTGCTTCCGCTGTTGGGCATTTTCAAAGACCTTAACGGATACGTGCTGCTTATCGGATGCTACGTTGTTTGCGCTAACTTCCATTCGGCTTGCGCGCAGTATATAAGGGCGCAGGGAAGAACGGGACTGTTTGCGATACAGGGAATACTGAATACTCTTTTGACGGTCGTTCTGAATATTTTGTTTTTGGCGGTATTTGAGCTTGGCGCTTTCGGATACGTGCTCTCGGTCGTTATAGGCGACCTTGCGGTCACGGTCTTGATATTCTTTGCGGCAAAGCTCTATAGGGATATGTCGCTGAGTTGTATATCGAAGGTAACGCTTCGCGATATGCTCAAGTTCAGCATACCCTATATCCCCACCACGATGATGTGGCTTATTACCTCGGTGTCGGACAGATATATAGTCAGAGCATTTTGCGGGATCGACGAAACAGGACTTTACGCCGCGGCGTACAAGATACCAACCCTTTTGACCCTTGTGTGTACCGTTTTTATAGAGGCTTGGCAGTTTTCGGCTGTCAAAGACGCCACAACAGAGGAGCGCTCGGATTTCTTCAGCGCGGTGTTTAAGTCGTATCAGGGATTTATCTTCGTGGCGGCGTCGGCGCTGATCGGCGCAAGTAAGATATTTACCGAAATCCTTTTGGCGGACAGCTACTATGAGTCCTGGAGATACGTTCCGATACTTGTTGTCGCAACGCTCTTTTCGAGTCTTGTGTCCTTTATGGGAAGCGTATACTTCGTTGAGAAGAAAAGTGTGCTGTCCATGGTCACCGCCTTGATGGGCGCTTTGATAAACGTTGTTCTAAACTTTGTTATGATACCCGATCACGGGGCAATGGGCGCGGCGGTCGCGACGCTGATAAGCTATCTTGCGGTGTACATCATAAGGGCGTACGATACAAAGAGATATGTTAAATTCGACCTGCATACAGTGTGCTTGATCATAAACGTATTGCTTTTGGCAGTGCAGACGGCGGCAATGTATAGCGGCAACAGATATTCCTATCCGGCTCAAGCCTTGATCGCGCTTGTGATAATAGCGATAAACGCTAAGGGCATCATAAGAGCGGTAAAAGAGCTTCTGGCTTTCTTGCCTTTTGCAAAAAAGAAGAAAAACTGATAAAATTTTTAAAAAAGTTTAAAATAGCTATTGCAAAACATAAAAAGTTGTGGTATAATATAATGCAATGTGCGCAGAGAAGGGGTGGGTAGACCGCCTTCGGCTCTGAACAATATAACAAGGGCAGTCCGCTGCGTGGCTCTGCATGAATGCCCGGATTTTTAAGGAGGACTGAAAAATGGATTTGATTCAGGCTTTTACAAACGAGCAGCTTAAGACGGATGTTCCCGTAGTAAACGTTGGTGACACTATTCGTGTTCACAACCGTATCAAAGAGGGAAACCGCGAGAGAATTCAGATGTTTGAGGGAACTGTTATCGCAAAGCATGGCGGCGGTATCTCCGAGACCTTTACTGTAAGACGTGTTGCTTACGGTTGCGGTGTTGAGAAGACATTCCCCATCCACTCTCCCAACGTCGTAAAGGTTGACGTTGTTCGCGTTGGTAAGGTTAGAAGAGCAAAGCTCTACTATCTCCGCGACAGAGTTGGTAAGGCATCCAAGGTCAAAGAAAAGATCTAAATTATCTTTGATAAAAATAGGGAGCGCAGAGGCGCTCCCTGTTTTTATTTTGATCATAGCTATTGATTTATTTGTAAAGTAATGATATAATGTATTAGTATGATTAAAACTTCGGAGGTTCATATGAACATACAGGCAAAATGGATAAAAACAGTTCCGAATATGGGAGAGATGTGTCCCGAATTCAGAAAGGTCTTTTCTGCGGACAAAAAAATAGTCAAGGCAGAGGCTTGCGTTACCTCTCTTGGCATATACCATATGTACATAAACGGCGCTAAGGTAGGGGATTACGTTATGACCCCCGGTTATACCTCTTACGCTACCCGAGTTCAGTTCCAGAGATACGACGTTACAGAGCTTCTTTGTGCTAACAATACCGTGTCGGTGGTTGTTGGAAAGGGCTGGATGTACAGCGCTCTCGGTACTCCGCCAAGACCTGCGGTGGATTGCTCGAATATCGCCATCAAGGCTTCTATAGAGATAACCTATGAGGACGGAGAGGTGGTAGTAGTTGCTACCGATGACAGCTGGGAGATATATACCTCTAAGGTGGTATTTTCCGAGCATTACGACGGAGATACTATCGACCTCTCGGCTGATATAGTTAAGCTTGGCAACGCTATCCTTGACGAGGAGAATAAGCCCGCGGTCATAGAGCAGGTGGGCGAGTTCGTTGCCGAAAGAGAGAGAATGATCCCCACACAGCTTATAATCACCCCCAAGGGAGAAAAGGTCATAGACTTCGGTCAGAACTTTGCGGGATACGTTGAGGTAAGGATAAAGGGCAAGAAGGGAGATAGAGTCGTTATCAATCACGCTGAGGTGCTTGATAAGGACGGTAACTTCTATAATGACAACCTTCGTTCGGCAAAGTGCTGTATGACCTATACGCTCAGCGGAGGCGAGGATCTGCTCAAGCCTATGTTTACCTTCCAGGGCTTCAGATACATAAGAATTGATGAGTATCCCTTCGAGGAGATAGATATAAACAACTTTACCGGCGTGGCAATATACTCCGATATGACAAGAACGGGACACTTCGTTTGCGGAAACGATAAGCTTAACCGTCTTTACAGCAATATCGTATGGGGACAGAGAAGTAACTTCATTGACATACCTACAGACTGCCCTCAGAGAGATGAGCGACTTGGTTGGACGGGTGACGCTCAGGTCTTCTGCCGTACAGCGGCAATAAACTATGACGTTGAGAAATTCTTCAGAAAGTGGCTTCAGGACGTTGCTATAGAGCAGACCCCCGAGGGTGGTATACACGGAGTCGTTCCCACCTGCGGCGTAAACGGAAAGAGAATAGCTGCGGCGTGGGGAGATTGCACTACCGTTTGCTCTTGGGAGATGTATAAGGCGTACGGCGACCTTGAGATGCTCAGAGCTAACTATCCCATGATGAAAAAGTGGGTAGAGTATATGCACGGCAAGGGCGACGAGGAGTTCTTGTGGGTAGGCACTTATCACTACGGTGACTGGCTTGCTATGGACGCGGGCTACGGCGTTTATATCGGCGCTACACAGACAGACCTTATAGCCAGCGCTTTCTTCGCATATTCGACCGCTATCCTTATAAAGGCGGCTCGTACACTTGGACTTGATGAGGACGTTGCTCATTACGAGGAGCTTTATAAAAACGTTCGCGCGGCATTCAGAGAAGCGTTTATGAAGGACGGAATGCCTGTGGTATATCCCAAGGCTGACGGACTTGCTACCGACAGACCTGTTAAGGGAGTTACACAGACAGCTATCGCGCTCATACTCAGATTTGACCTCTGCGAGGATAACGAGAGAGAAGCGCTCGTTACCCGTCTTGTAGAGCTTATCAAGGAGCACGACGGATGTATGACAACGGGATTTGTTGGAACGCCCTATATACTTCACGCGCTCTCGGATAACGGAAGAACAGACGCGGCCTACGACCTGCTCCTTCAGGAGAAGAACCCCTCTTGGCTCTTCTCGGTCAACAACGGCGCTACCACCGTGTGGGAGCATTGGGACAGCTTTGACGCCAACGGCAAGATGTGGAGCACCGATATGAACTCCTTTAACCACTACGCCTACGGAGCGGTGTTTGATTGGATGTTCGGCAATATGGTAGGTATCAAGATACGCGACGACGGCCCTGCATACTCTAAGATAGTTATCGAGCCCAGCCCCAACGAGGGAATAGGCTTTGCCGAGGCTTCTGTTGATACAAGAAACGGAAGAGTATTTACAAGCTGGAGATATATCGACGGCAGAGTGAGATACGAGATAGAGCTTCCCAAGAATACCGAGGCTATAGTCCGCATACCCGGAATGGATGAAAAAGTCCTCAAGGGCGGAGCTTACGTAATATACAAGTGATCATTAAAAATAAAACGGCTTAATATCAAGTATTAAGCCGTTTTTGGCAAAGCGCAAAGTGTTTTCAAGGGCATCTTCAATATCAATGATTAATTAAACAACATAAATGGGAGATCGCTATGTGCTGTCTGCGTTATCATAAAAAGGAAAAGGATGCTGAATAAAATATCGCGCTAATTATATAAAGAAAAGCGGCTCATGTCTATGAGCCGCTTACTTTTATTTGTATTCCTTTGCAAGTGCTTCAAACGCGGGAAGCGCGCCGATCACCTTTGATTTATCGGTGCAATAGGCGATACGAACGTATCCGCTGACACCAAAGTCATCGCAGGGAACAACGAGTATTTCGTGATCCTTTGCTCGTTCAAAGAATTTATAAGCGTCCTCCTCAAGAGCCTTTACAAAGAGGTAAAAAGCGCCATCGGGCTTTACACATTCATATCCGTACGAGGTAAGATTATCGTAAAGGATATCTCTGTTCTCCTTGTATGCCTCAACGTTTACCTTGGCGTCTATACAGCGCGCTATGACCTGCTGGAAAAGGCTCGGGGCGCAAACGTATCCGAGAGATCTTCCTGCGCCGCAAACCGCGAGGTAGACGTTCGAGGCGTCCTGCATATTGGGGCAGACGGCTATGTAGCCTATTCTTTCACCGGGCAGAGAGAGGGATTTGGAGTAAGAGTAGCAAACAAGAGTGTTGTCGTAGTAGTTCATAAGATAAGGAACTTCTACTCCGGAATAAACAAGCTCTCTGTAGGGCTCGTCCGCGATAAGGTAGATGACCTTTCCGTATTCCTCGGACTTTCTCTTGAGCACCTCGCAAAGCGCTTTTACGGTGTCCTCGGAATATACTACGCCACTGGGATTGTTGGGCGAGTTCACGATAACTGCCTTTGTATGCTCGTTGATCTTGCTCTCAAAATCTGCGATATCGATCTGGAAGGTCTTTTCCATAGGCTTGCTTACAACTATCTTTCCGCCCGCATTTTCAATGAACACTCTGTATTCTGTGAAAAAGGGAGCGAAAACTATGCACTCTTCCTGTGCGTCTTCCTCAATAAGAGCCTTGAGGCAGATAGAAAGCGAAGCGGCAGCGCCACAGGTCATATATATATGATTGGGAGTGATACTTGCGTTGAATTTGGCATTTATTCTGTCGGCAATAACACGGCGAACACCCGCATCGCCCTGTGCCGAGGTGTATCCGTGAAGGAGTACCGAATTTTCACTTGCAAGGAGCTCCGCTATCGTATTGTTGACTTCAGCAGGGGCGGGAACACTGGGGTTTCCGAGGCTGAAATCGTAAACGTTTTCAGCGCCTATCTGCTGGGAGCGTGTCTTGCTGTATTCAAAAATTTCTCTTATGATGGAGCGCTTACTTCCAAGCCCATACATTTTCTGATTGTATCCCATATTAGTCACCTATATTTTGAGAAGCGCCTTGGCGTTCTCACAAAAGATTTTTTCTTTGGCGGTATCGCTTATGTCAAATGATCTTAAAATATCCACATCTTTTTTGATATCGCTCCACGGAGAATCGGATGCAAAGAGGATCTTATCCTCGCCGTGGCGCTCAAGCATTTTCTTGAACATTTCTTCACCGATAAATCTCAGGACGTATGCCGTATCAAGATATACGTTTTCCCCGCAAAGCAGCTCCAAGGCTTCATCAAACATAGCGTTCGCGCCCATGTGAGCCAGCACGAGCTTCGCGTGAGGCACACGGCGAATAAGCTCAAGGGTGAGAGGGGGAGGGCAATGTACCTCGCTATATGCCACGTCAACTCCCGCGTGGGTCACAACGATGAGATCGTATTCAACGGCGCATTCCAGGATGCGAACGTAACGGTCGTCGTTTATATACGTGTCCTGATAGTCGGGGTGTAGCTTTATACCAAGAAATCCGCTGTTGGCGATGAATGCCATTTTGCGGTCGATATCCTCGCAGTCGGGGTGAATACCCGCGAAGGATATAAGACGTCTTTCCTTGTGGGCAAATTCTTGGTTTATCTCTGCGGCAAAGCCGTTTATACGGTCAAATTGCGTTGGATTTGTTACAACGGGCAGAGTGATGCTAAGATCAACTCCCGCGCTCTCCATACCCGAGATAAGCCCATTTACCGTTCCGTCGGAAAAGGCGGGGATCCCGCCTTTTTCCGAAAGAAGATCAATGGTTTTCTGTGCTATTTTATCGGGAAAAATATGCGTGTGAAAATCAATTATCATTGTGATACCTGAAATTTAATTATAAATTTGCAAGCTCCTCTGTGGAAAGGGTAGAGATTCCGTTTTCGGCAAGTATTTGCTCCAATTTTTCGGTGTTGGATGCCTTGAGAACCACGTGAGCCGTTGAGTCTTCGATCGAGAGGCCGTACATATATTCAATATTTACACCGTTAGCATCAATTATACGGAGCAATTCCTGAAGGCTTCCAACCTTGTGAAGGATCTTGATAATAGAAACGTCGGAGAGAAGCGAAGAAAATCCGTTTTCGGTCAGCTTTTCCTTGCCTTTGGCCGCATTGTCAACGATAAGGCGGAGAAGACCGAACTCGGTGGTGTCCGCAAGGCTCAAAGAGAGAATATTTACGTTGTTTTCTTTAAGAACGTTAAGCACCTCGGAAAGTCTTCCGGATCTGTTTTCAATAAAAACTGTAAGCTGTTTTGCGAGCATTGTAATTTCCTCCTATAATATTGTTATTCAGAAAATTTATCAATAAAGTTTACGCTTGTCAATTACGTGAACAGCCTTGCCCTGGCTTCTTACGAGCGACTGGGGCTCAACTATCTTGACCTTTGCGCTGATTCCGAGAGCCTGCTGGATAACGTGGGCTATCTTCTTTGTGAAGGACTCGATAACTCTTATCTCGTCGGTGTAGTACTTCTGATCAAGCTCTACCTGAACCTCAAGAGTATCAAGGTTATTAACTCTGTCAACTATCATCATATAGTGAGGAGTTACCTCTTCAACCTCGCACAGAGCCGCCTCGATCTGGCTCGGGAACACGTTGACACCGCGGATAATGAGCATATCGTCAACACGGCCCTTGAATCTGGAGATACGAGCGCTGGTTCTTCCGCATTCGCAGGGAGTACGGTCGATGCTTGTAAGGTCCTTTGTCCTGTAACGGATAAGCGGGATTCCTTCCTTAGTGAGGGTAGTAAATGCCAGCTCGCCAAGCTCGCCGTCAGGCGCGGGGGCGAGAGTATCGGGATTAAGTATTTCGGGATAGAAGTGGTCCTCGCATACGTGAAGTCCGCGGTGGAATTCGCAGTCACAAGCAACGCCGGGACCCATGATCTCACTAAGACCGTATATGTCAAAAGCCTTAATGTTAAGTCTGCTCTCTATTTCGTGGTGCATCTTCTCGGTCCAGGGCTCTGCGCCGCAAATAGCGCTCTTTAGCTTGATCTGATCGAGCAAGCCCTCCTCGGCAAGGACCTCGGAGATGTGGAGAAGATACGAGGGGGTACAAGCAATAGCGGTAGCTCCAAAGTCTACCATCATAGTGGTCAGCTTTTTAGAGTTACCCGTGCTCATAGGAACGACCGTAGCACCGATCTTCTGCGCTCCGTCGTGAGCGCCAAGACCGCCTGTGAAAAGACCGTAGCCATAAGCGATCTGGATAATATCGTCCTTTGTAACTCCAGCCATAGAGAGGCATCTTGCAACACACTCTGCCCAAACGTCAAGGTCGTGTCTTGTGTATCCAACAACAGTAGCCTTTCCCGTAGTTCCGCTGGACGCGTGAATTCTTACTATCTGAGAGTTCGGAACGGCAAACAAACCAAAGGGGTAATTATCTCTGAGGTCATCCTTTGTAGTGAAGGGGAGCTTTGTGATGTCTTCGATGCTCTTTATGTCACCGGGCATAAGTCCGATAGCCTGCATCTTTTTGCGGTAGAAGGGTACATTATGGTACATGTAGTCTACAAGCTTTACCAATCTTGCGCTTTGCAGATTGGTCATATCCTCTCGGCTCATGCATTCTTTTGTTTCATTCCAAATCATAATTCTTTGTTCCTTTTTGAATTTTAAAGATTTGCATTATATCCAAGCTCGAAAGCTTTTTTATTGATCTCTATTGTTTTGGGAGGTACTGTTGCCGATATGGTATCAAGCCATACCTGCTTATCAAATCCAACGAACGGTGCGGCATAACCGAGCACCACCGAGTTGAGCACCTTGCTGTTTCCAAGCTCAAGAGCGATCTTCTGACCGTCTATCGCATATACGTTGTGGCGCTCCTTTAGTCCTTCAAGTATATTCTGAGGATATTCCTTTGCTCCGATAACTACCGTCATAGGGTCGATACGGCAATCGTTTACAACAAGCACGCCGTCCTTTTTGAGGAAGTGAGCATATCTGAGAGCTTCGAGTCTTTCAAAGGCGATGATAACGTCCGCCTGACCCTCTTCAACAACAGGTTCATTTACCTTTTCGCCAAATCTCACGAAGGTAACAACGCTACCGCCTCTCTGCGCCATTCCGTGAACCTCGGAGATCTTAACGTCATAACCCATCTCTATTGCGGCTTTGCCGATGATACGGCTTGTCAGGAGCGTACCCTGTCCGCCTACGCCAACTATCATAATATTCTTTGTCATGATCATCTCTCCACCACTTCTATTGCATTGAATTTGCAGTAATTTTTGCAAAGACCGCAGCCGTTGCACATGGTTGCGTCTATTTTTACCTTGCCGTCCTCGCCGCGAGTCATAGCGGGGCAACCTATCTTCATACAAGCTCCGCATTTTCTGCAGGCATCGGGATCTACCTTGCATACGTTGGGGAATTTTTGCCCCTTGAGAAGTACGCAAGGAGATTTTGTGATAATAACCGTAAGAGTATCGCCCTTAACGCTCTCGCTCACAGCCTTTTCAAGTCCCTTTACGTCAAACGCGTTGATCTCAATTACGTTTTGGACGCCAACAGCACGGCAAAGAGCCGCAAGATCTATAGCGTATGTATCCTCACCCTTGAGCGTTTTACCTGTAGCGGCGTGCTCCTGATGTCCCGTCATACCCGTTGTGCGGTTATCAAGGATCATTACCGTGCCCGTCGCCTTGTTATAGACCATATTGATCAAAGAGTTTATACCGGTATGAAGGAAGGTGGAGTCACCGATAACGGCAACCCAATTCTTTGTAAATTCCTTACCTCTCGCCTTCTCCATACCGTGGAGAGAGGAGATACTTGCGCCCATACAAATGGTGGTATCTATAACGCTGAGGGGAGCTACCGCACCAAGCGTATAGCAACCGATATCGCCCGCCGCATGGATCTTCAGCTTAGAGAGAACCGAGAAAACGCTTCTGTGAGGGCATCCGGGGCAGAGAATGGGGGGACGGTTGGGAGTCTCCTGTTTTTCAAACACAGTCTCATCCGCGCCGAAAAGCACTCTTCTGAGAAGATTTGCGCTGTACTCACCCTGCTTTGTAAAGCATTCCTTACCCTTTACGTTGAAGCCCCATGCCCTTATCTGTTCTTCCATAACAGGCTCAAGCTCTTCAAAAACGTATACCGTCTCAACCTGAGATACAAAATCCTCTACAAGCTTTTTGGAAAGGGGATTGACAAGTCCGAATTTAAGTACACTTGCGTTCGGACAAACCTCTTTTACATACTGATATGCGATACCGCAGGTGATAAAGCCGATGCTCTTATCGTTTATCTCCATTTTATTGACAGAGAAGTCTGTCGCGTCATTTGCCATGCGGAGCTCTCTTGCTTCAACAGCCACGTGTCTGCCTATCGCGGACGCGGGCATCATTACGTACTTTGCGAGGTTTCTGGAATATTCCTTATCCTCTACCTCAACTCTGTCGCAAAGCTCAACTGCGCTCTGGGAGTGAGCGAGCTTTGTTGTTGTGCGGAGAATGACGGGAGTATCATATTCCTCGCTGAGCTGATAGCCTATCTTAACAAAATCCTTTGCCTCCTGGCTGTCCGAGGGCTCAAGCACGGGAACGTGAGCCGAGCGTCCTATCATTCTCGTATCCTGCTCGTTCTGAGAGCTTGCAAGACCGGGGTCGTCTGCAACGACCAACACAGCTCCACCGTTTACACCAGTGTACGCGAAGGTGTAAAGAGGGTCACTCGCCACGTTAAGTCCCACGTGCTTCATACACGCAAGGCTTCTTACACCCGAGATGGATGCGCCGATGGCAACCTCTGCGGCAACCTTTTCGTTGGGCGCCCATTCGGTATATACTTCATCATATTTTGCAAGATATTCGCTTATTTCGGTGCTGGGAGTTCCGGGATATGCGCTGGAAACCTTGACTCCTGCCTCATACGCACCTCTTGCTATAGCTTCGTTACCCAGCATAAGTGTTTTGTTTGCCATGTCAGTTAATACTCCTTAAATCCTTTACTCTTTTTGCTTTACCCTCAAATCTTTGCAATGTGTTGGGGGATTCAAGCATTACCTTCGCCTCAAGACCGAGAACGGTCTTGAGCTTATTGATGACTGATATCTTTATTCTTTCAAGCTCGGAGAAGGAGTCGGTGCTATGTACAAGCTCGACCTTGATGGTCATCTTGTCCATATATCCGTCTCTCTCAAGAATGATCTCATAGTGAGGACCAAGCTCAGAGAAGCTGAGGATCACCTCTTCGATCGCGCTCGGGAATACGTTGACTCCGCGTATCTTTATCATATCATCACTTCTGCCCTCAAGGTTTTCCATACGGCAGAAGGTTCTTCCGCATTTACACTTTTCGTAGAACAGACGGGTGATGTCCTTTGTTCTGTACCTGATAAGGGGAAGACCCTCTTTCTTTATGCAGGTGATAACGAGCTCACCCTGCTCACCCGCGGGGAGTACCTCTCCGCTCTGGGGATCTATGATCTCGGGGATAAAGTAGTCCTCGTTTATATGCATTCCGCAATGCTCAAGGCATTCACCCGATACACCGGGACCCATAAGCTCACTCATACCGTAGTTCGAGGTTATGAGAACGTCCTTGCCCCATACCTTATACATCTCCTCGCGCATAGCGTCGGTGAGAAGCTCGCTTCCGACAAGGAGGGTCTTTACCTTAATATCTTTCGCGGGGTCTATTCCCATCTCCTGAGCGACCTCTGCCAAGCGGAGCGCATAAGATGGAGTTGCCACCAAAAGCGAAGTTTCAAAATCCTGCATATACATAAGCTGCTTCTGAGAGTTGCCTGTGGAGGAGGGAACGATAGCCGCTCCTATTTTTTCAAGTCCGTAGTGAAGACCGAGCGCGCCTGTGAACATTCCGTAGCCAAAGCATATCTGCGCTACGTCGTGAGAGGATGCGCCACCCATACACGCGATACGCGACACGCAATCTGTCCAGGTCTCAAGGTCGCCCTGTGTGTAACCTACTACCGTAGGCTTACCCGTAGTTCCGCTGGAAGCGTGTATTCTTACAAGACTGTCCTTGTCGACCGCGAAAAGACCGAAGGGATAGTTGTCCCTCATATCCTGCTTTGTAACGAAGGGAAGCTTTGACAGATCGGAGAGGGCTTTAATGTCCTCGGGCTTCACACCCATCTCGTCCATCTTTTCCGCATATGCGGGAACTTTTGCGTAAACCCTGTTCACTGTTTCCTTCAGACGCTCTAATTGGAGCGCTTCTATCTTTTCTCTGGGTAGAGTTTCTTCCTTTGACCAGATCATAGTATGTACCTTTCCTGACTTTATTTTATCTCGTCCTCAAGAGGAGCGTCGAATGCATTGTAAATTATCTCCTTTTCGGGAGCCTTGGTGATAAGCGTAATTGCTACTGTAATGATTACAGAGAAGATCATGCAGATAACACCGATAAGCGGAGATGTGGAAACGCCATTCTTTATGGCTTGACCAAACGAACACTCCCAGTTGCCCTTGTCAAAGCCCAAAACAACTATCAATATTGCTGTGATAACGGGAGAGGATATGATGGATGACCAGACAGCGGGACGGGAAACCTTTTTCCACAACAGGCCGATAACGAACGGACCCATAAAGCAGCCCGCAAGAGTGCCCCAGCTTATACCCATCATGTATGCTATAGCTGCAATACCGAATTTATCGTTAAAAATTGCTATTATAACCGAGATGGCAACGAAAGCAAAGCAGCAAATCCTCATAAGGAGAGTTACTTTCTTGTCGCTTGCCTTTTTGTTTATATTGCCCTTGTAGATATCAACGGCTACGACCGATGCGCTTGTAAGCGATACCGAAGCGAGTGTCGACATACTTGCCGAGAGAATGAGCACGGCAATAAGACCGACAAGACCCGTGGGAATAACTACGCCCAGCATCGTGGGCATGATCTTTTCATACGCGGTGGGAGCGAGGTGCGCCAGCTCCTCGGGGAAGAAGTAGCTCAGAGCGCCTGTGAAATAAGCGATAACTCCGATAAGGAGCGCAAAAGCTGTGCTCACGATTATTCCCTGAGTTATAGCCTTTTTGTCTCTGATTGCGTAGTATTTGTGAATTGTCTGAGGAAGACCCCATACACCGATGGATGTAAGAAGTATCAGGGATATGAGAGATACCGTTGTTCCGTAAAGCCCCGAGCTGTTCTCAGCGCCAAAGGTGAACCAAGTGAGGTTGGGGTTATTTGCAAGGTCTGAAATGTTCCACATAATGTTTTCGTGGTTCATAAAGCAGAATATCATACAGATAACGCCGACTATCATAATAATACCCTGAACGAAATCCGAAAGGGCTGTAGCAAAATATCCGCCGAAGTAGAGGTAAAGAGCTGTGAGGGCTGCAAGAGCCGCCATTACGATCCAGCCTTCAATACCAAAAACTATCTCAAAGAGGGTGCTCAGACCGTTATAGACCGACGCGGAGTAGGGAATGAGGAATATAAATATCAAAATGGCAGAAGCGAGCTTTATGCCCTGACTGCCGTATCTCTTTTCAAAGAATTCGGGCATAGTTTTTGCGCCAAGACGCTTTGTCATATTTCTTGTTCTTTTTGCAAGCACGAGCCAAGCGATGAGCGTTCCAAGGATGGCGTTTCCTATACCGATCCATATAGACGCAAGACCAAAGGACTTTCCAAACTGTCCCGCATATCCGATAAATATAACCGCAGAAAAATATGTAGTTCCGTAGGCAAAGGCGGTCATCCAACCGTTAAGTCCTTTTTTACCTGCAAGCAAGAAATCGTTTACCGAGTTGGAACGTTTTTTTGTGATGAACGCGATAGCGACCATTGAGATCGCATACAATCCGAGGATAATGTAGTCGAGTGTCATATTGAGCTCCTAATATAATTAACATCCCACAAAGGGTGTACAGACTTCACACATCATAACAATTTGATATAATTGAAAATTATATCACAATTTATGGGTGATGTCAATGATTTAGCGACATTTTTATACCTTAAAACCTTGGATTTTACAAGATAAATCTGTAAATATTTTTTGAGGATGTTATTGACTTTGGTATATATAAGCCGGTAATGAGGAGCTGCTTGATTTAATACTTGCCGATATATTATTATACCGTGTTGGGTGAATAGAAAAAGCCGATGAGAAATCGAAAGAGATCTCATCGGCTAATTTTATATTCCTCGTCATAAAGTATCTGAATTTGTATTATTCTTCCTCAAATAAATCCTTAATTTCAACCCCAAGCGCCGAGGCAATATCATCAAGCATAGGAAGACTGGGACAACATTGTCCTCGTTCCCACTTGGAAACTGCTTGAATCGAAACAAAACATCTTTCTGCGATGTCGAGTTGCTTTAAGTGCGCCTTGTGTCGAAGATATGAGATCCTACGACCTAATTTTTGTGGATCGATCATTACTCTGTCTCCTTTTGACAATATCTGATACATCTAAAACTTATTATATCATGTATGTCAAAAGATGTCAATCATACCGGTGGTTGAATTTAACTATTATAGAATGATAAATGCGTTTGTTTTTTATTTTTGTTGAAAACAAATGATGCTTAGAGTAAACTATATACAACTATAAGTGGAAAGAAATATTGACAACTTCGGCCGTTTATGTTAAAATATTTAGTAATGATAGTTGAAAAGAGGTGAGTAAATGCCTGATTTGAAGCTTATAAAAAATCCGGGATATGTTTACGATCTTATTTTTCTGTTTTATTACAAATATAATGTGGATCTATTTCCCGAAATATTTGAAGCAAATGAAGAAGATATGAAATATTTTTCTGATACCCTCAAGGCCCTTCAACCAATCTCTGATGATCTATATATCTTTTTCAGACTTGCACCGTCAAAACGCTGTTTTTTTACGGTGAACTATTTTCATAACTATGCAAAAGTATTTACCACCGAATATAGTCTTGAGCTTTTACAAAAGGAGATAAATGACCACGATTCCTTTGTAAGAAATGTTATTAAACACTATTTTGAAGAACTTGACGATAATGAAGTAACTGAATGTAGAAAATCAGCAAAATGTATCTTTGAAATCATAAAGAAATCAGACTATGATGACAAATTAAAGTCAAAGCTTTACGAATTCTTTATTGATCCTGAGCCGTATATACGTTCTCTTCAGTACGAGCTTATGGTAAAGGATATTCAGCTTTCATCATACTACGAAAGAAATTATTCAAAGATACTTGACGCATATAATGAGTTGAATTGCGAAGTTCTTGAGGAGAAATTTGCCTTTCTCGGACATGATCTTGGCGACAAAAAGAATAGAAGCAATATATGTATTTCATTTTGTCTTTTAAACAAAAACCTTGTGCAGTTCAGTTATCAGTCAAATGCGACCCTTTATATTATGGGTGTTGACTATCTTTCTTCTATCGAGAAGTTGAGAAAAAAGCATATTGATCTTATTCCCGAACAATTTGGCGCGGCACTGTCTGACATCAATCGAGTGAAAATGCTTGACGTGATTCGGCAAAAAGGGAAGTGTACCTGCAAGGATCTTGAAGAGGCGCTTGGATTGCCCGCATCAACAGCATATCATCACGTGAGCACACTTGAAAGATGCGGTGCGGTTGAAGCAAGGATTGTCAAAAAGTCAATGTTTTATAGTATTGACCGAAGATACTTTTCTAAAATAATAGAATATTTTAGAAGGTTTTCGGAGTCTACCGAAAATCAGCAATAATTATTACGAACCATAACAGAACCATGATCAAACTTCGATGCGGAGGCATATTGTGAAGAATAGCAGTAAGTATTTTAAAAATGAAGAATGCGAATATTTCCCTTGTCATAAGGTTGAGGGGGAATACTTTAACTGTATGTTTTGTTGCTGTCCGTTATACGCGCTTGGAGATAAGTGCGGCGGAAATTTTGTATACATAGAGGACGGCATCAAGGATTGCTCGGCGTGCACCGTGCCTCATACCGAGAATGGGTACGAGAAGATATCCTCAAAGCTGCGCGCGGTTTCCGAGATGGCTAAGATGAACCGCAATAAGGATAACTAAAAGGTGTGCTTTTTATCCTCTAATTCGGTGAGGAAATAGGTTATCGCGAGTAGATCGGCGCATCCTCCGGGCGATAGATTTCGCTCGGTCAGCTCGGCGTCCATCTTTTGTACCATATCCATAGCCGGGTCGTCCGAGGAGAGCAGCTTGCGGGCGCGCTCTCGCGCGTACGAGATCCCATCCTCACCGCCACGGTTATAAAGGTTGGTGTCATATACGTTTGCTATCAGATGCAGGAGAGTAAGAACTCCTGCATCATTTTTATTCTTTCCTTTTGCGAGTGCCGACCTGTATACGGGGATAGCAATTTCCTTGACCGATGGAAATCCGTCCATAACCTCTCCTCGTATACCGCGCATACCGCATTCAAGATAAGCCCTTCCGCCCGCCGTAGAGGGGTCAATGCTTTCAAGGTCGTGTTTGATAGCGTTATACGATATCCCTGTTGCCTCGGCGAGTATATTCTCGGTGTCGGGAATATGTCCATCGGGCTTCATCAGTCTGCCTACAGCCCCCGCGAGAATTCCAAGCGAGAAGATAGCGCCCTTGTGTGTATTTACTCCGCAAGTGGCGGTATACATAGCTTTCTCGGCCTCGATACCTAATTTTCTGAGGGCAAGGAAGGTGTTTTCGCGTGGCTCATTTTTCAAGTCCGCACCCGTTTTTACACAGCTCAAAAAATATGGTTCTAAGGCTTCTGCGCTGCCCTCAAAATCCGAAACGTCCATATCGGTATGACTGCCTCGGCTTATGGGATCTACAAGACCCGGCTTTGGCGCGGTATATACCTCGCGCAAAAGGCTCTCCTTTATAATACGGGCTATATGCTTAGCGTCCAAGTCGGCAAAATAGTCGCTCAGCAGGCTGTTGGTAAGCGCCGTCAACTCGGATACGGGGTGAAGTCTGCCTGCGGCGCAAGCCCTGCCGGGAGCGCCGCACACAATACAGCATCGCTCGGTAGGGCGATCTATTTTTTTGCCATCAACATCTATAACGTCTATATCAAACAGTCTGCCTATCGGGTGGGTCTGTTCGATCTCTATCATAAGCGCTTTTATAGTATTTGCCTCGGCGCAGAGCGAATAAAAGGCTACAGGGCCGCAGTTTGTATGTTCTTCACGTCGCTCGGTGACTTCGTATGGTTCTATAGCCGAGTTGATAAAACGCATTCCCTCAGTAAATGCTCGTTCGATTATGGGCGAGGTCTTAACAGGACCGGCTATATTCATAGTAAAACATATAAGGGGGGAATGATGCTCCATAAGCATTTTCTTTTGAGTGCGTACGCGCTCCTCGCGCGCGGCAAGTATCTCATCAAGCGTAATGTTCACGGTCAGGCCCCCCTTTTTATTTCTATATACATCGGGAATATACTAAATTGTAAGGTCAGATTGCTTTGCCTGTTGTTCATCGAGCTTTTGAAGGTTTTTCTCCGCCGCCTCTCCGACACATCCGACCAACAGATAACGTCGGGTGAAGCGCTCATATATAAAATGGTTGAGCAGATGGAAATTCTCTATCATACCCGTGCTGGATACGTGAATACGAGGACCTGTACAGGGGTGAACGTTGTCACCTATCAGGATATGGTTATTGTCGAGGTAAGTAATGGGCAGATTTTGTGCAATAAGGCTCTGAACGTTTTTCTCAAGCTCTGCAATATCAAAATTGGGCTTGTCGGGAAATGCTATTACAAATCCGTGTCTTACGTCATCGTGCTGACATTTTGCAAGGTCCTCCGAGGGTATAAAATGCTCACAAAGGTCTTCAGCCGTGTGCGCCATAAGGCGGTACGGCAAAGAGGTATATACCGACTGTCTTATCTCCTCGGGCTCGGGGCCGAAGATGGTTGGTCTTGATATGAGTATCTGCTCACCCGCGCCAATCAGAAGATTGGCGTTGAAGCCGAGCAGAGGATAGACAAGATCAAAGTGCTCAACTATTACACGCTTTCCGTTTGAGAGTGCTTCGCGTATAGCATCCGCAAGAACGCTCATTTGAGTGAAACCGTTTTCAAAGCGGATATCGACGTGATAGGTATGGGGCGAGAAAAATTTGAAGCCTCCCCCTTCCTGATCGAGCAAGGGCAGGGGACGTACGTAAACACCGTCATCGTCATTAGTCAGCTCTAATCCGGGGAACATTCCGCGAATAAGAGCGCTCTTTCCCGAGCCCGCCTCTCCTATAATACCAATTAGCTTATCGAATGGCGACAGGTAGAGCTGAGCGAGCTGCATACCCAGAGCATACATACGGTTGTGACCTCTGGGGGCAAAATAACTACTTATGATATGGCTTTGCTGTCTTTCTTGCATATTATTCTCCCTTGCGATTATATATATTTTCTTTGCTGAAGATATTCAAGTGTGGTGAGCGGAACAAGGCGCGACAACGCATCGACATCACGCTTTTTGATAAGCTCACGTACAAGACTTGCGCTTATCGGCGCATCGTGTTCGGACAGGCGCTCTATCTCTCGGACCTCGATGCCCGCCCGCGGCAATTTCTCCTTGAGTGCGGCGTTATATTCCGCCGTAAGATCTGATAGCGGCTCTGTGCCCACGTATCGGCGTGTTATAGATAGTCTGGGTGCTAAATGCCTTATGAAAATTTCGATATCGACCTCGCACGCCGCGCCTCTTGCGCGATCTCTGTCCTTGAGAAAATAAGAGGGGAAGGTGGCGGAGGAGATAAGATAAGGACCGCTTGAAAGTACTGTTACGTTAGGTATATCGGCAGTGCCGCGCTTGACCATCTCGAGCCTGTCTGCGGCCGAAAACTCGCTTTTTTCCTCGGAGAGTACGAAAACGAATACTCTTTGGCACTCCGCAGCGGCTCGTTCTATGAGATATCTGTGCCCAAGTGTAAAGGGGTTGCAGTTCATAACTATAGCTCCTACCTCTCCGTGCACGGGGGGCTCGGGAAGTGTATCAAGAAATTGAGCTATGCCGTTTTGCTTGTTTTCCATAACAAGCACACTTTCGCTCTCCACTACGGGATAGAAAAAGAGGGACTCGAACATATACCGATTTTCGGGCTTTGTGTAGAGAAAGAGGTGGCTATACCCCTCGGCAAATGCGTCGCGTCTGAGCTCGGTCAGGACACTTGCGGTGAGATCCTCGCCTCTGTGATCCTTGTCCACAGCTATTAATTTCAGTATACAGCCGTCTCTGCCGCCTGTGGCGATCAGCTTGTCATCGTCGAAGACAAGAAGGGTGCGTTCGGCGCACCTGTCGGCGACGAGCGCGGATGCTCCTATCAAATTGCGCCACTGTGCAAGTCTGTTGCCGCACAGATGAGATGTGATTTCAAAATTCATAAAAACCTCGTTCAATCAGAATAAATAAGAGGTGGTTCTGTTGCTATCATTATACAACATTTCCGTGTAAAATAAAAGAGGAAAAATTAAAATATATAAAAATAAAAAACAGTTGCTTTTTTGTGTAAAATGTTGTATAATATGTCTGTTATACGATCCTTTGTAAATAAAGTGTATTGAGAGGAGCTGTTTGTAGTGAATATTTCAAGACGAGCATCTGCGGGTACGATGGAATCCAGCGATGCGTATATTGAGATCGAGCCCGCATCAGAGCTGAGCATTCATATCGAATCGGTGGTAAAAAAACAGTTTGGAGATAAAATAGAATCCGCTGTCCGCGAGGTGCTTTCGGATTGCGGTGTCGAATCGGCAATCGTGAGAGTTACCGATAGGGGTGCTCTTGAGTGCGTTATCCGCGCAAGAGTGGAAACCGCCGTGAAGAGAAGCGGGGGTGGATCATAATGCGTCGAAGTCTTTTGTTTTTGCCGGGAAATAATCCGAATATGCTTATAAATGCGGGTTGCCTTGGTGCAGATGCTGTTATCTTCGATCTTGAGGATGCGGTCTCTCCCGCAGAAAAGGACGCAGCGCGTATATTGGTGCGCAACACGATGAGATATATGGATATTCCTTGTGAGCGAGTTGTTCGTATCAACTCTGTCGATACCGAGTATTGGCGTGACGATATAGACACTATCCTTCCGGAACGACCCGACCTCATTCTCCTGCCAAAGGCTGCCACGAGTGAGGATATACTTGCTCTGGACAGATATATGAGCGAGGTTGAGGAAAAGCTTGGACTTGAATGTGGCACTGTTGGTATAATAGCGCTTATTGAAACGGCGCTCGGAGTTGAAAATGCCTTTTTGATAGCGAGCGCTTGTAAAAGAGTTAAGGGTCTGTTCCTCGGCGCGGAGGATCTGACCGCAGACCTCCAATGCAAAAGGACAAAAGAGAGCAGAGAGATAGAGTATAGCCGTATGCGACTTGTTGTGGCGGCTCGCGCTGCGGGGGTCGACGTATACGATACACCGTTTACAGACGTCAACGACGACGAGGGTATCGTTGTCGATACAATGCTTGCCAAGTCGCTTGGATTTACAGGCAAGGCGTCTATATCTCCCAGACACGTTGATGTTATAAATGATACCTTTTCACCCACTATCGCCGAGATAGACTATGCCTATGAGGTCATTGATGCTATTACACGCGCCAAGGCAGAGGGCAAGGGAGCTATATCCCTCCGAGGAAAAATGATAGATGCCCCGATAGTAGCAAGGGCAGAGCGGATCATAGCCATGGCAAGCGCGCTTGGTATTGAAAGGGGGGGAGTGTCTTGAATAAGATCGTAAGCTCTATAAAAGAGGCGATCAAGCTAGCGGGTCTTCGCGACGGAATGACGGTGTCATTTCACCACCATCTGAGAAACGGTGACTTCGTTTTAAATATGGTGATGGAAGAGATCGCCGCGCTTGGTATACGCGATATAAAGGTAAATGCAAGCTCTCTCTTTGACGTACACACGCCGCTCATCGGACATATAAAGAATGGAGTGGTAACAGGTATTTCTACCGACTATATGGGGGCAGGCTTGGGAAGAGAGATCTCTCGCGGAGTGCTTGCAGAGCCTGTTAAGTTTTATACGCACGGCGGACGTCCTCACAGCATAATCGAGGGCAGGGAGAAGATAGATGTTGCGTTTATAGCCGCTCCGACCGCAGATAATATGGGTAACTGCTCGGGCAAATACGGCAGATCCGCGTGCGGTAGCTTGGGATATGCCTTTGCGGATGCTATGTATGCGAAGCGAGTGGTGGTGATCACCGACAACCTCGTGCCGTATCCGCTTGCGGACTTTTCGATATCCGAGGACTACGTTGATTACGTGGTAGAGGTGGATGCTATAGGCGATCCCAAGGGCATCGTATCGGGTACGACAAAAATAACAAGAGATCCTGTGGGACTTGTAATGGCGGCTCACGCGGCGAAGGTAATTGAGGCGTCGGGACTCCTTAAGGACGGCTTTTCCTTCCAGACGGGGGCAGGAGGAGCATCTCTTGCAGCCGCAAAGTTCTTGAAGGATATCATGCTTGAGAAGAATATTCGCGGTAGCTTCGGTCTTGGAGGTATCACCGGTTATATGGTCGATATGCTCAAGGCGGGGTGCTTTGAAACATTGTTGGACGTACAGTGCTTTGATCTTAGCGCGGTGGAATCGATCCGCAACGATCCCAGACACAGAGAGATATCCGCAATGCAATATGCTTCTCCCGGCGCTAAGAGCGCCGTTGTAAATAGCCTTGACGTTGTTATACTCGGTGCGACCGAGATCGATACCGATTTTAACGTAAACGTTCATACCGATTCCAACGGATATATCATGGGAGGATCGGGCGGTCACAGCGATACGGCTGCGGGGGCAAAGCTATCTATGATAATTGCGCCTATGTTCCGCGCAAGACTTCCCATCGTTTCAGGCCGCGTTACCTGCATATCCACCCCGGGCGACAGTATAGACGTACTTGTCACTCAGGGCGGTATAGCGGTCAATCCTAAAAACGCAGAGCTTAAGGAAAGACTGGAGGCTGCGGGATTGCCTATTGTTGATATTTTTGAGCTTAAGGATAAGACAGAACGTATCACGGGCAAGCCTAACGAGCTTACGCGCGGAGAGCGTGTGGTCGCTGAGGTTATCGGCAGAGAAGGTAACCTTTTGGATAGAATATATAGTGTGGACAAGTGATAGATATTGTTATGAGCTTGTTTTCTACTAAGAAAAATAAACAAATGGAGATGATTAGAAATGAGAGAAATAAGTGCTGCACTTATTACGCAAACGGTCAAAAAGCTGTGCATTGATGCAAACTGCCACCTTACCGAGGATGTAAAATCGTGCATACGTAACTGCCGCGATTGCGAGAACTGGGATGCGGCTAAGGAAATACTGGATCGAATAATCGAGAACTACGAAATAGCCGATCAGAACGATCAGCCTGTTTGTCAGGATACGGGCGTTGCTTGCGTTTTCCTTAAGGTAGGCCAGGACGTGCATATTGACGGTAATCTTTATGACGCTATCAACGAAGGCGTAAGACAAGGCTATGGCGAAGGGTATCTTCGCAAGAGCGTTGTGCGCGATCCGCTTGACAGAGTCAATACGGGTGACAATACCCCCGCTATGATATATTATGATATAGTACCCGGTGATAAGGTCGAGATAACCGTTGCTCCTAAGGGCTTTGGAAGCGAAAATATGAGTAGGATCGCTATGCTCCGTCCTTCGGACGGCATCGACGGAGTCAGAAACTTCGTGATCAAGGCTGTCGAGGAGGCAGGACCTAATCCTTGTCCTCCTATCGTAGTTGGTGTTGGTATAGGCGGTACTTTTGATAAGGCGGCTTACCTTGCAAAAGCGGCGCTTTTGAGACCCCTTGACAAGCACAATGACAACCCATTCTACTCTGAGCTTGAGCAGGAGCTGCTCCAAAAGATCAATTCGCTCGGAATAGGACCGCAGGGATTTGGCGGAAGAACCACAGCGCTTGCGGTAAATATAGAAACTTATCCCACTCATATCGCGGGATTACCTGTGGCGGTCAATATTAACTGTCACGTAACAAGACATAAAACGGAGGTCATATAATGGCAATTTCAATAACCGCACCTCTTACCCGCGAGGTGGCAAAGCAATTGAGGGCGGGGGACAGCTGTCTTATATCCGGAGTGATATATACCGCGCGTGATGCCGCGCACAAAAGATTGTGTGAGCTGGTCTGGTCTGATAAGGAGCTTCCGATAGATATGAAGGATACCGTCATATATTTCGTAGGCCCTACTCCCGCAAAGCCGGGACAGGCGATTGGATCGGCAGGACCTACAACATCCTACCGTATGGATGCTTACAGCCCCACACTCATTGCCGAGGGACTTACCGGTATGATAGGTAAGGGTAAGCGCGGACCTGAGGTAATAGCTGCTATGAAGGAGCACGGTGCAGTTTATTTCGGCGCGATCGGCGGTTGCGGCGCTCTGTTAAGTAAGTGCATCAAAAAAGCAGAGGTGGTCGCTTATGACGACCTCGGCGCAGAGGCAATCAGACGTCTTGAGGTCGAAGATTTTCCTGTTATCGTGATTATTGATTCACAGGGAAATAATCTCTACGAAACCGGTAGAGCAGAGTACCTTAAGTCGTTGGAATAATAAAGAGGGGTTTTATAATGGAAAGCAAAAAGAAAAAGGTATTGGTGATAGGCGTTATCGGCGCTGACGTTCATGCGGTCGGTAACAAGATACTGTATCACGCTTTCACACAGGCAGGCTTTGAGGTGGTAAATCTTGGGGTTATGGTCGCTCAGGAGGAGTATATCGCAGCCGCTATTGAGTCAAACGCAGATGCGATAGTAGTTTCCTCTCTGTACGGACAGGGCGAGCTTGACTGCCGCGGATTGCGCGAGAAGTGCGACGAGGCGGGACTCAAGGGAATTCCGCTTGTAGTGGGTGGAAACATAGTTATAGGCAAACAGAAGTTTGATGAGGTTGAGGCTCGCTTCAAGGCAATGGGCTTTGACCGCGCGTTCCCTCCGGGAACTACGCCCGAGACTACCATAGAGGCTCTGCGTGAACTTTTGAATATGGACGGTAACGAAGAGTGAAAAATGTTTTGTTGGTAGATTTCGGCAGTACATATACCAAGCTCACCGCGGTCGACGTTGACTCGGAGGAGATACTTGGTACTGCGGCGGCATTTACCACGGTTGAAACAGATATCAATGAGGGGCTTTGCGCAGCGCTTGACCTGCTTGAAAAGAAAATAGGGAAGATCGAGTATGAGGCGAGTTATGCCTGCTCATCTGCCGCAGGCGGGTTGAGGATGATAACAAGCGGACTCGTGCCCGAGCTTACGGGTGAGGCGGCAAAGCTTGCCAGTCTTGGCGCGGGGGCAAAGGTCGTCGGAGTCTATGCCTTTCAGCTGACAGAAGAAGATATCTGTGAGATAAGGGAAAAATCTCCCGACATATTATTGCTTGTGGGCGGTACTGACGGCGGAAATACAGAGTGTATACTTCATAACGCGAAGATGATATCCAAGTTGGAACCAACGTTCCCTATAATCATCGCGGGAAACCGTGTTGCCGCGCGTGAGTGCGAACGCATACTGACAGGACACGAGGTCTATGTGTGTCCCAACGTAATGCCTAAATTCGGAGCTCTTCAAATCGAGGCAACACAAAAGAAGATACGCGAGATATTTTTAAACCGTATAGTACAAGCTAAAGGGCTCAGCCGCGCGTCTGAATTGCTTTCAGATATTATGATGCCCACCCCATCTGCGGTTCTTGCAGCTGTGGAGCTGCTCGCAAAGGGTCAGGGTGATGAGCTCGGCATCGGAGACCTTATTGCGGTCGATGTAGGCGGCGCTACGACCGATATATATTCAATAGCCGACGGTATGCCCGAGCATATGAATACCGTGTATAAGGGCATTCCCGAACCGTATGCAAAGCGTACGGTCGAGGGCGATATCGGTATGAGGTACAGCGTCCGGGGCATAATCGATGCGGCGGGTGTGCGCAAGATCGCGGCACTCTCGGAACTTTCCGAGGAACGCGTGCTCGCGCTTGTTGACGAGCTTGTGAAGGACAAGGAACGAGTGCCGAACGGTGACGCCGAGCTTGAGGCGTTGGATTTTGCTCTCGCGTCCTCGGCTATCGAGGAAGCTGTAACGAGGCATGCCGGAACTATATACGAAACCTATACTATGATGGGTCAGACCTTTGTCCAGGAGGGGAAGGATCTGACACGTGTAAGGAAGATCGTTGTTACGGGAGGCAGCCTGATACATACGAGAAGAACGGCAGAGATAGCAGCAGCTGCACGCTATTCTCCCTCTCACCCCGAATCTCTTCGCCCGAAAGAGGCAGAGATATTAGTTGATAGAAAATATATTTTGGCCGCTATGGGATTACTCTCATACCATTACCCTGAGGCGGCACTCAGAATAATGAAAAAGGAGCTTGAGTATCATGGATATTCAAAATAAGCGTTTAAGTGACGAGGCTTTTTATAAGCAACGTGAGGAAGTTCTTGGTCAGTGGCATACCGGTAAGGATGTAGACATAGAGGAGGCTGTGGCATATCATAAGGCTATGCCGGAGGCGAGAAAGTTCTCGCAAAAGCTGCTCGATGCTAAACGTGACGGACGTACTCTTGTTCAGCCACGTGCGGGAGTACCCGTGCTGGAGGAGCATATAAAGTTGATGCAGTATCTTGAGAAGCACGGTGAGGCAGATCTGCTTCCTTCTACTATTGACAGTTATACCCGTCAGAACAGATACGAGGAGGCTGAGAACGGAATTTCCGAATCTATCCGCCTTGGCAGAGCAATGCTCAACGGTTTTCCCGCAGTCAATCACGGCGTAGCAAATTGCCGAAAGGTGATCGAAAGCGTGAATGTTCCTATGCAGGTGCGTCACGGAACACCCGATGCAAGACTTCTCACCGAGATCACTCTTGCAGGAGGCTTTACCAGCTATGAGGGCGGAGGTATCTCTTACAATCTCCCCTATTGCAAAAATATCCCTATGGAGCGTACTATACGCGATTGGCAGTATACCGACAGACTTGTTGGTCTTTACGAGGAGATGGGAGTATCTATTAACCGAGAGCCCTTTGGTCCTCTTACGGGAACCCTCGTTCCTCCCTGTATTTCACACTCGGTAGCTATTATCGAGGCGCTTCTTGCCGCAGAGCAGGGAGTTAAGAATATCACGGTCGGATACGGTCAGTGCGGAAATCTCGTACAGGATGTTGCGGCTATCAGAACTCTTGAGGAGCTTACCGACGAGTATCTCAAAAAGTACGGATACAACGACGTAGAGGTAACCACTGTCCTGCACCAGTGGATGGGCGGTTTCCCTGCGGATGAAGCTATGGCGTTTGGTGTTATTTCCTTCGGTAGCCTTATTGCCGCTCTTTCCAAGGCAACTAAGGTAATAGTAAAAACTCCTCACGAAGCAGTTGGTATCCCCACTATGGAAGCTAATGCACAGGGACTTCGCTGCACCAAACAGGTAGTAAATATGCTCTACGATCAGACTTTCGAGAACGAGAGCCTTGAGATAGAGAAGGAGATCATTCGTCAGGAAACTCGCGCGATCGTTGATAAATGCTTCGAATTGGGACAGGGAGATATTGCGGTCGGCGCATGCCGTGGAGTTGAGGCAGGAGTTATAGATATTCCGTTCGCGCCTTGCCGCGCAAACGCGGGACTTATGCTCCCTTGCCGCGATAATAACGGAGCTGTACGAATTCTTGAGCGCGGAAATATTCCTTTCTCCAAGGAGATCTCCGATTTCCATAGACAGAAGATAGAAGAGCGCGCGGCAAAAGAAGGGCGTAAGGCATCCTTCCAGATGGTAGTTGATGACGTTTACGCTATTGGAAAGGGCAGACTTGTAGGTCGCCCGAAATATTGATCATAAGGGGTGCATAATAATGAAAATAGTTAATGTTGTCTGCTCTGCCGGACGTACGGGATTTTATTTTGACGACCAGAGAGCTATCAAGCGCGGAGCCGGACATGACGGCATGTTTTACATAGGAGAGCCCGTTACCGAGGGATTTCGTTCGGTTCGTCAGGCGGGTGAGTCTATCTCGGTAATGATCGTTCTTGAGGACGGACAGGTGGCGTACGGTGACTGCGCGGCGGTTCAGTATTCGGGAGCAGGCGGCCGAGACCCGCTCTTCCTTGCGGAGGATTTTATACCGGTTATCGAGAAATATATAAAGCCCGAGCTTGTTGGCAAAGAGGCAGATAATTTCCGAGAGCTGTGCAAGATGATGGAGGATATTCAGGTTGAAGGTAAACGACTTCATACCGCAATTCGTTACGGAGTGTCGCAGGCTATCCTTGACGCGGTTGCAAAGTCTACGGGCAAAATGATGTGTGAGGTGGTTGCTAAGGAGTATGATTGCTCTGTGTCTGAATCTCCCATACCGATCTTTACTCAGTCCGGCGATGACAGATACGATAATTCCGATAAGATGATAATTAAGGGCGCACAGGTGCTTCCGCACGCGCTCATTAACCACGTTGGTACTAAGCTCGGTGAGAACGGAGAGCTTCTCGCGGATTATGTAGCATGGCTTCGTGACCGAATAATTAATAATCGAGCATCTTCGGAATATATGCCCGTTATGCATATAGACGTTTATGGAACTATCGGAGCGGTTTTCGGAAACAACAATTATGTCGCTATGGCAGATTATATAGAGAAGCTTGGCGAGATAGCAAAGCCGTTCAAGCTCCGTATAGAGGGTCCGATGGACTGCGACAGCACCAGAGAGGCACAGATAGAGGCGCTCTCCGCGCTTACTGCAGAGCTTGACAGACGTAATTGCGACGTTGAGCTGGTTGCTGATGAGTGGTGCAATACCCTTGAGGATATCAAGCTCTTTGCCGATAACAAGGCAGGTCATATGATACAGATAAAGACCCCCGATCTCGGCGGTATAAACAATACTATCGAGGCAGTTCTTTATTGTAAGGAGAAGGGCATAGGCGCATATCAGGGCGGAACCTGCAACGAAACCGACCGTTCCGCGCAGGTATGTGTTCACTGTGCCATGGCAACTCAGCCGACACAGATCCTTGCAAAGCCCGGTATGGGAGTGGACGAGGGATATATGATCGTTCACAACGAAATGAACCGTATTATTGCATTGTATAAGGCAAAGAAGGCGACTTTTGAGAATTAAATAAATGTTAAAGTAAAAGGTAAAGAGGCTGCGCTAATGCGAAGCCTCTTTTGCTTATATTCCGTAAGTGCCGGTCAAAGGGTCTTTAAAAATGCCAAGCGCGGGCGTTTTGAATGTGAAAAGTACAAAGAGTAGGGCGATTACACAAAGCGCGGTAATGGCTGATTTTGGCGACCTGCAACGCAGCTTTTCGGAATTAAAGAGCCGTGTTTCGTAAATGTACGCTATCGCGGCAGAAACAAAGAAGATAGCGATGTTGAGCCAATCCGGCGACTTGCCTATCACGCCGTTGTAGGTGTAAAAGAGAACGGGGATCATCGCAAGTCCGAGAAGTGTGCCGCGGAGCTTGACACACCAAAAATCCTTACGGTCACCGAAGAAAAAGCTTTGCGCTATAGCAAAAAGAAGCATCGGCCAAAAGAGGAGCTTCATATGCTCCCAAGTTGACTCATTTACCCCCGAAAAGGGAGCGATCCAAACTGCCTCTCCAAGCCAATCGTATAGAAAATGTAAAATCGTTCCCCCAAGAGAGGTAACGGCAAAGCCTATCAGTTGCCAGAGCCCTATTGATTGTTTCATAAATCCTACCTATAAAATTATTTGTAATATAGTATATTGGACTAAATAGAGATCTATTCGAAAGAGAAAAAAGGATATTGACGGCAAGCCACATTATCTGTTACAATATTTGTATAAAGACGTTTAAAGGAGAATTGATATGAGTAACGTAAAGAACGACCCCAAGTACAAAAACGCCCTTTTACAGGCTATCCGCGCACAGCTTGAGCACAGAGCTTTTTGGCTATATCTGCTTTGCGACGAGGCAAAGAAAAGAGGACTTGACCCCAGAGATTTTGGAAGCGATGCGGTAAAGAGATGCGGTCTTTCACAGGGTGCTGAGCTTGTAAAGAAGGGAAATACAGACAGTCTTAAGGGACTTCGCAAAACTCTTTTCACCAAGCCCGCGCAGTTTGTTTTTGAAATGAAGATACTTGAATCAACCGATGACAAGCTTTCTATCGATTTTCATTACTGTCCGCTCGTTAAGGCTTGGCAAAAGGCGGGCTGCTCCGACGAGGAGATAGCTATGCTTTGTGATATCGCTATGTGCGGCGACCACGGTATAGGCGAGTGCTACGGCAGTGTGCTTGATCTGCCCAAGTGTATCGCAAAGGGCGACGATATGTGCTGTCTGCGTTATCATAAAAAGGAAAAAGATGCTGAATAAAAGCTGTTTGTTTTTATAGTTTTAGATATCTCAAATCGGAGCAAAAGAAAGTTTTACAAGAAGAAAGGAAGTTAGAAGAATGACAGAGCTTGAAAAGATCGAATACGCAAAATCCTTTATAGACAGATTGGCAAACGGTATCAATCCTTTGGATGATACGCCGATTCCTGAAGATGATATTGCTAATAACGTTCGCCTATCAAGATGCTTTTTCTATGTTTCAGGAATTCTTCAAAAAGAGATTGACAGAGAGCGCCGAAAATCACCCAAAGAAAACAAACCGGAACGTCTTCCGTTCACAATTACACAAGAACAACTTAAGGATTTTGGATATTCTCCCAATCCGCTTTCTGCAACGGCAGTAGCGAGAAAAATAAATTGGTTGGTACGAGAGGATATTGAGCAAAAGAAAATCGAAAAACTATCGTATCGAAAAATAACGCAGTGGTTGTTAAATATTGGAATGATAGAGTACAGAGAATGGGAAGACGGAAAAATCAAGCGTTTTCCTACTGATGAGGGCGAGGCAATCGGTCTTGTTTTAGCTGACTGGGATAATTACGGAAGACGTACTCCTGTAATATATTTCACAGAGGAAGCTCAAAGATTTATTATTGATAATATTGAAGCAGTAATAGCAACAGAGATTCAAAAAGGAAAAACATCTTATCCTTGGGGTACGAATAATGAGGAAACCGATGATTAAAGAACTCATGCATGATCCGATATTCCTTGCAGGGAGTCGGAGGTCGCAATGAAAGCATGAGTGAATTCTAGTAGTTTGTTGGAGGTGGATACGAATTGGATACGCTTGAATACAATGGAGAAGTTTATACACGAAGAAATGCCAAATGGGTCGACAGTCGTAATCTCGTCGTTTATGAAAATTTGCAGAAGAGTCTAAATCACCTATATTTGGAGAAACTTGATTAT